>NZ_JBELPZ010000009.1:0-171746 GCF_046000445.1 Flavobacterium rhizosphaerae | reverse complement strand
TCAGTAAATAAAGAGAAATCAGAATTGATTATAAAAAAAAGGAGCTGTCCCTTTTGAGACAGCCCCTTTATTTTTATCATCTTAGTGATTACTATAGATGAAACTTATATTTATTAAGCTGTTTTTAATTGTGGTATTACCAAAACCTGATGTATAACGCAGTAAAACAAAGTATTGTTACTACAATAAGCGCCAGGGTAGAAGGCTCAACACGGAACATTTTGGTATCCAGTGTAAAAGATTTCGGGTTTATTTTTGGACCCAAAAGGCTCATACCTACCATAAGCACTACAGTAAAGAAGAATGCCCAGCCCATACAGATAAGGAACGGTATTTCATAAACGCCGTCATTGTTAAGATAGGCTGTCCAAAGCAGGGTTTCGTGTCCAAATACCGCTGCGGCATATTCATTAAAGAAAACCGAAAGAGCAAATCCTGTTATAACCCCTGCAACTGCTGCTGCCCCTGTAGTACGCTTCCAGAACATACCTAAAAGGAACATGGCAAATACACCCGGGCTAAAAAAGCCTGTATATTTTTGTATAAAGGTAAAACCACCGGCACCACCAATATCAAGCGCATCATTCCAGGTTAAGGCAACTGAGAACACAATAGCGGCTAAAATAGCAAGACGCCCGGTAATAACCATTTTCTTTTCAGAAGCATCTTTATTAATGTACCTTTTATAGATATCTAAAGTAAATATGGTAGAAATACTATTTGCTTTACCCGCAAGCGAGGCTACAATAGCGGCTGTTAACGCTGCAACCGAAAGCCCTTTTAAGCCTGTTGGTAAAAACCCAAGAATGGCAGAGTATGCATTATCGGCATTAAAATCGCCGCCCGGAGCCATTTCATTTTGCAAAGCACCATTAGTATACAGTACATAAGCGGCAATACCCGGTAACATTACTATAACAGGCATGGCAAGCTTCATAAAACCGGCAAACAAAATACCGGTACGTGCCGTTTTAAGGTCGGCACCCAGTGCACGTTGGGTTATGTACTGGTTACAACCCCAATAATTAAGGTTTACAATCCATTGCCCTGCAAAATACATGGCAATACCCGGTAACATAAGATATTTGTTTACATCTTCCTGAGAGGCATTTGGCCCCGGTTTTTCCAGCATCAGCTTAAAGTGGTCTGGTGCGGTTTCCAGCATTTGGTTAAAACCAGCCATAACATCTTTACCCAAACCGAAATGATCGCTTACCAGGGTTAATGCTATGTAGGTAGTGGCAAGGCCACCAATTACCAATACTACTACCTGTATCACATCGGTAAAGCCAATTACCTTCATACCACCCAGAGTAATAACCAGCGAGAACACAGCCATGGCAATTACAATAATGTGAAAGTACTCCGGCCCGGCCATATTTGCAATGGCAATGGCACCAAGGTATAATATGGAGGTAAGGTTTACAAAAATGTACAAAAACAGCCAGAATATGGCCATAATAAGGCTGGTAGTTTTATTATACCGTGTCTCTAAAAACTGGGGCATTGTAAATATCCTGTTTTTTAGATAAACAGGAATAAACCATACAGCCACAATTATCAGGGCTATGGCAGCAATCCACTCATAGGCGGCTACAGCCACACCCACTACAAAGCCATTACCACTCATACCTATAAACTGCTCGGCAGAAATATTAGAGGCAATAAGCGAGGCACCAATAGCCCACCAGGTTAGTGAACCCTCTGCAAGGAAAAAGTCTTTAGAGTCAGACACATTATCCTCTTTGCTTTTTTTGTTGCGGTATACCCAATATCCGTAACCGGCAACCAGAAAGAAATATATAATAAAGATTACATAGTCAATGGTATCAAACTTGCCCATAAAGTATGTTTGTTTAAGGTTTGGTTAATAAAATAATTATTTAAAAGCCACGTCATTCCAGCGCAGCTCATTTTTTATACTGTCAATACTGGTTCCTTTACCAATACGGATAAACTCTATACCGGCCATTTCGGCAAAATCCTGAATGGTTTCGGCAGAAAGGTTCTGGCTATAAGCGGTGTGGTGGGCACCACCTGCATATATCCATGCGGCGCAACCGGTTTTCATATCCGGCAATGGTTTCCATAATACACGTGCAACAGGTAGTTTAGGCAGGTCGTTTTCTACTTCTACTGCTTCAACTTCATTTACAATCATGCGGAAACGGTTGCCAACATCTATAATAGAGGCATTAAGGGCATCGCCTCCGGCAACGTTAAATACAAGGCGGGCAGGGTCTGCCTTGCCGCCTATACCAAGAGGGTGAACCTCAAGGCTTGGTTTGGTTGCTGCTAACGAGGCATCAATTTCCAGCATGTGAGAGCCCAGTACCATCTCATTATTCGGGTCAAAATGATAGGTGTAGTCTTCCATAAAACCATTACCCCCCTCAAGGCCGCTGCCCATTACTTTAAAGGCGCGCACCAGTGCGGCAGTTTTCCAGTCGCCCTCGCCGGCAAAGCCAAAACCATCGGCCAAAAGCCTTTGTACGGCAAGGCCGGGAAGTTGCACCATACCATGAAGGTCTTCAAACGTATCGCTAAAGCCTTTAAAGCCGCCGTCTGTTAAAAATTTACGCAGTGCAATTTCAATTTTTGCAGCCTCATATACCGAACTGTAACGTTCGCCACCGGGCAAAAGGTCATCAGCAATAGTATATTGTTTTTTATATTCTTCTATAAGATTTTCTATATCGTTTGCGGAAACGTCATTAATAACGGCTACCAAATCGCCTATACCATATGTGTTTACAGAAAAACCAAATTGTAATTCGGCTTCAACCTTATCGCCGTCGGTTACTGCTACATAGCGCATGTTATCTCCAAAACGGGCAAATTTTGCTCCCTGCCAGTCATACCATCCGGCAGCGGCACGTGTCCAGTTGCCAATTTGTGCCAGTAACTCCGGGTCTTGCCAGTGGCCCGCAACCACCTTGCGGTTGCGGCGCAGGCGCGATACTATAAAACCAAACTCACGGTCGCCGTGTGCACTCTGGTTTAGGTTCATAAAATCCATGTCAATAGAACTCCACGGTATATCGCGGTTGTATTGGGTATGCAGGTGCAGTAAAGGTTTTTTTAATGCTGCAAGGCCCCTTATCCACATTTTTGCAGGAGAAAAGGTATGCATCCAGGTAATAATGCCTATTACATTTTCGGCAGTATTGGCAGCTACAAGCGTTTCATATATTTCGTCGGTAGTTTTTACTGTTGGCTTGCACACCACCCGTACAGGTATTTTACCTTCAGCATCCAGCCCTTTCGCAATTTCGCTGGCATGTTCTGCTACAAGTTTTAGTGTTTCTTCGCCATATAAATGCTGGCTTCCGGTTACAAACCATACTTCAAAAGTCTTTAAGGATGTCATAAAATGTATTTTATTTATCTATAGCATTTTGTGTTGCTATTCACTAATACTACGTATATTATAAATGTTAAAAAAGTTATAAAATATAAGTGTCGAAATAACACTAATATTTTCACATACGCAAGTGTTTGAATAAAAAAATGTGTTTTTTACAATTTTACACACCAAAACTAACTATTTGTGAACCAGAACCTGTTTTTGGGAAATCTAAAAATGGAAAGCTTGAAATTAAAGCTTAAATGTAAAGCCGTCTGATACTTTTACTTTATATTTTTCTTCATCAAACATGTAGAGGAAAGAACCCTTTCTGGAAGATTTCATATCCTTTTCATCGGTTTTAAGTAAAATATCGAGCGCATTTATCTTATTGATAAAATTTCGTTTATCAAGGGTTTCGCCTAAAATAACCTCATAAAGGGTCTGTAATTGTTTCATGGTAAATTTTTCGGGCAGCAATTCAAACCCAATTGGCTTTGTAGAAGCCCTGTACCGCAGGCGGCTCATGGCATTTGCCACCATAGTGTTGTGGTCAAATATAAGGTCCGGAAATTTTTTAATGTCAAACCATTTGGCTGAAAAATCTTCATTGATTTCGGTATGCTCAGAAATGTTGATGAGCGCATAGTATGATACAGATACCGTACGCGCAACAGGGTCGCGGTCTGGCGCGCTATAGGCACGCAACTGTTCCATATACACATTGCTGAGCCCGGTAAGGCGGTGCAATACCCTTGTGGCGGCATCGTCCAGGTTTTCACCGGCATTAAGAAACCCGCCCATTAAAGACCACTTGCCCTTTTCAGGTTCAATATCCCGTTTAACAAGCAAAATTTTGAGGTTCTCTTTATCAAACCCAAATATAATGCAGTCTACTGCAAGTAGTACTTTTTCCTGTTGGTTATAACTTTCTATAAACATATACTGAGATAATTTGCCTGTAACCGCACGAATATACGAGTTTTTAACAAATATGGCTTAGTGAATTATATTGAACGGTATAACGTTTTAGTTTTGTGAAAATAACAACCATTCTATAAAATTTTGAGATTTTGAAAATTTTTTTTGCTTATTTCAAAAATGTTTATTTAAATTTGAAAAGTGTTAAATATACATTTATTAACTAATTCAATACTAATGAATACAAATATTACAAAACTATCCAAGCTGTTTCTTGTAGCTGTTTTTGGTTTTTCACTCACAGTACAGGCACAGTTAAAATCTGAAATAACTATTGGTTATAACAAAGATGCACCCGTAATAAACAAAAATATTTATGGCCATTTTGCAGAGCACCTGGGCCGTTGTATATATGATGGCTTTTATGTAGGGCCAGATAGTAAAATACCTAACACCAATGGGGTGCGTAACGATATTATTGCTGCCCTTAAAGATCTTGGCATACCTAACCTGCGCTGGCCGGGTGGCTGCTTTGCCGATACGTATCACTGGAAAGATGGTATTGGCCCTAAGGATGAACGCCCCGAAATTGTAAACCAATGGTGGGGTGGCGTTACCGAGGATAACAGCTTTGGTACCCACGACTTTTTAGACCTGTGTGAAACACTGGGCACTGAGCCTTACCTTGCTGCCAATGTGGGCAGCGGTACTATAGAAGAGTTTACAGACTGGGTACAATATGTAAACCACAGCGGTAAAAGCCCTATGAGCGACCTTAGAAAAAAGAATAACCGCGATAAGCCCTGGGGTGTTAAATACTGGGGTATTGGTAACGAAATGTGGGGATGCGGCGGTAACATGACTGCCGAATATTATGTAAACATCTATAAGCGTTATGTAACCTTTATGGCAGACTGGTCTAACTCAGGAGATTTATTCCGTATAGCCTCAGGAGCTAATGCCGGAGATTATCACTGGACAGAAGTAATGATGCGCGACATACCTAAACATATGTTAGAGGGCGTAGCGCTGCACTCTTATTCGGTAATAGACTGGAGCAATAAAGGATCTGCTACAAAGTTTAGCGAAGAGCAGTATTTCAGTTCTATGAAAGCAGCACTTTTTATGGACGAACTGGTGCGTAAGCACAGTGAAGTAATGGATAAATATGACCCTGAGAAAAAAACAGCCCTTATTGTAGACGAGTGGGGGGGATGGTATGATGTTGAAGAAGGTACCAACCCCGGGTTTTTATACCAGCAAAATACCATGCGCGATGCCATGATAGCCGGGTGTACCCTTAATATTTTTAACAACCACAGTGACCGTGTGCGTATGGCAAACCTTGCCCAGACCATAAACGTGCTGCAGGCTGTAATACTTACCAAAGGAGATAAAATGCTGCTTACACCTACGTACCATGTAATGAAATTGTATAAAGTACACCAGGATGCCAAAATGCTGCCGGTTAAAGTTTCATCGCCAGAGTATAAGTTTGGTGATAAGGCACTGCCTGCGGTATCGGTATCGGCTTCGCAAAAAGAAGGAAAAACCCATGTATCACTGGTTAACATACATACCAGCCAAAGCGTTACTACCCAAATAAACCTTGACGGGATAGATATAAAAAACTTTACTGCAAAAATAATAAGCAGTGGTAAACTACAAGACCATAATACGTTTGAAAAACCGGAGGCCATTACTCCAAAAGAGTTTAAAGACTTTAAATTTAAAAAAGGTGTACTTACCGTTACCCTGCCTCCTTTCTCGGTAGTGGTGCTTGAAGGGAACTAACCGGCACATTCCGCATGATATTTTTATTTAAAAACATATTAGCAGGTTATATAACAGTAGGTTTTAGTTTGTGCTGTGCTTTTTGCGCAGCACAGCAAGCCCCTGATGCCCATATGTATGAACTCAACCTTAAAGATACCGGTATTGAGATACAGCCTACCATGTACGGTATTTTTTTTGAGGATATCAACTTTGGCGCCGATGGTGGGCTGTATGCCGAAATGGTAAAAAACCGCTCTTTTGAATTTGACGACCCGCTTATGGGGTGGAGCCAGCCTAATAGTGACCGCCATTCATTTAATAATAAAAGCGGCTATGCCAGTATAGTACAGGATAAGCTGACAGGAAATAAAAATTATGCACGTGTTGAGGTTAATGATGATAAAGGCTACAGCCTGATTAACGAGGGCTATAGGGGTATGGGAGTTAAGGCCGGAGAAACGTATAACCTTTCTGTAATGGCAGCCCTGCAAAGCGGAAGCATAAGCACTGTTACTTTTGAGTTTATTGATGAGGGAGGCAATGGAGTTGGCAGCGCCCAAATACGCCTATCGGGTAAAGATTGGGCGGCCTATAACGCACAGATAAAGGCAAATAAGACTGTTGAAAAAGCCAGGCTTAAAATAACCTTTACCGGTACCGGGGTTATTGCTATGGATATGGTTTCGCTATTTCCTGAAGATACCTGGAAAGGCCGGAAGAATGGGCTGCGTAAAGATTTAGTACAAAAACTATATGACCTGAACCCCGGCTTTTTGCGTTTTCCCGGTGGTTGTATTGTAGAAGGCCGTACGCTGGAAAAACGCTACCAGTGGAAAAAAACAGTGGGTGATGTGGAAGACCGCGAAACCCTTATAAACCGTTGGAATACTGAATTTGAACACAAGCAGACACCCGATTATTTTCAGTCGTTCGGGCTGGGCTTTTATGAGTATTTTCAGCTGGCCGAAGATCTTGGCGCAACACCGCTGCCTATACTTAGCTGCGGTATTGCCTGCCAGTTTAATACGGGGGAACTGGTACCCATGGAAGCGCTTAACCCATATATACAGGATGCGTTAGACCTTATTGAGTTTGCCAACGGCAGTACTGCCACCACATGGGGCAAACTGCGCAGTGATATGGGGCATCCGCAGCCTTTTAACCTTAAATTTATAGGTGTAGGTAATGAGCAATGGGGCCCTGATTATATTGAGCGTTACAAAGCATTTGATAAAGCCATTCGCACCACATATCCTGATATTAAAATTGTATCGGGCAGCGGGCCGTTTCCGGATGGTGAATATTTTGATTACGGCTGGCAACAGTTAAAGCAATTAAAAGCCGACCTGGTAGATGAGCATTACTATAATAGCCCGAAATGGTTTAAGGAGCACGCCACACGTTATGATGGATATGACCGTAAGGGGCCTAAAGTTTTTGCCGGAGAATATGCCGCGCAAAGTGTAGGAATAGCTAACCCGGATAATAAAAACAACTGGGACTGTGCCCTTGCCGAAGCCGCTTTTATGACCGGCCTTGAGCGCAATGCAGATGTGGTTTACATGACGAGTTATGCCCCACTTTTTGCCCACGCCGACGGTTGGCAGTGGACTCCTGACCTTATATGGTTTAATAACCAGCAAAGCTATGCCACGCCCAATTATTATGTACAGCAGCTGTATGGCAACAACGCAGGTACCAACCTGGTAACAATTACTACAGGCAATAAGCCTGTTACGGGCCAGGATGGCATATTTTCCAGTGCGGTGGTAGATAAAACTACCAACGAAGTAGTGGTGAAGATTGTTAATACCGCAGGCACGGCTGAAAAGGCAGATATAAAAGTAAAAGGCGGCAAACTGGCACGCACAGGTACCATGAAATTGTTAAGGGGCGATAGCCTAAATGAAGTAAATGGTTTTGATGAACCAAACATAAAGCCGCAACAAAGCACTATCAGCACTAAAAAAAGCAGTTTCGAGGCACAGATACCTGCTTATTCATTTGCTGTGATACGCATTAAAATTTCATAAAAACAACAAGTGTAATTATTACATTTATTAAATCAGAATAGTATATTTGTAACAATAAAAATATACAAAGCAGGAAACGATGAAAAAATATGTTATAGGACTTGATTATGGTACCGATTCGGTAAGGGCGGTACTTATTGATACAGAAAATGGTGCAGAGCTGGCCTCTGAAGTGCACCTGTACCAACGCTGGAAAAAAGGCATGTACTCCAATCCGCAGGCTAACCGTTTTCGCCAGCACCCTTTAGACCATATTGAGGGATTGGAAAAAACTATAAAATCGGTAGTGCAAATCAGCGAGGTAAATCCGGAATCTGTTATGGGAATTTGTATAGATACCACAGGTTCGTCACCAGTTCCTGTAGCGCAGGACGGCACACCACTGGCTTTAGTGCCGGGTTTTGAAGAAAATCCTAATGCCATGATGGTGCTCTGGAAAGACCATACCGCCATAAAAGAGGCAGGCGAAATTAATAACCTGGCTGCTACCTGGGGCGGTGAAAATTTCACGAAATTTGAAGGAGGGATTTATTCGTCTGAATGGTTTTGGGCAAAAATTTTACACATAGTGCGTGAAGATGCTGCTGTGAAAGATGCCGCCTATACATGGATGGAACATTGCGACCTTATGACCTATATACTGGCTGACCAAAAAGACCTGAAAACCTTTAAACGCAGCCGTTGCGCAGCAGGGCATAAAGCTATGTGGCACGAAAGCTGGAGCGGTTTGCCACCGGAAGAGTTTTTAATACAGCTTCATCCATATCTGGCAAAATTGCGAAACAATTTATATGATGAAACCTATACGAGTGATGTAGTTGCCGGAAACCTGAATGCCGAGTGGGCACAAAAGTTAGGGCTTTCTACAAAAACGGTGATAGCTGTGGGTACTTTTGATGCACATGCAGGAGCCGTTGGCGCCAAGGTAGATGAAAATGTACTGGTACGCATTATGGGTACTTCTACCTGCGATATTATGATTTCTCCCGATGAGGTTATAGGCACCAAAACCGTAAAAGGCATCTGCGGCCAGGTAAATGGCTCAGTTATACCGGGGCTTATCGGGCTGGAGGCCGGGCAAAGCGCCTTTGGCGATGTGCTGGCATGGTTTAAAAATGTCCTGTCATGGCCCATTGATAATTTGGTAATGACATCATCGGTATTAACCGATGAACAGAAACAAAAGCTTGCCGATGAGGTAGAAGCTAATTTTATACGTACGCTAACCAAACAGGCAGAGGGTATTCCGCTTAGCGAAGCCGTACCTATGGCATTAGACTGGGTTAACGGACGCCGCACACCTGATGCCAACCAGGAGCTTAAAGCAGCCATGACGGGGCTTTCATTAGGTACTAAAGCGCCGCATATTTTTAAAGCACTGGTACATGCCATTTGTTTCGGGTCTAAACTTATTGTAGACCGTTTTGAAGAAGAAGGCGTAAAAATAAATGCAGTAATAGGTATTGGGGGCGTGGCCCGCAAGTCGCCTTTTATTATGCAAACCCTTGCCAATGTGCTTAATATGCCTATAAAAGTTGCTGAAAGCGACCAGGCTCCGGCACTCGGCGCAGCCATTTATGCTGCTGTGGCTTCTGGGGTGTATGGCAATGTTATAGATGCCAGTAAAAAAATGGGATCTGATTTTGAGGCAGAGTATTTTCCACAGGCCGATAAAGTAGAGAAATATGGTGAACTGATGCAGGCATACCGCCAGCTGGGCACCTTTGTTGAAGATACCATAACAAAAAAGAACTATGAGCTTATATAAAGACCTTAAAGAAGAATGTTATGAGGCCAACATGCAGTTGGATGCTTTAAAACTGGTTATTTATACGTTTGGCAATGTGAGCGCGGTAGACCGTGCCAAGGGTGTGTTTGCCATAAAGCCAAGCGGCGTGCCGTATGATATTTTAAAGCCTGAAGACATTGTAATACTGGATTATGACAATAACATTATAGAAGGTACTATGCGTCCGTCTTCTGACACTAAAACACATGCCTATCTGTATAAGCATTGGGAAAAAATAGGGGGTATATCGCATACCCATGCTACCTATTCGGTAGCCTGGGCGCAATCACAGCGGGATATACCTATTTTTGGCACTACGCATGCAGACCACCTTACGGCTGATATACCCTGTGCACCCCCAATGGCAGATGAACTTATTAAAGGAAATTATGAACACAACACCGGAATACAGATACTGGATTGTTTTAAAGACAAAGGGCTTAATTATGAAGAGGTAGAAATGGTGTTGCTGGGCAACCACGGGCCCTTTACCTGGGGCAAGACAGCTGCAAAAGCAGTATATAACAGTAAAGTTTTAGAGGCAGTGGCAGAGATGGCTTACATCACATTACAGATTAATCCTGATGCGCCGCGCATGAAAGATTCGCTCATACAAAAACATTATGACCGTAAACATGGTAAAGATGCCTATTATGGCCAGTCATAACACACTGTATTTTGCAATATTGCGGGTGGTTTAAAACCCGCTGTAAAATAGACTATAATCAAACCAAACTTAATTTATGAAAAATGTAAAAATCGCCCTTTGCGCTTTATTGGTTTCCGGACTGATGTTTAGCTGTAAGGAGGAAAAAAAAGATGAACCCGCAACAGGCCAGGTGGAAACGGCTTCAAAAAGTAGTATAGAAAAAGCTAACTACGCCACTACCGAAGACGGGATTAGCATTGATAAATATACCCTTACCAATGCCAACGGCATGAAGATGGAAGTAATAACCATGGGCGGGGATATTATATCGCTTACTGCACCCGATAAAGATGGTAAGTTTGAAGATGTGGTATTGGGCTACACTTCACCAGACCATTATTTAACAGATAACCCTACATTTTTCGGGGCTATTATTGGGCGGTATGGTAACCGCATTGCCAATGGAAAATTTAGTTTAGACGGAAAAGACTACCAGCTCACCGTAAATGACGGGCCAAACTCACTGCACGGTGGTAAAGGTTTTGACAAAAACATATGGACGGCAGAACCCGTTGAGGGAGATGCCCCGGCACTTAAATTAAGCTACACGGCAAAAGATGGTGAAGAAGGCTACCCCGGCGACCTTAAAGTTGTGGTTACCTATACCCTTACTAATGATAATGAGCTTAAGATAGATTATGAAGCCGAAACTGATAAAAAAACGGTAGTAAACCTTACACAGCACAGTTACTTTAACCTTTCGGGTAATTTTAAAAGCATACTGGACCACGTTTTAGAAATAAAAGCAGATAAATTTTTACCTGTAAACGCCACATTAATCCCTACAGGCGAGCTAAAACCGGTTGCGGGTACGCCATTTGATTTTACATCGCCTAAAGAGGTTGGTAAAGATATTAATGCCGATAACAAGCAATTAAAAATAGCCGGAGGGTATGACCATTGCTGGATAATTACTGATAGTAGTAACAACCTGAAAGAAGTAGCAAACCTGTACCATAAGGCATCGGGCCGTTATATGCAGGTATATACAGACCAGCCTGCCATACAGTTTTACAGCGGTAACTTTCTTGATGGCAGTTTAGATAGCAAAGGTGGTGGCAAGTATGATAAAAACAGTGGTCTGTGCCTGGAAACACAACATTATCCGGATGCGCCAAACCAGCCTGCATTTCCTTCAACAACCTTAAATCCCGGCGAAAAATATACAACCACAACTATTTACAAATTTTCGGTTAAATAAGTTAAGGTATAATACAAGTTTGGTTAATAAGTTTGGGTTACTTATTGCTGATAAAGCCGGCTCCGCTAAGGGGCTGGTTTTATACTTTATATAAATGGTGGGGGTTATATAAAATTATTTAAGTTGCAAACAACCCGGTTTTTACTATAACGATTAAGAAACTTTGCTTATGTATAAATATATCTATCTGTTTTTATTGATAGCGCTATCTGCAATGGCCCAGCAAAACGAATGGGAAAACCCCGCTGTGCTGGACCGTAATAAACTTGGCGGACATGCCGAATTTATAATTTATAACACGCAGGAAGCTGCCGAGAAAGGCAACCCAGATGCTTCACCACTTTATAAAACCCTTAACGGGGAGTGGAAATTTAATGTTGTAAAAAATCCGGTACAAAGGCCGTTAGATTTTTATGCTGAAAATTTTAATGACAGCAGCTGGAAAAACATTCCCGTACCATCAAATTGGGAAATGCAGGGGTATGATATACCTATTTATACCAATGTAGCGTATCCGTTCCCTAAAAATGCTCCTTATATAGATGGTGCTTATAACCCGGTGGGCAGTTACCGTAAAACATTTACCGTGCCCCAAAACTGGGATGGTAAAGAAGTAGTACTGCATTTTGGGTCAATTAGCGGTTATGCGCGTGTTTATCTTAACGGAAAAGAAGTAGGAATGACCAAAGCCAGCAAAACCCCGGCGGAGTTTGATGTTACCAATTATCTGCAAAAAGGGGAGAACCTGTTAGCTGTACAGGTATTCCGCTGGCACGATGGCAGCTACCTGGAAGACCAGGATTTTTGGCGGCTTAGCGGTATAGAGCGTGATGTATGGCTACAGGCTATGCCTGCGGTAACCATTTGGGATTATGCCATAACATCGGGCCTTGACAGCCAATACCGTAACGGGTTATTTTATGTTGCAGTAGATTTTAAAAAATACCTTAAAATACCACCCGCATCTACCGTTACTGTAGTCCTTAAAGATCCTTCTGGTAAAGAGGTTTTTTCAAAAAGCCGTGAAGTTTCACCGGAGGCTACTACAGTAAGTTTTGAAACGGTAGTCAAAAATGCGGCATTATGGAGTGCTGAAACTCCGAATTTATACCAATATACACTATTATGGGATTCAGGAAAAAATGAAAAATATGCTATTTCAGGCTATACGGGTTTCCGTACTGTAGAAATTAAGGAGGCACAGCTTTTGGTTAATGGTAAACCGGTGCTGGTAAATGGTGTAAATATACATGAGCATGACCCTGTAAACGGGCATGTACCCAACCGTGAACTTATGGTTAAAGACCTGGCGCTTATGAAACAAAATAATATCAATACCATACGCATGAGCCACTACCCGCACGATCCGTATTTTTATGACCTGTGCGACCGGTATGGTTTTTTTGTTGTTGATGAGGCCAATATAGAATCGCATGGTATGGGTGCCGATTTGCAGGGACCTTTTGATAAAAGCAAGCATCCGGCCTATTTGCCGGAATGGGCACCCGCTCATTTAGACCGTATTAAGCGTATGGTAGCTATAGATAAAAATCACCCTAGTATAATTATATGGAGTATGGGCAATGAGTGTGGTAACGGCCCAGTGTTTCATGATGCTTACAACTGGCTGAAAGAAAACCAGCCGCTGCGCCCTGTAATGTTTGAGCAGGCCGGGCAGGATGTAAATACTGATATTGTAGCCCCTATGTATCCCGGTATGGAATATATGAAAGACTATGCTGCCAGTGATAAACCAAGGCCTTTTATAATGTGCGAATACAGCCATGCTATGGGTAACAGCAACGGTAATTTTAAAGAGTATTATGATATTATAAACAGCAGCACCAAACTCCAGGGTGGCTGTATTTGGGACTGGGTAGACCAGGGCATTACTACACATGATGCAAATGGGATAACATTTTTAGCCTATGGAGGTGATTTGGGCGGGGAGAACCTGCAGAACGATGGTAATTTTTGTGCCAACGGGCTGGTAGATGCTAACCGTAACCCGCATCCCGGTTTATATGAAGTAAAAAAAATATACCAGGATATAGCTTTTGAGTATAATGGCGCTGCTATTGTGGTAAAAAACCAGTACCATTACACCAGCCTTGATAATTTTAATTTTAAATGGATACTGTTGCGCGATGGTGAAATAGCACAAAAAGGTGAGTTTACCGCCAATACGCCGGCTGGTAAGCAAACTGCTATCCCTGTAAGATTAGATACGGCAGATGGTGCTGAGCATTATTTAAGTGTATACGCCTATACTAAAAATGCCACCGATTTGGTTCCCGCCGGATTTGAACTGGCACGTGAGGAATTTAAAATAGGTACAGGCAATTTCTTTAACAGGGTAGTTGAAAAAGACGCACACAAAATAAAATATAATAAAAAAGGCAATACACTTACTTTTGAAGCCAATGGCACTACCGGTAGTTTTGACCTTGCTAAAGGGGTACTTACCAGTTATAAGAAAGCAGGTGATACAAATGAGGTACTTACGGCTTTCCCAACACCTTATTTTTGGCGTGCCCCAACTGATAATGACTTTGGTAACCGTATGCCCCAAAAACTAGGCGTATGGAAACAGGCCCACCAAAACCCGGCAGTACAAAATGTATCGGTAGGAAAAACAACCGGGGAAGGCCTTCCGGTAACGGTAAAATATCTTCTTAATGAGGTAAATGTACCGTATACGGTTAGTTATCTTATAAAGCCGGATGGTGCTATTAATGTAACGGCAAGCATAGATAAATCAGGTAAAGACCTGCCGGAAATGCCAAGGTTCGGCATGCGTATGGAATTGCCGGGCAGCTATAACAGCCTGCAGTACTATGGCCGCGGCCCCTGGGAAAATTACAGCGACCGCAATACATCATCATTTTTGGGTATTTATAACGGCGAAGTATCAGATCAGTTTACGTGGACTTACATACGCCCGCAGGAGTGTGGTTACAAAACAGATGCCCGCTGGATAAAGCTCAACAATGGCACCACCACATTAACCATAACCGGTGCGCAGCCATTAAGTTTTAGTGCCTTAAATGTAAGTGCTGAAAGCCTTGATCCCGGTAAGGAAAAACAACAGCGCCATACTAATGATGTACACCCCGAAGATAAGGTATACCTTAGTATAGACCTGGCGCAACGTGGTGTTGGGGGTGATAACAGCTGGGGCGCGCTGCCCCATGCACAGTATTTACTAACCGCACCAACATATACCTATAGTTATACACTGAGCCTTCAGGACGAATAAAAACAAGCATTATCCCGCCGGGATAAAGTTTTCCGGCGGGTAATATTTATGTAACTTAGGGCCACTAAAAGATTCCTTTATAAGATGGACTATAATTTTGATGAGGTAATACCCCGCCGTGGTAGTAATTCGGTTAAATGGGATCTGGCTCCTAATGATGAAGTGCTGCCTATGTGGGTAGCCGATATGGATTTTAAAACGGCGCCCTGTGTTATTGAGGCGTTACAAAAACGTGTTGGACACGGCATTTTTGGCTATACAGATGCACCACAGGCCTATTATGATGCCATAATTAACTGGTGGAGCCGCCGGCATAATTTTACTATAAAAAAAGGCTGGATCATTTCTTCAACCGGGGTAATAGCGGCGCTTTCGGCTACTATAAAAGCACTTACCGAAACTGGCGACCAGGTTTTAGTACTATCACCTGTATATAACCATTTTTTTGATGCAGTAGAAAATACCGGCAGGGAAATGGTGTGCTCAAATCTTATATATCAGGATAATTATTATACTATAGATTTCAACGATTTTGAGCAAAAAGCAGCGCAGCCCAAAGCAAAATTGCTGCTGTTGTGCAACCCACATAACCCCATAGGGCGGGTATGGACCCAACAGGAACTTACCCGCATTGGAGAAATCTGCCTGAAACATAATGTAGTTGTAGTATCGGACGAGATACACAGCGATTTGGTTTATGATGATTTTACACATGTGCCTTTTGCTTCTATAAATGAGGATTTTTTAAACTATAGTGTAACGCTTGGGGCACCCAGCAAAACTTTTAACTTGGCAGGATTACAGGTGGGTAACATTATTAGTGCTAATGCGGCCTACCGTAAAAAAATCAACGAAAAACTAAACGAACACGAAACCTGGATAATCAGTCCGTTTGCGGTAGAAGCACTTATTGCGGCCTATAATAACGGAGAAGGCTGGCTGGAGGCACTTAAAAAATACCTTTGGGACAATTATGTTTACCTCAAAGATTTTTTTGCAGCACAACTGCCGCAGTTTAAGGTGTTGCCATTGCAGGCTACCTATCTGGTATGGGTAGATATAAGTACAGTAGGGGAGCAATCGCAAAAAGTTGCCGACAATCTGCTGAAAAATCAAAAGCTTTGGGTGAACTCCGGTACTATGTACGGCGAAGCGGGTGAAGGTTTTTTACGTATCAACATAGCCTGCCCAAGAGCATTACTGGCTGAAGGACTAAACAGGTTTAAAGTTGGGTTTGTATGAAATTGAGATTACTTTTTTTATTGTTATTTCTCATTTATTCTTCGGCAGTCTTTAGCCAGATTAACGAATACAATATACGTAAAATAGTATTAGAAAAAAATATAGCTGATAGTTTATTTGTTTTTGGGAGTTGGGAAAAAAATGAGAGTGAATTTCATCTGAAGTATATAGGAATTATAACTTCTCCAGAAGGAAATTACAAGATTATTACGTCTGTCTGGTATTGGGGTTTGTCACATAGGGCTACAACCCGAATTTTAATTTACAGCGATAGAAACAAATATTTGGGTAACTATTACCTTGGATCGGTTTATGATATTCCTGAAAAGATTGAGAACGATCAACTGGTTTTTCTTCATTCAAAAAGTACTGATTGCTATAAAAAAGTTATTACAAGGCTTTCATTTGAAAAAGGTATACCTAAGCAATTTTTTTTAGAGTGCAAAGATGGTATGGGAGATATTTATATGTTTGATAAAACGGACTAATATAAAACATACATACCACCGGCAGTGGTAAATAGTACCAGGCAGCCTAAAAAAAGGAGCAGGTCATAGTGCCAGCCATAGCCTTCTTTTGCATAAAAACCGGTGTTCCAGACAACTATTTTTTTGTACATGGCGCCCAACATGGTACACATAAGCAAGACTGCACCAACCTGCGTGAAAACACCAAAGGCTATAGATATAGCACCTGCAATTTCTGCAATGCCTAAAACAGTGGTAGCCGCAGGGGGCAGCCCAATGCTTTTGCCCCGCTCAACCGGGTTGGCAACATGGCTCTTTCCGCTTGAAAAAAATACAATGGCAATTATAATACGCAGCAGCAAAAGCGCTGCGGCAGTATAAGCTGTTAGGTCTATTATCATTTTTGTATGGGTTTGGTTACTTAAAGATAAAAAACTAAAACTACCTATATTTCTGTTTAACAAAAGATTATTTTAAGATATATACCTATTGGGCTACTTAATTTACCATTACGGCTACTTTTTAAATTTATACTATACCGAAATTTGCGTTATAAAATAAAATTAAAGATGGAGAATAGTATTTCAGGAAAAGTAGTTGTTGTTACCGGTGCAAGCAGTGGCATAGGCAGAGCTATAGCCGTAGCATTATCAAAAGCAGGGGCTAAAGTTGTTTTAAGCGCACGCCGCGAAAATGAGCTTAAAGCTATTATTGCCGAAATTAAAGCCTTTGGCGGAATTGCGGACTATGTAGTAACAGATATAAAAAATAAAGCAGACGTTTTCAGGCTAACAGATTTTGCCATAGAAAAGTTTGGATTTATAGATGTTATGATTAATAATGCCGGTGTAGCACATTTAAGCCGTATTGATGAAACTGATATTGATGGCTGGGAAGAAATGATAGATGTAAATTTAAAAGGAGTTTTATATGGCTTTGCAGCAGTGATGACGGTTTTTAAGAAGCAACAGCACGGGCATATAATAAATATAATTTCTACGTCGGGTATAAAAATTTCACCTTTACAGGGCGTATATGCCGGTACAAAAAATGCAGTGCGTACCATTGCTGAAGCCTTCCGGCAGGAGTCTGACGGTAAAATTCGCATTACCGGGATTTCTCCCGGATATGTAAAAACCAATCTGGTTGATACTGTAAAAGATGTGAAGGTAAGGGAAGCTGTAAAAGAAAATATGGCTAAATTAGCTATAGCGCCAGAAAGTATAGCTAATGCTGTTATATATGCTATTTCGCAACCCCAGGATGTAGAAGTAGGAGATATAGTGATACGGCCTGCAATACAGGATTAAACATAGTTTATATGCGAGTTTTTGACAATATATCTGAGTTATTGCATTTTTCGGGGCTTGATGCCCCTTCACATCCGTTAATAGCGGTAGTGGACTACAGTAATATTGATTTTAGTTATTTTGATGAGGAAAAGATTTGCCTTAATTTTTATAAAATCTCTTTCAGGGATACATTTATGGGAAAGGTGCCTTACGGACAGGGATATTATGATTTTAAGGAAGGTGGTTTGGCTTTTTTAAAACCCCGGCAAATTGTTACCGCACCCCATACATCAGAACGGCAGGAGGGGTATGCCCTATATTTCCACCAGGATTTTATAAGTGGTTATCCGTTAGGGCAGGCAATTAATCAGTACGGTTTCTTTTCTTACAATGTTTCGGAAGCGTTGTTACTCTCTGCTGCTGAGAAAAATATTATAGCATCATTATTTACCGGTATAATGAAAGAACTAAACCATGCGATAGACGGTTTTACGCAGGATATTGTAGTTTCTCAGGTAGAGCAGCTATTACATTACAGCAAACGCTTTTACAACCGGCAATTTATTACCAGAAAAACAGTTAACAATGAAATAATAGCAGCCCTTGATGCCTTGTTGTATAGTTATTTTCATGAAGGTAAGCCACTTATACAAGGCTTGCCTTCTGTTAGTTATGTAAGCGAAGAACTAAAATTATCGCAACGTTACCTTAGTGATATGCTTAGAACACTAACCGGCTTAACCACCCAACAATATATACAGGACAAAGTTATTGAGCAGGCTAAAAATTTATTAAGCACCACTACGCTCACAGTGGCAGAAATAGCATATCAAATGGGGTTTGAACATCCGCAATCGTTCAGCAAACTATTTAAAGTAAAAACTACACTGGCGCCATTAGCCTACCGGCAAACTTTTAATTAGTGGCTTTCCGGCTGCTTTTCGGTAAGGTATTTCCAATAGCGTTTGGGCATGTGCTGCAGGTGGAGTTTCATATTTTTACGCGAGGCAATATTTACACTGCTAAAGTAGCGCCGCCACAGGTGCTGGAAAAACTCTTCCTGTTCGTCACATATCTCGGTAGTTGCTTTTGCAGACACCATATCCTTGCTGAAATGTAGTTGCACAATGTTAGTTTCGTTCAGGTCATAATAAATACCATACTTACGCTTAGCATCATAAATCAGCCAGCGCTGGTCAGCATAACGGCTTTTAAAATGGCCCTCAATAAAAGGCAGTACATTACAGTCGGGTTCTACAATGGAATAATAAAGGTTGTCTTTAGTAAGTTTAAACCGTATAAAAGCTTTCATGCGATGGCTTTCACGCCGCATCATTTTAACGGCTTCACTTACCTTTCTTACGGCTGGATGTGCCAGGTCGCCCTCAATATTTTTTGAGTTAGAGAATACATGGCGTACAAACTCTAAAATCTTGCACTCTGCATTGTCAATTTCTGACATAAAAGTGGAATAAACAGCCTTTACACCATCAGGTGAAAGCTTTTTTTTGAGTCCGTTTAGCACTCGTTTCGCCTTTGAGGTATCAGTAATAACGTTATGGCTTTCGGCAAAAAGCAGTGTATTGGGTTGCCCTTCAATACAAAAAATAACATCCTGTAGCCGGTATTCATAAATATCAAATACGGCGGTAAGCCAGCCTTCATACGTACCATCATATACTACCTGGTGCATCAGAATAAAGCTAACTGGTTAGAAAAATCGGCTTTGTACTTACTGTTTTGTAAAGCAAGTATCTGTTGCCGTATCTGCATAGATGTCAGGTCTTTTTGCAACTGAAACGGGTTGCTGAACGATAAAAAATAAGAAGCCCTTTTATAAGCAATCCCCATTTTTTGCAGATCTTCGGCATGCAGGCGGCGGTAACGGCGCGCCATTACAATTTTTTTGGCGCTGGTTACACCAATGCCGGGCACCCGTTTAATAACCTCTAAGTCAGCCGTATTAATATCTATGGGAAATTTATCCAGGTTGCGCAATGCCCACCCCAATTTAGGGTCCACTTGCAAATCGAGGTTTGGGTTATCATGCCCTACAATTTCATTTACGTTAAAGCCATAAAACCGCATTAGCCAGTCGGCCTGATATAAACGATTTTCGCGTATCATTGGCACAGGTGTACCTATGGCAGGCAGGCGGTTATCAGTACTTATTGGTACATAACCGGAATAATACACGCGCTTTAGCTCCATTTTATTGTAAAAATAATTTGCCATACCCAGTATTTGCATGTCATTTTCCTGCGTGGCGCCTATCACCATTTGAGTGCTTTGCCCGGCGGGAGCAAACAGGGGTGTTTTTTTTATTAATTTACGCTCTTCTTTGCGGCCTTTAATTTCATTTTTAAGATACTCCATAGGTTTAATAACATCCCTGTGGTTTTTTTCGGGGGCCAGAAGTTTCAGGCTTTGTTCCGTAGGCATTTCAAGGTTAACACTCATACGGTCGGCATATAGGGCAGCCTCTTTAATAAGGTCGTCACTGGCGCCGGGAATGGCTTTAAGGTGAATATAGCCGTTAAAATTCTCTTCCAGGCGAAGCTTTTTGGCTATGCGTACCAGGCGTTCCATAGTATAATCAGGACTATCGAAAATACCGGAACTTAAAAACAGGCCTTCAATATAATTGCGGCGGTAAAAACCAATGGTAAGCTGTACCACTTCGTCAACGGTAAAAGCGGCCCGCTTCACATCGTTGCTTTTGCGGCTCACACAATAAGCACAATCAAAAATACAATAGTTGGTAAGGAGGATTTTTAGTAGTGAAACACAGCGGCCGTCTTCGGTATAGGCATGGCAAATGCCCATACCGGTTGAGTTGCCCAACCCTTTATTTTTATTTTCGCGCTTACTTTGCCCCGAAGCACACGAAACATCATATTTAGCAGCATCGGCCAGTATCTCCAGTTTTTGCAAAATTCTTTCATTCATCACCTTACCAAATTGTTTATTCAAATATAAGAAAAAAATATACTAAAATATTATTTTCTTATATTTAATATTAGTGAGGCGAACGCTTATATTTTTATTAAGTGCAAATTTATTGAAGTACCGTGATATCGTTAATCAAAACAGGTCCGTAGTCTTTATCTGTAGTATGCATTGCTAAAACATTTATGCCTGTATCCATTTTTATCCTGCCGTTGCCAGATATTCCCTGTAAAGCTTTTTGTAATAACACTTCGCCGGGATCACCCAGTGGATAAAGCATTGGCTCCGGCAATTCGTTAAGTGCTATGGTAGGGGTGATGCCTGTAGAATAGTTGCCCTGGCCATTAGCATTGTATATTTTATATATTGATGGGTGCAGTTCCCAGCCCTGCTGCCCTTCAATCCTGTTATCTTCTATGGCAAATCCTGCCACATCTTTACCAACTGTTTTTTCGCCTATGGTAATAACTTCCATATAAGGCTTTAAGTTGTTAATAATAATTTCGGAGGCAGATGCAGTATGTTTTCCACATAAAATATAAACCCTTTGTAACGAAGGGTGCGCACTCCTTAATGCCTGAAAGCTTACTTCAGTTTCATTCATCTCTAATGCCTGTTTGAAAGACTGGTGCAGAGTACCCCCATTGTTATTTCCTTCAAAAGTTATAAACAAATCATCAGCTTGTATGCCGGGCGCGGTGAGTATGCTCAATGCAGTTGCTGACGAAACATCCCCGCCGCCGTTATAACGCAGGTCTATCACCAGTTCATTTATAGCATGGCTTTTAAAGGTAGTAAAGGTTTGCAGAAAAGACTGCGCAAGGCCAACATCAAAATGGTGGATTAACAGGTAGCCTGTTTTATGATTTTCAATATCAATTACCCGATATGTGAGCGGCTGTAAAAGCGTGAATCCTTTTGATATAGTAACAGTAACAGGGCCTGAAAAACCTGTTTCGGGGGTATATTCCATCACTTGCAGTTCGCCCATGCTATTGTTAACCAAATCATTATAAAGCAGTTCGTAATTTTGATGGTCTAAAGCTATGCCATTTATAGAGCTGATGTAACTACCCCGGTGCAGGCCAATATTAGATGCCGGAGAACCTGATAAAGCGTATAACACTATACCGTATACCTGCCCCTGGAGTTCGATAAAAGCCATATCAAACCCATAAACGCTACGCATACTTTTAGGGTATGTGTCAGGCATGTTTGGGTGCAGGGTATATGAAAACCTATCCTCAGGATGCAGCAATTGTGCAAAATATTCTTTTGGATCAGCAGATAAGTCGCCCTCTCCGGGCATGCTGCCATTCCAGTAGTAATATCGTTTCATTTGTGTATAAGCCCACTGGTTTACATATTCATTTGAGCCTTCAGTATAAACTTCAGGCCCATCATCATGCTGGCAGGAAACCGCCGTAACTACCCAAAATATAAGAGCGTAATGTATCAGGGTTTTCATGGCTGTGTGGATAATTTAATTGCCTTGCAGGCGCAGCTTACCTATTAATAATTAAAATAATCAACTAAGTTTATAGTGGCATCTACTCCGGAAAAAGCCCCGTTTTCATTTGCAGTTTCATTCAACACTATAAGCCCGGACTTGTTATTTTGCATTACAAGCTGAACTACAACCGGCTGCCCGGTAATATAAGGCTCTGTAGTGCCATGTTTAACAAGTTCTATATTAATTATTGGGGGTGGGGCATAGGCAAATTCTACAAAGGTGCTAAAACTTTCTTTAGTAATATTTTCTGCCACGCCCAATACTTCGCCATTCACTTTTTTAATAATAGCATCAAGCGCGCCGTTATAGCCGCTGTTGGAGTAGCGGTTAAGGGTAGGGAAGATAAACCGGTAACCAGTGCGCCCGGTTGCGCTTAAAACCCCGGGTTTGTATGAAAGTACATCATTAAGGAAAATACCATCGTTATAATAAAAGGATAGGGTATCTGAAATATTACCGGAGGTGAATGTGTAGGAGGTGAGCACTTCGCCTGTTTGTTTATTGAGTATACTAATGGTTTCTGCCTGGTTATTATAAAACACAAACTGATAATCTTTTGATATTGTACCGGTAAATGCCAGTTCGTTATTTATTTCAAGCAGCTCCCCGTTGGCGGTTACCTGTAGTGAATCTGTCAGGGCGTTATAGCCCCGTATTACTATTTTTCCGGGATATTGTTCTTCATAAACCGGCGTAAGGTCATCATTACAACCCGTAAAAAGTATAATCGCAAAAGCAAAAACAAACAACAGCTTAAACATATTTTTCATGAGAGAGATTTAAAAAGGTAAAGACACTACCGCTTTTATACGGCAATGCCCTTAACAACACAACAAATAAACTTACTTTTTTATGAACTTTAAACGTTCGGTTGCGGCGCCGTCTGTAAGTACTACAAAGTACATACCGCTGCTTAAATCAGTAACAGCAATGCCATTTTCGTTATAAGCAGCCTGTTTTACAAGCATACCGTTTATATTATATATGTTCAGGCTAAGCGCTTCATTATTAATGGTGTTGGCCAGTTGCAGTTGCAGGTTATCCTGTACAGGGTTTTGTTTTATTTTGGTTGTTGTTTTACCGGCTATGCCCTCAATACCGGTAGCAATTTCTTCGGCAATTATGTGTACATTATCTATTTCAATACCAATATTTAATGCATTGTTGTTACCAGAACAATTAAATATTATGTACACCTCAGGCTCGCTTATATAATCGGAAATGTCCAGTGTATAGTCACTAAATAGCGCAACATCATCAATTTCGGGGCGTAATAAGTCTACTGTCCCAACCATTTCAAAGGTTTCGGGATCCATTGAGGTTGAAGCATACACGGTTAATATTTCGCCAGATCCATATATAGCTGCCTGAGCGTTTATAACCAGTTCGCCGGCACCGGCATAAAAAGACAGGTCTATGGCGGGGCTTACTGCCCATTCGTCAAAAACAAACTCACTATCACCTAAAGGGCCACCTGTTTCAAGGTCTATACCATAAACGGCCAGTACATTATAATCTCCAATAGTAAGGTCAAAAACGCCTTCTTCATTAAGTTGCATGTTTTTATTGGCCTGCCAGGAAAAATCATCTTCATTTAAATCCAGTACGGTCCAGTCAGAAATGTCACCATCGTTAAAATCATCTTCCCAAACGGTAAACTGGGCTGATGCCATAGTTGAAATAAATACAAAAACAGGTAATAATAATTTTTTTTTCATTTTAAGAGGTTTAAAAAAAGGCTGCCCTACAGGTAGTAAACCCCTAACCGGGCAGCCCATATAGTTAATTATAATTAAATTGAAACAGATTAAAACTGTGTCCAGCTTGCTGTCCAGTTTGCTTCTGTAGCAAAAGCACCGGTATTTCCGCTTAACAAGCTAAATGAAGGCTCGTTATAGAAAGGCTGGAATGGAGATGTACCCCATGTTGGAGCCGAAGCAGCGGTAGACTGGGTAGACCCAGCGCCTATAAGCTGAAATTGTGAGTATGTACCTGTTGATGCGAAAGCATAATTGGTAAACCCGTGTATAGATAAGCTTGATTTTGCAGATAGCGTAGGGTTAACATCATACCTGATACCGTTAGTGTAACCTGTAACTGTAGATTGTGCAATATTTATCTGGCCAAGCCTGCGTACGTGTATACCGTTTTCAAGAGCTGAAGCATCGGTAGCGTTTTTAAATCCTACTATTGACATTTGCCTGATAACAGGGCGGGTAATAACAGTTGTAGATGTACCGGTAGCATTGTTATCAAGCTCTATACCATTAGAGTCAGGGCTTCCGCTGCTTGTACTGTGCGTAGAATTTTCGTTTGCTACAGCAATTGCTTTGGTAATGCTACCTACATAGCCGTTGTCAAAGTCAAAACTGTCATCATCGTTAGAGAAAGCAACAAGATGTGAAGCGTTTACTGTACCTCCAAAAAATTCAAAAGCGTCATCAAGTCCCCATGATACCTGTACATGGTCTATATTAGTTGAGCTTCCTACACCACCAAATGTAAGGCCGTTAATTTCGTTACCAGCTTCCGGATCACCTAAAATACGTCCTGCATATTCAATACGCACATAGCTCATACTGCCTGAATCATCAGTAGTTGAACTACCACCATAGTAAAAATCAGATGGCGTAGGCTGGTCATTAAGGCCTTCAATTATGTTGGTTGTTAAACCTGTATTAACTGGAGCTGCCCCTAAAAGCACCACACCGCCAAAATCGCCCGGTGCAGCTACAGTAGCAGCATCACAGTCAAGAAGCGCTGAGCTGGTAAACACAACAGGGGCATCTACTTCGCCATTAGCGTCAATAAAGCCTTCCCTGGTTATTACCAATACGCCATTAGCACCTGTGGTAACTGTATTGTCTTCTACAATATAGGTACCGGCATTAATAGTTAAAGTAGCATTGTTTTTTACACGTACTACACCACTAATAACCCATACAGTATCATTTGTCCAGGTAGTATTGGTAGTAATATTTCCACTTACTACAACCCTTGGCTTAGTGCATTGGTCATTATAATCTGCACCGGTTGCCTGCATATCAAAAGAAGAGCTTGCCAGTGCAGCATCATCGTTTTGGCAAGAGTATAAGCCTGCCACTGCTAATAAAGACAAAAATAATTTTTTCATGATAATTAAAAATTGATTACTTTTGCTGCCAATTTATTTTCAGGCCTTTGGGTAGAGCAGCAAAAATTCTTCCCTTAGGCCTCCCTTTTTTTGGTAAAGTAGGTAACTAATAAGCACTTTCCGCTTTACCACCCGGAATACTTATCTTTTTGAAATCCGCTTTCGCCTTTCAGGCAGTTTTACGTGAAAGGTTTGCATCTGTACGATGTAGCAACTGCACTGTTAATATTCCGGGAAACGTGGCAAACCCGGTGCACATTCGCTTTTATATGTGCGATGGCATGGTTTGGTGGTGGGCGCCTGCTCCGGGAGCATTTTTACAGTTACTACAATAAGTAAGAACGTTTGTTTGCCTTTGCATTGTTTACGGCCGTGCAACATTGCGTAGGGGTTTATTATATTAGATTTGCGCGCTTGTAAAAATCACCCCTTGTAATTATCCTTAACACATTGTTAATGTTTGATTGTTTTTAAAAACATAAATTTTACTTTGAAATAATGTTGATATAGCAATAAAAACAGGTGTTTAAAAAGAATAGTTTAAAGACAGCCTGATAGTTCTGCCGCTCCAGGCTTTAAAAAGCAGCCTGTCTATGCCCTCATCATAATGGCGGGTAGCCCCTGCACCTAAGCCCCTCTGGCTCCGGGGGTTTGTACCAATGGGAACATCAAGTAGTTTAGAATAGCTGTTATTATTGTTGTATATTTCTATAGGAGTATCAAACATGTTTTTTATTCCTAACCGTAGTTCCAGATTTTTTTCAGGCAAAAAGCGGTACCCTATCTGGGCATCTGTTATAGCATAAGGCATGCGTATCTCTTCAGCGTTATAATCAAAGCCAACCAGTATGTATTGATCACCCGTACCGTTTTGGCGTATGCTTAGGTTTAGACGTTCGCCAATATAATCCATCCCGATATTATAATTATAGGGTGATTGTCCATACAGTGGACGGTTAGCTTCATAAAGCCCCCCGGTACCGTCAAAATTTACATATCCGGTTACTTCCGTTTTGTTAAAGGCAGCATTGCCATACAGGTAAATATTTTTAAGGGTTTCGCCTTCTCCTAAAAACGTAAGGTTTTTATACAGCTCTATTTCTAGCCCCCATAATTTGGCGCTGTGGGAGTTTATATTGTAAATGCTCCTGGAACCGCCATCACTACCTATTTGCGTTATAGCCTCTATCGGGTCTTTTATTTTCTTTTTATAAACTCCTGCTGAAAGAATTTCGCCGCGTGTGGGGAACCACTCTGCTTTTATATCATAATTTTCTACAATGGTAGAAGTAATGCCTTCTGTAAAGTTTAATACGTTGGCTGAACGGACAGGGTCATAGTACGGTATTTTTAAGCGCTCGGCAAACTGTGGGCGTAGTACCGATTTGTTGTAGCCCAGCCTCAGGTTGGTTTTGCTTGTAGGGCTAATAGTAAGGTTGGCCGATGGCAGGTATTGCCAAAGCACATCATCTTTTTGTTCTGCCTCAAAAGAAAGTTCGTTGTCTGACTGGCTTGCAATTTGCGTATACAAAAAGCTTTCGGCGCGTAAGCCCCATACAAACCGTACAAATTTACCCAGCTTATTATCCAGCATTAAAAAGGGGGAATGTATTTTTACATCGCCTATATATTGATTTCCATAAAGTGTTGGCCTTGTCCAGCCAAAACCACCCCAATTGTAGTAAGAGCCATTTAATAATTCAGAAACAGGAAAATAAATATCGGCCCTGTTGGTACCCTGGCCGGCTACCATTAAAGAGGCCGACTCCTGCCGGTTGGTGGCTTTTTTATACGTTCCGAAATACCCCGCCTTAACATTATTAGTAAAGCTTTCGCTAAAATTAAAGGGATAGCTGAAGTTGATGGCTGCGTTGTAATCTTTTTCTGTATTGGTAAAATTAGCCCTCTTTAAATTATTTAGGCTGCTGTTGTAAATTTGCTGATAAACCAGTACATCATCGCCAACCCTTGTTCTGAGTTTATTCATAAAGGTAGCATCTTTGGTATCTTTAGAAACATCACTGTAAGCGGCATACCATTTTACCTCGAGTTTTCCGAATTTGTGCTCCCCTTCAATTTTGTTTTGCAGAAAAGTCTGGTATACCGGATAATCAATTTCCTGGGTGTAGGGTAGGGCGGTACCATTTAAAATATCGCTTTGAGAATCGCCATAGTAATTCCACCCTGTTATTTGTGTTAATGTGTTATCATATATGTGCAACAGGGTATTACGCAGCGTAATTTTGTGGTCGCCCCATTGTATACCGGTGTTAAACATGCCTCCTAATACTGAATTATAGGTATAAGAAGCACCCGAATTTTTAAAGCCATACTGTTCAAACACCGCATATTCCCGCCCATCTTCGCCTTCAGGCGCAAAACTGCTGTTCCACATCCAGGTACCCCTTTCTGTGTGGTCTATTTGTAACTGTTCCTGCGTGTTGCGAAATATTAAAGAGCCCACAAAGCCCCAGCGGCTGTTGTTATCCATTTCATAAACACGCCCTATACCAAACTGTAAAGAAGACCCCGGCGCGGTGTTTGTTTTATAGGTTGTAAAATTATCTTGTGTAAACCTTCTTGACTGTTCAAAGTATGGGCCGGAAGCCGCTTCATTATCCGGTAGGGGAATATTTTCCAGGTCTGCCGGGTAGTCTCTCGTGCCATCGTCAATACCTAAATAATCGGTGTTTCCCATTTGCTTGGTGAGGCGGTCATTAAAAGTACTGCGGTCGTTATAAGAAGTTCCTACCTGAATTGTGGTAAAATTTTCTTTTGGTATGTCGCGGGTACGTACTTCTACGTAACCCCCCGCAAAATTGGCATACATATCGGGCGTGGCATTTTTGCTTACCACAACACTTTCTACCATGGCTGTAGGTATAAGCTCAAAGTTAAACTGCTGCTGTACAGGGTCTGTGCTTGGCAGCGGTATACCATCTAATATGGCTTGGTTCCACCGCTCACCCATAGAGCGCACAACTACAAAACGCTCATCTATAGTAGTTACTCCGTTAATGCGTTTTAATGTTGCACCCACATCCCTGTCAGGCGTTCTTTCTATCTGTTCGGCAGATATACCATCAGACAGTTGCGCTGCATTTTTCTGTTCCAGCAGCATGCCCTCTGTAGTGGCCCTCGCTTTTTGGTAGGTGTAGGTAATTACTACTTCGTTAAGGGACTGAGCATCTTCTTTTAAAGAAATATTAAGTGGTGTAACATCGCTTTCTGTTACTTTTACACCCGTAATTTGCTGGGTTTGATAGGAAATAAAACTTGCCTGTATTGTATAGGTGCCGGGTTCGGCTTCCAGCACATAATTGCCATCGTTATCTGAAATACCCGTAACTCCGGTTTCCTCAATAAACAGGGTAGCCCCGGGTAGCGCGAAACCGGTTTCATCTACTACCTTCCCTGTTATTTTTCCCTTTTTTTTTTCCTTTTTCCTGTTCACGGCTATATTATTGCCGTCCCTCATAAAATTAAGTTTGGTTAATTCCTGCAGGTCTTTTAATACTTCGTCTATCGATACGTTTTCTTTTACAAGAGAAATACGTGGCGCATCCAGATTTGTATCATCGCTGTATATAAATTTATAGGGCGTGCGTGATTCGAGGTTATCCATGATTTCTTTTGGCGAGGCGTTTTTAAAATTAACTGATACGGTACCCGTTTGGGCAAATAGAACGCATGGTGCACAGAAAAATAATAAAAATACTAGACTGAAAGCTGATGTAAACCGCTTTGAAGAAGTGTTGTTCATGATGGTAATTTTGTACTGTTTTTTTGTAATTATGTAGATGTTATAGAGAGCCAGTTCATTCTCCAGACCTGGTTATGTAGTAGGTGTCTGAATCTTTTTGTGAGATATTTAGATGCAGGGCAAATGCCACGGTTTCCAACACCCTCGGGAATCCCTGCCGGGTATCGAGCGTACCTTTAATTTTAAGTTTCATAAGCTCCGGGTCACTGTATTCTGCTTTAAAAGCATGTAAATGTTGCAGTTGCTCTACAACCTGCTTTAGGGTGAGGTTATTTACATCAATAAGTGTTTTTTTCCATTCGGGTTCAAGAATTTTTGTTCTTTCTTTGTTTAGTATTTCAGTATCTTTTGCAAGTACTGTAGCATACCCCCTTTCTAAAAAAACACTATTTTGTTTGCCTTCAACTTTAACTTTTCCTGTCCTAACGTGTACTTCGGCAGGGGCATTATTATATGCTTTAATAGTAAAGGAAGTACCTACAACTGTTGTTGTAATGCCCCCCGATGTAATGATAAATGGTTTTGTCGCATCTTTGGCAACCTCAAAAAAAGCTTCACCCTTCAAAGTCACCCTACGTTCATTTCCGGTAAATTCTTTAGGGTATTTAATTTCAGTATTTTCATTTACCCAAACACGCGTTCCATCATTTAACCGCAAAAGGCGTATATCTGTAGGAAAGGTTTTAGTAGCTACTATTTGTGCAGGTACCGTGTTATAGAGAAACTGGTATGCTGCGCCGGCAAACATACATAACACTATGCTGGCAGCCACTGCCAGCTTATAATATTGCCTGCGTTTTCTTAGAGTGGCTTTCTGTATATTATGCCACATTCGAATCTTTGATTCGTGTGGAATTATACCCCTTGCCGGTATTTTTTCCCACTCTTCCCTAAAACTTGGGTTAGTATTTTTATTGGTTTTCATAGCATTAAATCTAAATATACATTTAGTGTTATCTCACACATATCTATATTAGTTTGCTATGTCTAAAAAAATCACGTGTAAAAAGCAACGTTAACAATTTGTTAAAAAAAGTAACGTTTATTTAACCGGGCTAATTATTTCCTATAAATAACAGCATGAAATAAAATTCGTAATATTTAAGGGAATTCTTTTTAAGGAATTGAAGTGTTTTAGAAACCTGGTTTGCCACTGCGCTTGTAGACATATTCATTTCTAAAGCTATTTCGTTGTAACTTTTGTCTTCAAGTTTATGAAGTTTAAAAATTTTTCTTCTCCTTTCAGGGATCTGCTGCAATAATTTTTCAATTTTTTCCACATCAATTTCTTCTGTTTCCTCTGCCATTTCCAGTTCTTTAATTAACTGTGTATCTTCTATTGAAAAAAAATTGTTTTGCTTTTTATACCATTTTGAAATTTCCTGTTTTGAACTTTTAAACAGGATGGCTTCAAAACTTGTGTCCGGATTTAATTTCGTTTTATAATTCCAGATGTGTATAAAAACATTTTGTGTTATATCCTCTGCATCTGCAACCTGAGAAGTATACTTTTTTGCAAAACAGAACACTTTGTAATGATAAAGTTCGTAAACCTCCTTAAAAGAAGTTTCATCCCCTTCTCTGAGTTTTTTTATTAAGTTGGTTTTCATGGTGTAGTTTGGTAATAAAACTAACTACAAATGTAAACTAACCTTGTTTTAAACTTTTACTGTTCTCTCCATTTAATAATTTATTAATATTGACTATCAAGGATTAAAGTATAATTAATTTACTCGTACTAACGTTAAATATTATTTCGTTTATTTTTTTTGGATGCCTAAAAGGATGCCTTTTTACATTAAATAGCAATTAAATTGCAGAAAATACTGAATTAGCAGATTATTGTAAGTGATTGATTTAAGTGTAAAAAAACAAAAACCACCTGATTGCTCAAGTGGTTTTTCTATAATATGTCGGGATGACTGGATTCGAACCAGCGACCCCTAGCACCCCATGCTAGTACGCTACCAGGCTGCGCTACATCCCGATTCCTTAAAAGGAGTGCAAATATATTAGTTTTTGATAAAAAAATCAGGAACTAACCTAAAATTATCCATGTATCAATAAAATTATTTACCTGAGCGTTGTTTCAGTCATTATTACATTTTCATATACTGATATATTAATATTTACATTGTCTTTAGTTTAAGAAATTCATATTGTGTATTAAGAATGTATCCTGTAGATATTTACAATATCGCGCATAATTTTTTCGATGTCTATTTTAAGGTCTATCAGTTTGCCTGTGCGGAGGTCAAAAATCCATCCGTGTACTGTAAGTCCCCGCTCTGCCACAGCCTTTTGTACTTCGGCAGTCTTAATTACATTAATACACTGTTCTTGCACGTTAAGTTCGGCAAGGCGGTCATACTGCTCCAGTTCATCTTCAATGCCATCAAGTTCTTTACGGTGCAGGCGATATACATCTCTTATATTTCGTAACCATGGGTTGAGTATACCTAAATCCATACTTTGCATGGCCGCTTTTATACCGCCGCAGTTGGTGTGGCCGCATACTACAATATGTTTTACTTTTAAGTGTACCACAGCATAGTTAATAACCGACATAGCATTTAAATCGGTATTGGGCACCATATTGGCAATATTGCGGTGCACAAATGCCTCGCCGGGTTTTATCCCCATTAACTCTTCGGCAGTAACGCGGCTGTCGGCGCAGCCTATATATAATATTTCGGGCGACTGCCCTTTGGCAAGGTCATCAAAATAGTTACTGTCTGTTCCCAGTTGTTTTTCTATCCACTCACGGTTGTTTTCAAAAGCTCTTTTAATATCCATTGTAGTAATTATTAGTTTTTTTTAAAATATATAGTAATTAAAACATATTGCGTTATTAATTTTTATTGACGTAATCATCTGGAATGTGTGCATTATTATGTCTTGAAAATATCTTGGTTTTTATAAGTTTTTGCCCTTTGTACTCTATAAAAAAGTAAGTAAGGTATGAATAAATAATCAATAGTATAATATATGCTATAAGTACAAAAGCAGTAGTACTATTTGCTACCGGCAGTTTGAGTAAGCCAAAGGCTATTTTAAACAGTACCAGCATTACTACAGCATGGTTAAGGTACACAGAGTAAGATATTTTGCCAAGAAATTGCAAAGGTGTTGTGTTTAACAGTTTTACGAGATAACTTTTGCTTTGGGCATATATAAAAATGAAAAAGCCGAAAAACGGAGGAATTACAATCATAGTAAACAGTTTATTTTCATGGTTATAGTGGAATCTTATATATAAAATGAACAGCAAGAGAACAGGCATGAGGTAATCCAAAAAAGCAGGAATTGTAAGCGGATTATATCTTTTAAAAGCGAGAAAACTGTAATATCCTGTAATAAAGCATAACAAGCCTCTTACAAACCCCCAACGGCAGGTTTCCATATAGCTGTTGACTGAAAATAAAAATATGGCGCATGCTACCAGTAAAACCGCAGCTATGTATTTTGTTCTCCATTTTGTGAATAAAGTAAGGCATCCGAAGATAAAGTAGGAAATCATCTCAGATGAAATTGACCATGAAGGATAATTCATACCTGCCGAGTCTGATAATAAAACTGTTGAATTAAGGAGTAATATTGTGTTTAACGATTCAACTACCAACTCACTGTTTGATAATTTGCCTGCAACCAGCATAAATAATACAAATACAATGCAGGTATAAAAAAGCAGAGGGTAGAGGCGCAGGAATCTTTTTTTCAGGTATTTCAAAAAATCTGCCCGCGTGTGTATTTTATTATAATAGTTAAGGCTGATTACAAAACCGGAAAGCACAAAAAAGAAATCTACAAAAAGGTCGCCCTGAGAAATTACAAAGTTTGACAGGTAGGTTGCATTTTTAACCTGTGAAAAGTGTGAAAAGTGAAACACTGCCACTATAAGTGCAAAGATTCCCCTAAGCCCGTCAAGCTGTGTTAGCCGTATATTTTGTTGTAAAGTAGCCAAATATAGTACTATTAGGCTTCAAAACCTTCTATAAGTATTTGCAATATCATTATGGCAGCTTCGCTTATTTTAGTGCCCGGCCCAAACACAGCCACGGCGCCCGTATCAAAAAGATATTGGTAGTCCTTCTTGGGTATTACACCACCCACAATTACCATAATATCTTCGCGGCCATATTTTTTAAGCTCTTCAATAACCTGTGGTACTAACGTTTTATGCCCTGCTGCAAGGGATGAAACGCCCAGTATATGCACATCATTCTCCACGGCCTGTTTTGCTGCTTCGGCAGGAGTTTGAAACAGCGGGCCAATATCTACATCAAACCCCACATCGGCATAGCCGGTAGCTACTACTTTGGCACCGCGGTCGTGTCCGTCTTGCCCCATTTTAGCTATCATAATGCGTGGGCGGCGGCCTTCAAGCTTGGCAAATTCATTTGCCAGCTGCCGCGCTTTTCCAAAGCTTTCGTTATTTTTTATTTCTTTACTGTACACACCTGTAAATGATTTGGTTTGTGCTTTATATCGTCCGAATATGCTTTCTAATGCATCACTTATTTCGCCTAGTGTGGCACGGTTACGTGCTGCAGTAATGGCAAGCTCCAACAGGTTACCATTGCCGCTTTTGGCGGCTTCGGTCAATGCGGTCAAATTTTCGGCTACCAGGCTGTTATCCCGGCCTGCTTTAATTTTTTCTATACCTGCCACCTGCTGTTTGCGCACTGTTTGGTTATCTACCTCCAGCGTTTGCAGCAGGTCTTCTTTTTTAAGGCGGTATTTATTTACGCCCACAATTACATCTTCGCCATTATCTATACGTGCCTGCTTGCGTGCCGAGGCTTCCTCAATACGCAATTTAGGTATGCCGGCCTCTATGGCTTTTGCCATGCCGCCGTGTTGTTCTACTTCTTCAATAAGTTCCCATGCTTTATGGGAAATTTTCTCAGTAAGATTTTCAACAAAATAACTTCCTGCCCAGGGGTCGGTTGTTTTGGTAATTTTTGTTTCGTCCTGAAGATATAACTGGGTATTACGCGCAATGCGTGCCGAAAAATCGGTTGGCAGCGCTATGGCTTCATCCAGCGCATTGGTGTGTAACGACTGTGTGCCGCCAAAGGCCGCTGCTGCCGCTTCAATGCATGTACGTGCCACATTATTAAAAGGGTCTTGCTCGGTAAGGCTCCAGCCACTTGTTTGGCAGTGGGTGCGCAACATGAGTGACTTCTCGTTTTGTGGGTTGAATTGTTTCATGAGCTTTGCCCAAAGCATACGGGCGGCACGCATTTTCGAAATTTCAGTAAAATGGTCCATGCCAATACCCCAAAAGAACGACAGGTTAGGGGCAAAGTCATCTACTTTCATTCCGGCTTTTATAGCAGAGCGTACATATTCAAGCCCATTAGCCAATGTGTAGGCCAGTTCAATTTCAGCAGTAGCCCCGGCTTCCTGCATGTGGTACCCTGAAATACTTATTGGGTTAAAGCGTGGCATATTTTGCGAAGTATATTCAAAAATATCTGCAATAATACGCATAGACGGGGCAGGGGGGTAGATGTACGTATTACGCACCATAAACTCCTTTAAAATATCATTTTGTATAGTACCCGAAAGTTGCTTTGGAGAAACACCCTGTTCCTCTGCCGCGACAATATAAAATGCCATAATGGGTAGTACAGCTCCGTTCATGGTCATAGAAACCGACATCTCATTAAGCGGGATACCGTCAAACAGCACTTTCATATCTTCAACAGAATCTATTGCCACCCCTGCTTTGCCCACATCACCTACCACACGTTCATGGTCACTGTCATACCCGCGGTGGGTGGCCAGGTCAAACGCTACCGAGAGGCCCTTTTGCCCTGCGGCCAGATTCCGGCGGTAAAAAGCGTTACTTTCTTCGGCGGTGCTAAACCCCGCATACTGGCGGATGGTCCACGGGCGGCGTACATACATGGTAGTATACGGCCCCCGCAAAAATGGTGGAAACCCTGCTGCGAAATCAAGGTGCTCAAGGTTTTGGGTATCGGTTTCAGAATAAATTCTTTTTACTGTAATGCGTTCAGCCGTATTAAAAACAGTTTTATAAGTGTTTTCAGATTGCTGCGTGGCTTTAGGCTCTATTTTTATATGTTGAAGGTTTTTCCTCATAAGTCTTTCCAGTTATCCGATTTAAGTAAAGTGTGAAAAACCGCTTTCTATATGATTAAACTACTGCTTAATTTAAAGGTATCAAAACGGAAGTTTTGAATTTAGCATGATTCTGACATAAATACTCTTTGTACTGCTTCCATTAATTGCGGTTTCTTGTAAATATACACATTAATGACTTTCACTTTCTTTCTCCTCCTCAAGCCTTTGCTGCTCCAGGTTTTCGGCAAGCCTTTTTTCTATAATGGGGGTAACAAGTGTTTTGCGCGGCTTAACCTTCATAAACGGGTACAGTTCTAAATCATGCCCCATTGTATCACTTTTATTAATGTACTTATTAGTACCCACCAGTATTTCTTTACCACCATCAAACAACTCTTGTTCTTTGGTTGCACTTTCCTGTATTTTCCGCTGTATGTTGCCTGCTTTTAATTGTTCAATAAATCCGCCACCTGCTTCAATTTGTTTAAAAAGTTCTAATGCTTTTTCTGCAAGCTGCTGGGTGAGTTCCTCAATATAATAAGTACCATCTGCAGCGTTAGCTACCTTATCAAAATAGCTTTCTTCTTTTAAAATAAGTAACTGGTTACGCGCCATACGGTCTGCAAACTCATTTCCTTTATGATAAAGGGTATCATACGGCAAGTTCACAACAGTATCGGCGCCGCCCAGTATAGCACTCATACACTCGGTAGTGGTGCGCAGCATGTTTACATTATAATCGTAAAGCGTTTTATTTCTTTTAGTGGGCGAAACTATAAGGTGGCAGTTTGGGTTATGCCCATATTCTGCTGCTATAGTGCCGAATAAGAGCCTTATGGCACGCAATTTTGCAATTTCAAAAAAGTAATTGCTGCCAACCGCTGCCTCTATTACAACCGGGTTTTGTATGGTTGCTATACGGTTAAAATATTCATTAGCGTGTGCCAGTGTATAGGCAATTTGTTGCACCATATTGGCGCCCGAGTTTTGATACAGGCTGCTGTTTACTGATATTACTGGGCTTTTGCAAGATATTGCCAGCGTATTTAGCACCTCAAAATTGTCTTGGCCTGTATACCAGTTGCCCTCTTTAGCAAGGTGGCCCACCGGATCGGCCATTATGAGATAATCAGCTTTATTTCTTTTAGCAAAAGCATCAATATTTTTAGCTAAATCGATTGATAATGAAGGTAAATAGAAAAAAGCCGGCAGGCTCTCTGGCAGCCCTTCACATAAAGATTTGATATCTGTATTGTTATCCGGAATTATAAACACCAGTGCTTCTGCACCTTTTTTAACGGTTTTAAGGGCGCGCTTTAAGGCACTTTCGGTATTTTGTACAAAAACCGGCTGGCCGATTTTAAATTCCTGTATTGTAGTTACACCGTAGGTACCTGCAGCCTCATCTCTGTGGTAAAAAGGTTTCACCTTTATACCCTCGGGGCTTTCCCAAACCAGGGTATCGTTATAATCGGCACCCTTTAACTCATATTGTATGCGTTGTTTCCATAACTTTGATGGTACCGGGCCAAAATCACTAAAAAGTTTTTTTTGCATATACTGTGGTTTTTATCAAGACGCCGTGTCTTTTGCCGTTTTGGCATCTTCTTCAAACTCAATAATGTAAATGTCTTCATCATCGCGCTTCATATAATATTTTTCGCGGGCGTATTTTTCTGTTTCTTCGGGGTTTTTAAGCTGCTTAATGCCAGTGCTGTCTTTTTTTATTTCCCGCACATAAAAGTCCCTGTTTTTTTCAAGCTTGTCAATTTCTTTATCCAGTATGCGGTGTTCAAAATACGAGTAATTATCAAGAAAAATAAGCCATACGGCTACAAAAGCTATAACCAGTACATAACGGTTCCCTAAAACTTTGAGAAAGGGGTAGCGTTTTGCGGTTTTCTTAAAAAACTTCATAGTCTGGTGTACAGGTTATACATTTTTACAAGATACTAATTTTGTTTTTACAGGCTATAAAATACGCTGGTTAATTACGGCACGCACTACATCTATAGCCACGGTATTATACCTGTCATTTGGTATAATAATATCCGCATAGGCCTTTGTTGGTTCTATAAACTGTTCATGCATTGGTTTAAGTGTAGTCTGGTAGCGGTTAAGCACTTCTTCCATATCGCGGCCCCTTTCTGCAATATCACGCTTAAGGCGCCTTATCAGGCGTTCATCAGGGTCGGCATGCACAAATATTTTAATATCAAACAGGTCTCGCAGTGTTTTATCAGCCAAAATAAGTATGCCCTCTACAATCATTACCTTGCGCGGATGGGTGTGTATGGTATCATCGGTACGGTCATGCGTTACAAAAGAGTATACCGGCTGCTGTATGACCTTGCCCTCTTTAAGGTCTTTAAGGTGGCTGTACAGCAAATCAAAATCTATAGCGCGTGGGTGGTCAAAATTAATTTTTGTCCGCTCTTCATAGCTTAGGCTGTGTGTTTCTTTATAATAATGGTCCTGACTTATAATACCTACTTCCGTAAGCGGCAATTCATTCATAATCTGGTGTACTACAGTAGTTTTCCCACTGCCCGTACCCCCGGCAATACCAATAATAAGCATGTAAAATATATTGTTTGTTTCAGTGCAAAAATAGTAATATTTATACCTGTACCCGCAATAAAAAATAAAACCTTGTTTGTGATGAAAAAGCCTGTTAAAAGTGAGACGGCTTTTGCAGAAATGTATTTTTAATTAACTTTTTATTTAGAATTTAAAGTGGCAAGATATTTTATCTTGCCACTTTATTAAGGTTGGTATTCATATTTCTTAAACCTTTTACCCCTTATTGATACATTTTAAAATGCAAAAAAAGGTATGTGTTATAGGCTCAGGGTTTTCATCTCTGGCTTCTTCTTGTTTTTTGGCCCAAAAAGGATATGATGTTATTGTTTTAGAAAAAAACAATCATGTTGGAGGCCGTGCCAACCAGTTAAAACGCGAAGGCTTTACATTTGATATGGGACCTACCTTTTATTGGATGCCCGATGTTTTTGAAGATTTTTTCAGGGCATTTGGCCATAAGCCGTCTGACTTTTATAAGCTGAATAAACTTAATCCTGCTTATAAGGTTTTTTTTGAAAATAATGAGTCAATAAATATAGCTGATAACCTGAATGATATTATAGCCACCTTTGAGCGTATTGAACAGGGTAGCGGCAAAAAACTGAAAGGCTTTATAGAGAATGCGCAAAGCAATTATGATATTGCCATTAAAGATTTAGTGTATAAGCCCGGTGAAAACCTGTTTGAAATTATTACACCAGAGACGGTAAAAAAACTCGGGTTATTTTTTACATCCATAAAAAAACAGGTTGCAAATGTGGTTGTAAATCCGCATTTGAGAAAAATATTAGAATTTCCGGTACTTTTTTTAGGCGCTAAGTCGGTAGATACCCCTGCTTTTTATAACTTTATGAATTATGCAGACTTTCAATTGGGTACGTGGCATCCCGAAGGGGGTATGTATGAGGTGGTAAAAGCAATGGAGTTTTTGGCAAAGGAATTAGGGGTTACCTTTAAAACCAATACCAATGTTGAAGGTTTGGAAGTTACAAAAGGTACCGTATCTGGCGTTATTACCAATACCGGAAGGGTTGAATGTGATATAGTTTTGAGCGGAGCTGATTATGCCCATGCAGAAAAATTACTGCCAAAGGAATATAAACAATATAGTGATGCTTATTGGGAGAGCAGGAAATTTGCACCTTCGTCTCTGCTTTTTTATGTTGGGTTTGATACAAGGCTAAAAAATATAGCACACCACTCATTGTTTTTTGATGCTGATTTCAGTAAGCATGAAAAAGCCATATATGACACTAAAACCTGGCCGGAAGAGCCGTTGTTTTATGGTAGTTTTCCGAGTGTTACAGATGCTACCGTTGCTCCGGAGGGTAAAGAGTGTGGTATATTTTTAATACCCATTGCGCCCGGCCTGGAAGACACGCCACAGCTAAGGCAAAAGTATTTTGATATTGTTATACAACGGCTGGAGAAAAATATACAGCAGGAGGTAAAAAAAGATATTTTGTTTTATGAGAGTTTTGGGGTAAACGATTTTATATCACAATATAACTCATACAAAGGTAATGCCTACGGGCTTGCCAATACACTGTTGCAAACCCATATTTTAAGGCCTAAGCTTAAAAGTAAAAAAGTAGATAACTTATACTTTTGCGGACAGTTAACGGTACCTGGCCCCGGTGTTCCGCCAAGTTTAATTTCAGGGAAAATTGTAAGCGATTTAATATATAAATACCATAGGAGTGAAGGCAACATTTGATCATACAAGTTACAAGGCCAGTAAGCTGGTTACCCACCAGTACAGTACCTCTTTTTCTTTAGGCACACGCCTGCTTGGTAAAAAAATCAGGTGGAATATTTATGCTATTTATGGTTTTGTAAGGTTTGCCGACGAAATAGTGGACAGCTTTTTGGACTATAACCGGCAGGAATTGCTGGAAAGGTTTATAAAGGAATACCATACATCTTTACAAGACAACATAAGCCTGAACCCCATTATCAATTCGTTTCAGGAGGTTGTACTTAAATATGAGATGCAGGAGCTTGTTGAAGATTTTTTGCGGAGTATGAAAATGGATTTGAATAAAATAGATTATGATGATGCTGATGCTTATAAGGCTTATATTTATGGTTCTGCTGATGTAGTGGGGCTAATGTGCCTTAAGGTTTTTGTAGACGGGGATAAGGATATGTATGAGCAGTTAAAACCTTATGCCATGAAACTTGGATCTGCTTTTCAAAAAGTGAATTTTTTAAGGGATTATGCCAATGATATTGATAATTTAGGCCGGTCTTATTTTCCGAATATTAATTTTGACAGCCTCGACGAAGCCAGTAAAAATGTAATTATTGAGGATATAAAAGCCGACTTTAAAGAAGCGCTTACCGGGGTAAGGCAGCTGCCTGCAAGCAGCAGGTTTGGGGTGTTGTTAGCCTACAAATACTATGTAGCATTGCTAAAAAAACTGAACAGGAAATCGGCATTGCATATCAGGACTACGCGCACACGCGTTCCTGATTATTATAAGGGCATTATTTTGTGCAAGACATTTATAAGGAATAAAATTAACTGGATATAATGCCGGTTAGGAGTTTTTATAACGATTAACACTTTAGCCCTTTTTTATAACAATTACACATAAAATATTAAATAATACATTATGACCTGGTTACTATATATAGCAATTACCATTGCGGTTTTTTTATGCATGGAAGGTGTTACATGGCTAACCCATAAATATATAATGCACGGACTTTTATGGTATTTGCATGAAGACCACCACCAGCCAAAATACCAGGGTGTATTTGAAAAGAACGATTGGTTTTTTGTAATTTTCGCATCCCTTTGTATGGTGTTGTTTTATTTTGGCACTATTCCTCATTTAAATTATCTTTTTTTTATAGCGCTGGGCATTTTGCTGTACGGTATTGCTTATTTTATGGTGCATGATGTGTTAATACACAGGCGGTTTAAATGGTTTGACAATATAAAGTCCCCCTATTTAAAAGCGCTTAGAAAAGGGCATAAAATGCATCATAAACATTTGGGTAAAGAGCATGGTGAATGTTTCGGGATGTTATTTGTGCCTATAAAATATTTTAAAGAATACCTGAAGCATTGAAACCTTATACCTACCTAATAATAGATGTGTTTTGCATCATAGTTCCTTTTATAGCAAGCTTTTATCCAAAAAGGGCATTTTATAAAAAATGGAAATCTTTTTTACTGGCTAATATACTGGTTGCTGTTCCGTTTTTAGTGTGGGATGCTATTTTTACCGAAATTGGTGTTTGGGGATTTAACCCCGATTATCTTACCGGTATCTATTTTTTCGGGCTGCCTGTAGAAGAAATCCTGTTTTTTTTCTGTATTCCGTATGCCTGTGTTTTTACACACTTTGCCTTGCAATACCTTATAAATAAAAATCCGTTAGAGCGTTTTAGCAATTGGCTAACCTATTTTTTTATGGTGGTTTGTATTGTATTTATTACGGTAGGGTTTGATAAAAAGTATACCTTTTTTACCGGGTTGTTTACACTGTTGTTTTTAGTGTTTATACGTATTCGCAAAGTAAATATATCCGATGCTTTACTGACTTATTTTTGTATTATACCCTTTTTTTTACTGAGTAACGGTATTTTAACAGGCTCTTTTTTAGAAGAGCCAATTGTATGGTATAATAACCAGGAAAACCTTGCTGTGCGTATGTTTACAATACCGGTAGAAGATTCTATATATGGTTTTTTGCTTATTATGCTGAATATAGTACTGTTTGATTTTTTTAATAAGAAGCTATATAAACAAAGTGAAGCCCCAGGCCTTTGAAATACATAAAGGCTTGGGCTTTACCCGAAAATGTAGCCAGCGTTTATAAAATCAGGGCATTATCATCTTGTTACAAACTGTAATTAAGGTTTACAGACCACCTGTAATTAGCTTCAACGCGTCCTCCTGTAAGGTTTTGGGTAATAGGTAACATACCGTTTAACCCAACCGAAAAGTTACCCATTCCGGCTTCTATACCCAGCTTACCCAGTAAAATGTCGCCTTTAGTCTGGGGTATATCTTCACCAAACTGGCGATTGGTGGCATATATTTCCCCAGCTATACCTGCCTGTGGCACCAGCGTAAATGTGGGCTTTTCAATTTCATAGAAAAAGGTGCCCATGTAATTAAACTGGTTGCCAAATTGGTAGTTTTGCTTGTTTTCGGTTTTAATTACATAATTTGCCATTGCGTTAAGGCCAAGGTTGTTATGTTTTATAATATATTCGGCAGCTATTACATAATCCCAACTCCCGGTGCCTAACTGAAAGCTCGGGTTTACACTACCGTTATTATTACTGTCATATTTACCAGTAGGCGCCTTAAACCCACCTCCAAGCTGTATGATATGCTTAAAGGCAGTAGTATCTGTTGTTGTTTGGTATACTGTGTAAAACCCTAACAGGGTTACATCGCCAAGGCCGTTTATTTCCTCATGTCCGGTACTCAGGTCGCGGTTGTTAGAGTGGTAGGGCACCTGTGCAGAAATCTGAAAATTTTTGAACACCGGGATGCGTGCCCAGAGTTGCACCGTATTAAAATTTTCATCTACCCATGGTGAATTATTAAATATACCATCGCGGCTGCTGTAGCTTTGGTAAAAATAGCGCAGCCCCACAAAATTGCGGTCTATCATAGAGCTGAAGCCCATGCCACCACCCGTTGCCGAACAGCCGCAGGCATCGCAGTCATCCTCAAAATATTCAAAGGCCTTAAGGTATTTTTTAAAATCTGGTGGCGGTTTTGCAGCTGCCATATATTGGGTTGCAAGTAGTAATGCAAACAGCAAAAAATGCTTCATGTTATGTTTGGTAATAAAACAAAGGGTTATTTATAAACTCTTCGTCAGTTAATGTTTTTAAAAAGGCAATAATTGCAGCCTTTTCTTCTTCAGTAAGAGTAATACCCAACACTCCGTTGTTAGTAAGCAACGGGTCGAGGTTTTCTGTATCATGCACGCCGGAAGCATAAAAATTCAGCACCGATTCCAATGATCCAAATCGTCCGTCATGCATATATGGTGCGGTTTTCTCCACATTTCTCAGGCTGGGTACTTTAAACTTATAACGGTCGGTACGGAAACCAGTTACCGTTTCACGTCCCAAATCATTCAGGTACGGGTTTGGGGGCAGGCCGTTGTTTCTAAAGGCACTGTCAGTAAACAGGTCGGTTATATGGCAGGAGGCACATTTTTCCTGAAATGCAGCCATGCCCTGTAACTCCTGTGGTGTTAATACTTCGCCCTCATTACGTACATATTTATCGTACCGGGAATTAGCCGAAACCATCATAGTCATAAACTGCGCCAAGGCATTTAGTATATTGCCAGATGATATTTGGCCATCGTCAAAAGCTTGTTTAAAAAGTGTCCGGTACGAACTGTCCTGCTGCAGTTTAACAGCTATCGTCTCCAGAGTTTCGTCCATTTCAACAGGGTTATGAATTGGCGCTATAGCCAGCATTTTAATACTGTTAGAGGCGCCATCATAAAAATACTCCCCCTGAAAAACCATATTTTGTACAGCAGGTGCGTTGCGGGTGCCAACCTGGTCATATATACCATGGCTAAAGTCGTGCCCGTGATGTGTAAAAGCATATCCCTGCTCATGGCAAAATGAGCAGGATATGGTACCATCTGCCGAGAGGCGGCCGTCATAAAACAGCTTCCTGCCCAGCTCAAAACCTTTTTCTGTGGGATAATTATCACTGATATCCTGTACCATTGGGGGGAAGTTGGCCGGAATGTTTACTTCCAGCCTTTTATTTACTTCTATATATTCTTCCTCCCTGCTACAGGACCATAGTAATAATACCCCAAGCCCTATAATAACTTTTTTCACAGTAAAAGAGTTATTCTTCTTCGTGGGCGCCATTGCCGTTATGCACGTGGTCTATCGTAAACATAGCAGTTGAGTTATCAGCAATATGTATAAGGTTTTCCCCACCCATTACGGCAGCTCCGGTTTGGGCTTCGTTCAGGTTATCTGCAAGTTTAACTTTTGTTTGTCCGTCCAGCAATACATTAGCATCTGTTTTCAGGTGAATGCTTGGCTCATCGCCCTGGCGTACACGTGCAGTTGTAGGCAGGGTAAGGGCTACTTCTCGGTAATTATCGGTTGCACTGTTGCTACCCTGGTGTACCTGGAAGGTTTTACTGCCATCAAGGCCGGGGGCGGTAAAGCTGCCCTCAAAATTTATGAAACGGTAACCGGTACTCCATGTCCAGGTAAGGTTATACTGTGTAGCCAGGTCCCAAAAGCTTTGCTGTTGGGTTTCGCCCTGCAGGTAACGTTGCTGGTCTACACCTATACCAAATTTTAGGGTGCTATAATCACCTGCCGGTATATCTTCAAGGTGTATGGTTAGCCTGTTATCTTCGGCACTAATAATAAAGTAGCTTTCTTCTTTTGGGTAAATATATTCGGTGCCATCTGCCTGCACCAGTACAACATTGCTTATAATATAGTTAAGGCGGTTTACGGTAAGGCTTTCGTTATTAGAATTGGTATATGTACTTCCAAGTATAAGGGCATCACCATTTACGCCATTATCAAAATATAGTTGTACATCACCTACAGTACCTTGGGTAACATTATTATTATCATCGTTTGAACATGATATAAAAGATGTGCTGAACGCTATCAGCGCTACAAAAATTATGTTGAATTTCATTTTTTTTGATTTAATATTAAAATTTAAGTAATAGTATGTTTGCCTGTAATACAGGTGCATAAGTTTTATTCCGGCTATAAGCCAGAACAGTATAAAGGTTAAATTTTAAGAAATAAATGCAGGCGGATGAAAAACAACCCGGTTAGTAAGGTGTGTATATAAATTAGTATATGTGGGATACGTAATTGCAGTAATTACAAAAAAGCGGTTAGTCAGGTTAAATTGTGTAATGGACTGAAAAAATAATACTTCAGTTTCTGTACGGTGATTTTTTTTATCCGAAAGTGGTTTTTCATCCTCAGCAGCTTTAGCTAGCTGTTTCATCAGGTGGCATTTACCGTTACATTGAAGTGCCGGTTTTTCTTTGTTAACGCAGAGTACTTTACTTATATAATCATAATTGATAAAATACTCCACTACGGGCAATGCCGGGCGGGCCAGTATAAATAAAGCTGCTATGGCAACAAAAAACTTCACGGTGCAAATGTAACCTGCAAAATTGTTTTTAGCGAATAAAAAAAGCAAAAATTAAACCTTTTGAAGATTATAAAATCTAAATGGTATAACATTAATTTTTTGAAGTATGAAAAAATGGATTTTAGTAATGGCAATGTTAGTGTGTATTGGCGCTACAGCACAGCAAGGTAAAAGAAGGTATAACGGAGAGCATCCACAGCGGGATAAAAGCGAGAGGCTAACTGCCGAACAGCGTACAGAATTACAGGTAAAGAAATTAACGCTGACGCTGGATCTTACCGATGCCCAGCAAAAAGAGATAAAAAAACTGATGCTGGACCGCAGTAAAAAAAGGGAAGCTGCCATAGCAGCATTTAAGGCAGGCAGGGAAGCCGGCAAAAAGCCAAGTAAGGATGAGCGTTTTGAAAGAAAAAGCCACAGGCTTGATGAGCAGATTGCCATGAAACGCGAAATGAAGAAAATTCTGGATGCTGCACAGTATGAAAAATTTACCAAAATGCGTGAAATGCATCAGCGTAAAGCAATAAAACATAGCAGAAAAGCAAAATTTCATAAAAGAAAATAATTTTTAAGTGTTAAAATTTTGTGATGTTTTTTTTATTAATTAGATTTGGGCGTAATAAACCATAATACATAAGTTAAGATGAAAAAAATAATTGCTATTGTTGTATTTATGCTTGGGCTTGGTTTTACTGCTAACGCTCAATCTACCTCAGCCGAGCCTGGTACTAAAGCCGCCTTTCATGAAGCTGCGCTTAAAGACGTAAAGGCTCTTGGTAAAGTTGTGAAATTAAACGAACATGAAGTACAAATGTTTACCGGCTTGTTTGAGTCTAAACATCAGGAACTTTATAACATTAACAAGAATGGGCTTAGCGAGCAACGCAAAGATGCCGTTTATCAATGGACAGACGCTAAAATAAGGGCCAGCATTTCTCAAGACAGGATGGCAAAAGTTGATGCTGAGCCTGAACTGCTAAAGCAGCTTACACACTAAAATTACATTTAGTAAATAAAATAAGGCCGCCTGAATTTCAGGCGGTTTTTTTATGCTTATGTAATAAGTAGATTTTTAAAATTATGATGAAAAGGTTATAAGCAGTTACTTAGCCTTTTAAATTTTTTATTGGGTATATTTTTGTACTATAAATTGCAATTTGCTATTGCGATATCGTTAGTGTAAGTATTTAAATTTTTCAATTTTTTCAATTTTGGGTTAAAATTCTGCCGATATGTAACAAAACATGCTTTTAACATAAAGTTTTTGAATAATATGCAGTAAAGTAGAATGTTTATAAATAATAATTTGATTAAATTAAAGAAACTATAAAAATTTTTAATTTGGAATAACTTTAAGTAAATTTACAGACTTTTTTACAAACGAACATTAATATACTTACTATGGCTTTTGATATCGAAATGATCAGGAAAGTGTATGAAGAAATGCCCAAACGCGTTGATAAGGCGCGCGAGCTTGTAGGGCGTCCGCTTACACTATCTGAAAAGATTTTATACGCCCACCTTTGGGAAGGCGAACCTAAACAAGGGTTTACAAGGGGCAAAGACTATGTGGATTTTGCACCAGACAGGGTTGCCTGCCAGGATGCTACCGCGCAAATGGCATTGCTACAATTTATGCATGCCGGCAAGCCACAGGCTGCCGTACCTACTACAGTACACTGTGACCACCTTATACAGGCTAAAGTAGATGCTAAGGCCGATTTAAAGCGTGCAAAAGAGCAAAGCAACGAAGTTTTTGACTTTCTTTCGTCAATTTCAAATAAATACGGCATCGGGTTCTGGAAACCGGGTGCAGGTATCATCCACCAGGTAGTGCTTGAAAATTATGCATTCCCGGGAGGTATGATGATTGGTACCGATTCTCACACGGTTAACGCCGGCGGCCTTGGTATGGTTGCCATTGGTGTTGGTGGTGCCGATGCGGTAGATGTTATGAGCGGTATGGCATGGGAGCTTAAATTCCCTAAGCTTATCGGTGTTAAATTAACAGGGAAACTTTCCGGCTGGACAGCCCCAAAAGATATTATACTTAAAGTAGCAGGCATACTTACCGTAAAAGGTGGTACAGGCGCTATTGTGGAGTATTTTGGAGAAGGTGCAAAATCACTTTCATGTACCGGTAAAGGTACCATTTGTAACATGGGTGCCGAGGTAGGCGCTACGACCTCTACGTTTGGTTATGACGAGTCTATGGACCGTTACCTCCGTGCTACCAACCGTGCCGATGTGGCGGATGAAGCTGCTAAAGTAGCCGATTACCTTACTGCTGACCCGGAAGTGTATGCAAACCCTGAGCAGTATTTTGACCAGATTATTGAAATTAACCTTAGCGAACTTGAGCCTTACCTAAACGGGCCTTTCACTCCGGATTTGGCTACGCCAATATCTAAAATGAAAGAGGAAGCCGCTAAGAATGACTGGCCTCTAAATGTACAGGTAGGCCTTATAGGTTCTTGTACCAACTCGTCTTACGAAGATATTTCACGCTCTGTGTCTATTGCACAGCAGGCTTCTGATAAAAAACTTAAACCTAAATCTAAATTTACCATTACCCCGGGTTCTGAACAGGTACGCTTTACTATAGAGCGCGACGGTTTTATTGATACGTTTGATAAAATTGGCGCTACTGTATTTGCAAATGCGTGCGGCCCATGTATCGGTATGTGGGACAGGGCAGGTGCCGAGAAAGAAGAGCGTAACACTATTGTACACTCTTTTAACCGTAACTTTTCTAAACGTGCCGACGGTAACCCTAACACCCTCGCGTTTGTAGGTTCGCCAGAGCTTGTAACGGCTATTGCTATTGCGGGCGACCTTGGTTTTAACCCAATTACAGACAAACTGATAAATGAAGATGGTGAGGAAGTAATGCTTGATGAGCCTACAGGATGGGAGCTGCCGCCAAACGGCTTTGCTGTTGATGATGCAGGCTACCAGGCCCCGGCTGAAGACGGTAGCAAAGTTGAGGTAAAAGTAAGTCCAACATCTGAGCGTTTACAGCTACTTGCCCCGTTTGAACCATGGAATGGTGAAAACATTATGGGTGCCAAACTGCTTATAAAAGCATACGGTAAATGTACTACTGACCATATTTCTATGGCAGGCCCATGGTTACGTTTCCGCGGACACCTTGACAATATATCTAACAACATGCTTATTGGCGCTGTAAATGCCTTTAACATGAAAACAAATCTTGTTAAAAACGAAATTACCGGTGAGTATGGCCCTGTGCCAGACACAGCACGCGCCTATAAAGCGGCAGGTATACCTACAGTAGTAGTGGGAGACCATAACTATGGTGAAGGTTCCAGCCGTGAGCATGCTGCTATGGAGCCACGCCACCTTGGTGTTAAGGCGGTACTGGTAAAATCATTTGCACGTATACACGAAACCAACCTTAAAAAACAGGGGATGCTTGCGCTTACTTTTGCTAATGAGGCTGATTACGATAAAATACAGGAAGATGATGTATTTAACTTTATTGACCTTAAAGAATTTGCACCGGGCAGGGCACTTACCCTTGAGGTAGTGCATGCTGATGGCAGCAAAGATACTGTTATTGCTAACCACAGCTATAACGAAGGCCAGATAGGCTGGTTTGTAGCCGGTAGCGCGTTAAACCTTATCGCTGCTGCAAGCAGGGGCGAAGTAGAGGTATAGTAACTAAAGTTTTTTTGATTTTATATACTAACTCCCATCCGGCAACGGTGGGAGTTTTTTTATAAGTTACTGTTGCCTTTAAGAAAAAATAGGGTTATTTAGCATTCATGTTTTTTACCTGTAAGGCATTGATAATTGCAGCAGAAGATGCTGTATTATTAAAATACAGGTATGTTTGTTTAAAGTTTTGGCTCATTATATCCTCATACAATGTTTCTATTTGTTGTTGGGTATATTCAGCATAAAACAATTTAGGGTTCCCGTGCATCCTGACGTAACCCGTTTGTGTAGTTTTTATTACAGTGGTGGGAAGCTTAGGGTAATTTACACTGCAAAACGTAATGTTATTATCAGCTAATCTTTTTATTACTCCCTCATTCCACCAGCTTTCATTCCTAAATTCTACAACATTATTAAAATCAGGGTTTGTAGCCATTATAACAGCATCCAACCTTTCGGGAGTATAACTAAAACTTGGCGGTAACTGAAAAAGCACACAGCCTAATTTATCTTTAAGGCCTTCGCGGGCTGTAGCATAGAATTTTTCAATTTCTTCATTGCAATCAACAAGGCGTTTAATATGCGTAATGGTTTTGGGTACTTTAATACTAAATGTAAATGCCTGTGGTGTCTTGTGGTACCACGATTGCAGGCTTTTTACTGTTGGAAACCGGTAAAAAGTAGCATTAAGCTCATATGTATCAAAGTATTTGCAGTAATATTCAAACCACTGTTTTTTTGGCAACCCTTCAGGGTAAAAAACAGGCTGCCAGGATTGTGTGGCATAGCTTGAGCACCCGGTATGCAGATTTGTCTCTTTCATATATAGAGCTTTTGGCAGTTAGTACAAAAAAAGCTACGTCGTTTTTTGGTTCCTGTATAGTGTTTATGCATAGGCAAATCGCAGCGTTTGCATATTTTTTTGGTATGTGCCAGCCAGTGTTTTTTTAAAGTCCCTTCATTTTTCCATCTCAGGAAATCAAAACTATATACCCTCGCTTCTTCTGCTATTTGCCGGAGTTTGTCAGGGGGTATTTGCCCTGTAATTGATTCGGGGTGTACATAAACCCGGTATAGCACTTCGTTTTTTATAATATTGCCAACGCCTGAAAAAATGTCCTGCTCTAAAAGCGCATCGCAAATAAGCATGTTGGGTTTGTTACTGAGTTTTTTAAGGGCGGATTTTTCATCCCATTCCTCCTGCATTACATCAGCAGACCAGTCGTAATACGAATTAACGTTACCTTCCAATACTTTTACCGAAGCCGTATAAATGTTTATTGCACCGGTAGCAAAAGTAAGCCCTAACCTGAGTTTAGCTTCTTTGGTTTCGTTAATACGGTAGGTGCCGAAAAGCAGGAAATGAATGCGTATTGTAAATCCGTCAAAACATAATAATAAATGCTTCCCCCAGGTTTTTATGTCCTCAAGTTTTTTGTTTTCCAGCCGGGGTATATCTATTTTGGCGTTACCGGCAGCAGTAATTACTTTATGGCCGATAAATTCCGTCATTTGTGCTTTGGCGATTAGTATACTGGGACCTTCGGGCATAAGTTTGGTTTTAATAACTATAATATAGTATACTAAAATTATTTAATTAGCCGCACAATTAGTATAAATTGCTGTTAAAGGTTATAAAGAGATATGGGGGGTGTTACCGGGTTTATACCGGAAAAATTAAATAAAAAAAGCCCCTCTGATATGGAGGGGCTTTTAAATAACTTATGTAGTGTATTAAGCTATAACTACGTTTACTGCGTTTGGACCTCTACGACCTTCTTCCACATTGTAACGAACTTCATCATTCTCGCGAATGCTTTCAGTAAGACCTGAAACGTGAACAAAAATTTCTTTTCCACCGTCATTCGGTGTAATAAATCCAAAACCTTTTTCTTCATTGAAGAATTTAACTGTACCTTCTTGCATTATAAATATATTAATTTTGGTGTAAAGATATAATATTTATCGGAACTAACTGATAAATAAGCATTTTTTTCCAAATTTTATATTTACAGCGTACTGTAATGCGCGTTACTGCTACTATTATAGCGTATTATTTAACACTGGTAATTAAGGTTTTTGCAGCCAGCATGCCTATAGATACAGTTATCAATATAAGTCCCTTATATAAAATTAGGTCTCTTTAGTTTCCTGGATTTCTTTGTTTTCAGGAGGTGTTGAGGAGAGGTTGCCGTATTGGTCTACGTAAGCTATCATGCTATCAAACCCCTTACCTTTGTTGTTATTTGTTTTTCTCTGCTGCTTTTTATGAGCTTTGAGTTTTTTTCTTGACACATTTTTTTTAATACCTTCTTTTTTTTGAAAAGAGTCAGCCATATATATATAAATTAAATTGAATACTTTTTTAAATTGGAATATAACTCAATGTATACCAGTTACTATGTGTACATTACATTGATATCGCCCTAAGATTTTATTAGTTTACAGCAAAACACGGAAGACGTTATATTTTAACCTGATATACCAGAATATAAAAGCCTTGTGCTAAAATGTGAGTTAATTGCTGTACTGATGATAAAATGAAGATGGATTTGCCTATACCAGGCACTGAAACCAATATTGTGTAAAGGTACGCAATTTTTTTTGATATAACCCTATAACTGTGCAGCTGCCTGTAGCGGTGCGTTGTTTATTACTGTATAAAATTATAAGGCAATAGCCTGGGGATATATATCTTATATCGCAAAAAAATACCCTTTGCGCAAGGCAAAAGGTATCAGCAGTTGAGGTATTAATTTCAGATAAATCTAAGGCTTATATATTGCGGTTAAATTTTGCCTTTGTCAACAGTTGCTGTTTTAGTTGGTTTTTATCACTTTTTTAGTCAGCCATCCATTATCAGTATACGCCTTTAGCAGGTATTCACCACTTTGTAAACGTGAAAGGTCTATAGAAACTTGCCCTGCGGCCGGAGTAGTTTTTTGTAACAGCCTGCCCTGAAAATCATACACTTCAAACAGCTTTATAGCTTTATTGGTAGTGATGTTTATAAGTCCTTCAGTTGGGTTAGGGTAAATGGTCATAGGCTCAGTAGCAAAATCAGTTGTACCCAGGCTACACACACTGGTAATTTCTGCCATTACAGGCAACCAGGTACACTGGGCAACAATGTCTTCTTCACCATCATCTACACACACAGAGGTTAAGTTTTGATTGTCAGTAAAACCACATTCAAAAGGTACAAGGGCAGATCCTCCATTGCGCAGGTTTATACTTTCTAATAAAGAATTTTCAGAGATACCCACATACATAAGCAAAGGCGAATGGCTCAGGTCAAGCTCTGTAAGCATACTCTGGCTTATTGCAAGTTGGGTAAGGTTAACGGCATCATCAAAATTAAGGCTGGTAAAAGGATTGGATTCAATGCTGGAAAACTCAATAAGGTTGCTAAGGCCGGTAAGGTCTATAGTGGTAAGGGCGTTTCCTGAGCATCGTATTGATTTAAGCGTTTGCATACCTGCTACATTTAATGAGATAATCTGTGCATATTCGCACTCCAGGGCTTCCAGGTGTGTAAATCCGGTAACGTCAAGCGAGGTAATGGAGGTGTGGCCACACATCAGGTTTTTCAGGTTAGGAAACATTGCTGCGTTTATTGATGTAATCTGGTTTACGCCACACTGTATCCACTCAAGGTTTGAGAAAGCTTCCAGCCCGCTAAGGTCGCTTATTGATGCGCCGGATATATTCAGGCCATAAATAGCAGCAGCCTCAGATGCTTCTATCTCACCATCCTGGTTGGTGTCTATTAAAACGGCTACCTCATTTTGGTTATAGCCGGTTGGTGTTGCAGACATTTCTGCCAGCAGTTTTGTTTTTAAATTCTGATCGGTAAAATTGATAACCTGCGCCCCGGCCAAACCGTAAAACAGTAAAAAAGACGGGAGTAAAAATTTTTTCATAGCCAATTTTTTTAAAATGTTGATTTTATTATTTTTTTAATCAAAACAGCTTGGATTGATTATTTCCCTACCTGGCAATATCAATATTTTTTATCTTTTATTACTGATTTAGGGTAAAAAACTGATAAGGATGGTGTTAAAAAAGTGATATAAAGAGACTGTATGTGGCAGGGTATCGTTTAAAAATGATTAGTACAGTCAGGTTAAAACTATTACACAGATTAAAAAAATACTATTTTTTATGTTTTTTGAAAAAAATACCTAAATTTACATCCGTACAGAAAGCATATTTCTGATTAATAAAAATATGATATACAATCAGCTACATCATCATCATTTTCACACTGGCTCAAATGCGAGAAGGAAATGATATGTAGTTAACTAAAAATATTTTCTAAACCCGTTTGAGTAAAATCAGGCGGGTTTTTTTGTATTTATCACTTCCCTTCTCTTTTTACTCAGGCATATTTCAGGATAACAAATGAGTAAATTAAAAATGGCCGTACAAAAAAACGGCAGGCTTAGCGAAAAATCATTGCTGTTACTTAAAGAGTGCGGCATTAAAGTAACTAATGGAGAACGTACGCTAAAAGCTACCTCACCAAATTTTCCAATCGAGATTTTGTTCTTGAGGGATGATGACATTCCGCAATATGTTGAACAGGGCGTTGCCGATGTGGGCATATTGGGTGAAAATGAAGTATGGGAAAGGAATAAAGATGTAAAAATTATAAACAACCTTGGTTTTGCAAACTGCCGCCTCTCCCTTGCCATACCTAAAGATGCCCAATATACCGGCATATCTTATTTCAGCAGGAAAAAAATAGCAACCAGCTATCCGGTAATACTTCAGCAATTTTTAAACAAAAATAACCTTACAGCCGAAATTGAAACCATAAGCGGCAGTGTGGAAATTTCCCCGGGCATTGGCCTTGCAGATGCCATTTTTGATATTGTAAGCACCGGCAGTACCTTACAGATTAACGGGCTGAAAGAAGTGGAAGTAGTAACTACAAGCCAGGCCGTTTTAATTGCCAATACAAATCTGGATAACGAAAAGCAGGCTATACTTGATAAGCTGCTTTTCAGGATACAATCGGTTAAAAATGCCGCCGAGAATAAATATATACTCCTTAACGCCCCAACCACCGCCGTAGAAAAAATTACCCGGGTATTACCAGGTATGAAGAGCCCAACTGTATTACCACTAAAAGAACCCGGGTGGAGCAGCATACACTCGGTTATACGTGAAGACGATTTTTGGGATAAGATAGACCACCTGAAAACACTGGGCGCCGAAGGCATACTGATTGTAAATGTTGAAAAAATGATACTCTAAGCCATGATACAGACAATTATACAGCCCGGTAGGGCCGAGTGGGAGGCACTTTGCCAGCGGCCAAAAATTCAGGGCCTTAACCTTGATGAACTGACGCAGCAGGTATTTAAGGAAATTGAGCGCGACGGCGACAGGGCGATATATAAATATACAGCGCTTTTTGATGGTATTGTACCACAAAGCCTGAAACTTACACCCGCTGAAATAGCTGAGTGTGCTGCAAAAACACCCGAAGAATTGCAACAGGCTATACAAGTGGCTAAAGCAAATATTGAAAAATTTCACGGGTTGCAGAAAGAAACAATAAGTTATGTTGAAACAACCCCCGGGGTAGTATGCTGGCGGGAAAGCCGGGCTATAGAAAAGGTAGGTATTTATATACCCGGCGGTTCGGCGCCGTTATTTTCTACAGTGCTTATGCTGGCCATACCCGCCCGTATTGCAGGATGTAAGCAAATTGTATTATGCACACCACCAGGCCAGGACGGAAAAATAAATGATGCCATACTGTATGCGGCACAAATTACAGGTGTTACAGAGGTTTATGCCGTTGGGGGCATACAGGCTATAGGGGCAATGGCAATAGGGACTGAAAGCGTACCCAAAGTTGATAAAATTTTTGGGCCGGGCAACCAATATGTAACCGCTGCCAAGCAAATGGCCGTGCGGTATGGCACAACGATAGATTTACCTGCAGGGCCGAGTGAAGTGCTGGTAATAGCCGATGATACTGTCAACCCGGAGTACATTGCCGCAGATTTACTCTCACAGGCGGAGCACGGGCCCGACAGCCAGGTTTTATTATTGAGTACCGATAAAGCCGTGGCAGAGGATACCCTTGTTGCCCTTAACCGACAGGTTGACCGCTTACCCCGAAAAGATATTGCTTTAAAAACATTAAAAAACAGTAAGGTTATAGTACTTAACACTATTGAAGAGTGTATTGCCTTTAGTAATATGTATGCACCTGAACATTTGATTATTGCAGGGGATACTGCTGAAAATTATATTGACAGGGTAGTTAATGCGGGATCTGTTTTTTTGGGTAATTACAGCTGTGAAAGTGCTGGAGATTATGCCAGCGGCACCAACCACACCCTGCCCACAAATGGTTATGCAAAAAGCTGCAGCGGGGTATCGCTGGACAGTTTTATAAAAAAGATAACGTTTCAGAAAATAACCCCAGCCGGACTGCAAAATATTGGCCCGGCTATAGCCGTAATGGCCAAAGCCGAACAGCTTGATGCGCACAGCAATGCAGTAACAATACGACTAAAAGACCTTAAAAATGTTTGATATAACCAAAATAGTACGCCCCAATATACTGGCGTTGCAACCCTATTCTTCGGCGCGGGATGAGTTTACCGGCAGTGCAGGCATTTTTCTTGATGCCAACGAAAATCCGTTTGGCGCACTTAACCGTTACCCGGATCCGCTGCAAAAAGAATTGAAACAAAGAATAGCAGAGATTAAATCCGTCAGTCCGGAAAATATTTTTCTTGGTAACGGCAGTGATGAAGCAATAGACCTGTGCTACCGTATTTTTTGTGAACCGGGTATAGATAAAGCCCTCACGTTTACGCCTACTTATGGCATGTACCAGGTATCGGCAGCCATAAATAACGTAACATTGGTAAACCTGCCGCTTACCTGTGACTTTCAGGTGGATTTTAACAGGTTATCAAAAGTACTTGAAGATGATACTGTTAAACTACTATTTATCTGCTCGCCCAACAACCCAACAGGCAATACCCTTAAAGGTGTTGAAACCATTATAAAAAACTTTAAAGGTATTGTAGTGGTTGATGAGGCTTACGCCGATTTTAGCGGCACTTCGCTGGTAGCAACACTACATAACTATCCTAACCTTATTGTTTTACAAACCCTTAGCAAAGCATGGGGGCTGGCAACAGTGCGCATAGGGATGGCTTTTGCCTCAACGCCCATAACAGCCCTTTTCAATAAGGTTAAACCGCCCTATAATATTAGTATGCTTAATTATACTGCAGCCCTGAAGGCATTAGGCAATACAGAACAATATGGGCAGCAGGTAAAATTATTGGTAGCCGAAAGAAACAAAATGGCCGGGGCGCTTAGCCGTTTGCCTATGGTTACAAAAGTATATCCTTCAAAGGCAAATTTTCTTTTGGTTGAGGTAACAAATGCAGACGCTGTTTATCAAAAACTTGCTGCGCAGGGCATTATTATAAGAAACCGGAATAAAGTGGTAGCCAATTGCCTGCGTATATCTATAGGTACACCTGATGAAAACAGGATATTACTAAACGCTTTACAACAGATAACTGTATGAAAAAAGTATTATTTATAGACAGGGATGGCACGTTGGTAAATGAGCCTCCTGTAGACCTTCAGCTTGACAGCCTTGAAAAACTGGAATTTTATCCTGGGGTTTTTGGCGGATTGTCAAAAATTGCCCTCGAGCTGGATTATGAACTTGTAATGGTAACCAACCAGGACGGGCTGGGCACAGCTTCGTTTCCGGAAGAAACCTTTTTTCCTGCCCATAATAAAATAATCGGGGCTTTTAAGAATGAAGGCATATACTTTAATGAAATACTTATAGACAGGAGTTTTGCCCACCAAAACCTGCCTACACGCAAGCCGGGCACCGCATTGCTTACCCACTATATTAAAGGAGGGTATGATATGGCAAACTCGTATGTTATTGGCGACAGGGTTACCGATGTACAACTGGCTAAAAACGTAGGGTGCAAGTCGATATTTATAGGAGAGCAGTGCGAAGAGGCAACATTTGCCACCAAAAGCTGGGAGGCTATTTACCAGTATTTAAAGCAAATACCAAGAATAGCTACGGTATATAGAAAAACCAGCGAAACCAGCATTACCATATCCTTAGATCTTGACGGCAGCGGTAAAAGTGATATTGATACCGGGATTGGCTTTTTTGACCACATGCTGGATCAGCTTGCCCGGCACGGTAATGTTGACTTATCGGTACTGGTAAAAGGTGATTTGCACATAGATGAGCACCACACTATTGAAGACACCGCACTGGCGTTAGGCGAAGCATTTTTACTGGCATTGGGCAGCAAAAAAGGTATTGAACGCTATGGCTACCTCTTGCCAATGGATGACTGCCTGGCACAGGTAGCTATTGATTTTGGAGGCAGGCCGTGGCTGGTTTGGGAAGCCGGATTTAAACGTGAAAATATAGGAGGCATGCCTACCGAAATGTTTTTTCACTTTTTTAAATCATTTACCGATACGGCAAAGTGCAACCTCAATATTAAAGCTGAAGGCAATAACGAACACCATAAAATTGAAGCCATATTTAAGGCCTTTGCCAAAGCTGTAAAAATGGCCATAAAACAAACAGCTAATTATGCCATACCAAGCACTAAGGGAATATTATGATAGCGATACTACATTACAACGCGGGTAACATACAATCCGTGCAAAATGCCATAAACAGGCTTGGTTACAACTGCATAGTAACCGATGATAAAGCATTGCTGCTAACGGCAGATAAAGTTATTTTTCCGGGTGTAGGCCATGCTGCATCTGCCATGGCGCACTTACAGGCAAAAGGGCTTGATACGCTATTGTTGTCGCTAAAACAGCCGGTGCTGGGTATTTGCCTGGGCCTGCAGCTTATGTGCCGGCATACCGAGGAGGGCAACACCCTGGGGCTTGGTATTTTTGATACTGATGTAACGTGCTTTCCGCCTACAGAAATTGTGCCCCACATGGGGTGGAATACACTAACACCCAAACCTTGCCTGCTGTTTGACGGAATAGGCGATGGGGAACATTTTTACTTTGTGCATAGTTACTATGCAGCATTGTGTAATAACAGCGTTGCCACCTGCAATTATATACTGCCCTACAGCGCGGCATTGCAAAAAGATAACTTTTATGCAGTGCAGTTTCATCCGGAAAAATCGGGTGCGGCGGGCGAAAAATTATTAAAAAACTTTTTATCCTTATGAAAATAATCCCTGCTATAGATATTATAAACGGAAAGTGTGTACGCCTTACCCAAGGCGATTATACTACCCAAAAAGTGTATAATGAAAACCCTGTTGAGGTTGCCCGGCAGTTTGAAGGTGCCGGTATACAATACCTGCACCTGGTAGACCTGGATGGTGCAAAATCGGGAACTATAACTAATTACAAAGTATTAGAAGCCATAGCGCAGCAAACCAGACTGAAAATTGATTTTGGCGGCGGCATAAAAAGCGATGATGATATACAAACGGCATTTAATTGCGGTGCCTCTCAAGTTACCGCCGGGAGCATAGCGGTTAAAAATCCGGAACTGGTGTGGCAATGGCTGCAAACCTACGGCAACGACAAGATATTGCTGGGCGCCGATTGCCATAACCGCAAAATAGCCATTAACGGCTGGCAACAGCAAAGCGAAACAGATGTGTTTGATTTTATACAGGCCTATAAACAAAAAGGCATTACAACCGTAATATGCACCGATATTTCTAAAGATGGCATGTTGCAGGGGCCTTCTGTAGCACTGTATAAAGAGCTGATAGCTGCAACGGGCATACACCTTATTGCCAGCGGGGGTATAGCATCTCTTAAGGATGTTGCCATACTTAAGCAAATTGGGTGTGCGGGCGCCATAATAGGCAAAGCCCTGTATGAAGGAAATATTACCTTAAAAGAACTGAGTAAATTATGCTGAAAAAAAGAATAATACCCTGCCTTGATATAAAAAACGGCAGGGTGGTAAAAGGGGTCAATTTTATAGGACTTAAGGATGCGGGCGATCCAGTGGCACTGGCAAAGCAATATGCCCGTGAGGGAGCAGATGAGCTGGTGTTTCTGGATATTACCGCTACATCTGAAAGGAGGAAAACACTTGCTGCACTGGTTACTGATATAGCAAGGGAAATTAATATACCCTTTACGGTTGGGGGCGGCATAAAAACGGTTGAAGAAGCAGCTATACTGCTGCATTGTGGGGCAGATAAAATAAGCGTAAACACCTCGGCAGTTATAAATCCGCTACTTATCCAACAAATTGCTGCCAAACTGGGCAGCCAGGCCGTTGTTGCTGCCATTGATGCGAAAATGGTAAACAATACCTGGGAAGTGTTTATAAACGGCGGCAAAACTGCCACAGGTATAGAACTTGTAAGCTGGGCCAGGCATGTTGCCGAAATGGGAGCGGGGGAAATACTTTTTACCTCAATGAACAGTGATGGCACTAAAAGCGGATTTGAACTAAATGCATTGCAGGCAGTATGCAATGCGGTCAACATTCCGGTTATTGCATCGGGTGGTGCGGGTACAATGCAACATTTTGAGGAGTTGTTTTCTACAACCAAGGCAAGCGCAGCCCTGGCAGCAAGTATCTTTCATTTTGGAGAAATACCCCTGCCACAACTTAAAAATTATTTAAAGCAAAAAAACATACCCATACGATGAAACCGGACTTTATAAAACTAAACGGGCTGCTGCCTGTAATTATTCAGGATGCTGCCAGCCTTGAAGTACTCATGCTGGGTTATATGAACCAAGAAGCGTTTAATAAAACCTGTACAGAAAAAAGGGTAACTTTTTACAGCCGCAGCCGCAAAATGCTTTGGACTAAAGGAGAAACATCAGGCAATTACCTTACGGTAGCCTCAATGGGGTTAGATTGCGATAGCGATACCTTGCTTATTAAGGCAATACCAGCAGGGCCTACCTGCCATACCGGTAGTTATTCCTGCTTTGGTAACCAAAGCAATAAAGGGTTTTTATATAAACTTGAGCAAAAAATATCCGACAGGATTGATTCAGATGCAGATGGATCCTATACAAATGCCCTGTATAAAAAAGGGATTAATAAAATTGCCCAAAAAGTAGGTGAGGAAGCTGTGGAGCTTATTATAGAAGCGAAAGACAATAACCAGGAGCTTTTTACCAATGAAGCTGCAGATTTGCTGTACCATTATTTAGTGCTGCTGAAAGCAAAAGGGGTTTCATTGCAAACCATAGAGGGTGTAATGCGCAGCAGGGTATAGGTGCGGTAAATTTTTTTAAATGCCAGCCTCATTAAATAACTGTGTAAATATTTGTTTTACATATTCTTAACATTTTATTTATGTTTTAAAAGTTGCGTAGAATTTTCATAATGATAACTTTGCGAGTATTTATTATTTTCTAAGCTTCAGTTAATTACAAAAAAAGTAAAGAATTTAAACTGATGCTTGGCAGTTATGTGCCGAAACTAATTTTAATTAAACAATTTACACATGAAAATTTTTACAAAAAGAGTATTACTTCTTTTAGTAATGGCTTTGGTACTTCCGGCATCGTTTTACGGGCAGGCGGTGTTTTCTAATGAAATTAACGACAGCAACCCGGGCGATTTTAACCCGTACACCTCCGGGCAGGTTGTAAACGCCAATATTACTGCCAGCGGTATAGGCCGGGGGCCGGGTATTACAGTAAATGGCGGTTCGTCACGGTATAATGCCAAAGGATGGAATACAGCAGATTTAGCTGCTGACAATTATTTTTATTTTACCCTTACGCCTAATGCAGGCTATGAAATAGATTTTGACAGTTTTATGTATACCGGGCAAAAATCGGGTACAGGGCCTAAGTATTTTTCGATAAGGACAAGCCTGGATAATTACACAACTGATGTGTATACCTATTCTGAAACGGGTGATGCTTCAATGACATTTCCTGAACTTACGGCAAGTTTATCAGCAAGTACTTTTCAGGGCATTACACAGGCTATTACATTCCGTTTTTATGCCTGGGGCGCAACTTCGGCTACAGGAAGCTTTAGTATAAACGATTTTGCCTTTAACGGTACTGTAGCATTAGCTGCGCTGGCTGCGCCCGTTACTGCTGTAACAGATGTTAACGCTACAGGTTTTACAGCCACATGGAACGCCGTACCCGGCGCCACAGGCTACTATCTTGATGTGAGCACAGACCCTGATTTTTCAGGGGCGGTTCCTGAACTGGACCCGTGGATAAACGAGTTTCATTATGATAATTCCGGTACCGATACCGGAGAGTTTGTTGAGGTTGTAGTGCCCAATAGCTTACTACCTGTTTTAGCTGATATAAAAGTTACACTATATAACCAAACCGGTGGTGTATCTTATGATGAGAAAAATTTAAGCGAGTTTACAGCAGGTACTAATACAGGTTCTTTTACGGTATTTTATTATACCTACCCCTCTAACGGCATACAAAACGGAGATGCTGACGGTATTGCCCTTTCGGTTGACGGGAGTGTGGTACAGTTTATCTCTTATGAAGGTACCCTTACCGCATCAGACGGAGATGCTACAGGCATGGCCTCTACAGATGTAGGTGTTAGCGAGCCCACCAGTACCCCAGCCGGTAACAGCTTAATGCTTACAGGTACGGGAACAGGCTATTCAGATTTTACCTGGAGTGGCCCCGATGTTGCCTCACCGGGTAGCGTAAACCCCGGCCAGACACTGGAGGTGCCTGCGGGTGTGCCGAATTTTGTTACAGGATACCAAAACCTTGATGTAGGCAATGTACTCATATATAACGTTACAGGCCTTGAGGCAAATGTTACGTATTATTACCGTGTAAGGGCTTATAACAGCACTTCAGTTTCTACAGACTCTACTACTACCCCTGTAACTACAAGCTGCCCGGTTGTTGCGCTGCCCACAGCCAACGGCCAGTTGTTTTGCGGTGCCGCTACTGTAGCCAGCCTTGCAGTAACCACAGGCGAAATGACTAAATGGTATGCCTCTGAAACCGCTGTTGATGCCCTTGCGGATGATACCGTAGTTGAAACCGGCACCTATTATGTAAGCCAAACGGTAAACGGTTGCGAAAGTGAGCGTGTTGCTGTAGAAATAGTTGTTAACCCCGTGCCGGATGCCCCTGCTATAACTTCGCAACTGTTTTGTGGCACTGCCACCACTGCAGACCTGCCTTTAGGCAATGGCCTTATATGGTATACTACCCTAACAGGTGATAATTACCTTGCGGTAGATGCCGAACTTTCTACAGGTACCTACTATGTATCTCAGATAATTAACGGCTGCCAGAGTGAGCGTATAGCTGTAAGTGTAACCGTAAACCCTGTTCCTGATGCACCTGTGGTACCGGCGCAGCTTTTTTGCGGTAGCGCCATGCCTGCCGAACTTCCTATAGGGCCCGGTATGATATGGTATACCGATGCAGAGGGTACTATACCCCTTGCGACAGATGCCGAACTTTCAACAGGTACCTATTATGCCTCTCAGATAGTGTTGGGTTGCGAAAGTGCTGTAACGGCTGTAAGTGTAACCGTAAACCCGGTTCCGGATGCGCCTGTGGTAGCAAACCAGTCGTTCTGCGGCAGCGCTACTGCTATGGACCTGCCTGTTGATTCCGGCTATATTTGGTATACGGATGCACAAGGTACTGAAATACTTGCCGTGAATGCAACGCTTACTACCGGGGTTTATTATGTATCTCAAATAGTAATGGGCTGCCCAAGCGCACTGGTTGCCGTTGATGTTACCGTAACACCTTTAGAAATGCCTACAGGCGATATTATGCAGGACTTTACCGAAGGGCAAACGCTTGCAGACCTTGACGTAACCGGAGTTAATATAATGTGGTATGCTGACGGAGCGCTTTCACAGCCGCTGGATGCCACAACCCCGCTTGTAGATAATAATACTTACTATGCCGTATCTGTTAACGGTGACTGTGTTAGTGAACCGTTTGCGGTTACCACTAACTTAGTACTGGCACGTGCCGAATTTGAACTATCGGCACTTGCTTATTACCCTAACCCGGTTAGTGATGTGCTTACCATTTCTTACCAACAGGAAATTGCCTCGGTAGATGTGTATAACCTGTTAGGGCAAACTGTACTTGCGCAGCCGGTTAATAACCGGGAGGCTAACATTAATATGGCAGGCCTTGCTGAGGGTACTTATATGGTAAAAGTAGTTTCGGGTACTACAACCACTATGGTAAAAGTGCTGAAAAAATAATCTCCACCCCCACAATTCTATATATAACCAGGGCTGCCTTTTTTAAGAAGGCAGCCCTTTTATTTTTAGCAATTTCAGCTTTACTGTACTTAGTTTTGAAAAGAAAATTAGTCCATTTCTGAAGTGTAGAACAATTTTACCGAAGGGTATTTTTGGTGTACCATTTGTATGGAAAATTCGCTATCTGCCAAAAACACCAGCTGCCCGTGTTTATCTTTCGCCATAAATTTCTGCTTAATACGGCTGAACTCGGCAAACTCTTCGTTTTTAGGGTCATCGGGTTTTACCCAGCAGGCTTTATAAGCCGGGAAATTCTCATACGTACATTTAGCGCCATATTCGTGCTCTAAACGGTACTGTATCACTTCATATTGCAGCGCACCCACGGTACCAATAACCTTACGGTTATTCATTTCAAGGGTAAAAAGCTGCGCCACACCTTCGTCCATCAGCTGGTCAATACCTTTTTCAAGCTGCTTGGCCTTCATAGGGTCGGCATTATTAATGTAACGGAAATGCTCCGGGCTAAAGCTTGGTATGCCCTTAAAGCTCATTTGTTCGCCTTCGGTAAGCGTATCACCAATTTTAAAGTTACCGGTATCGTGAAGGCCTACAATATCACCGGGATATGAAACATCCACCACCTCTTTTTTCTCGGCAAAAAAGGCGTTGGGGCTGCTAAATTTCAGGTTCTTGTTGTGGCGCACGTGCAAGTACGGCTTATTACGCTCAAACGTACCCGAAACAATTTTTACAAACGCCAGGCGGTCGCGGTGTTTGGGGTCCATATTAGCGTGGATTTTAAATACAAATCCGCTAAATTTATTTTCGTCAGGCTTTACAAGACGGGTATCGCTGTCTTTAGGGCGCGGTGTGGGGGCTATTTCAATAAAACAGTCCAGAAGTTCGCGTACCCCGAAGTTATTTAATGCCGAACCAAAAAATACGGGCTGTAGTTTGGCATCAAGGTATTGCTGGCGGTCAAAAGGCGGGTAAACCTCTGTAATAAGCTCCAGTTCCTCACGCAGTTTTTGCGCAGGCTTGGCACCAATTATTTTATCGAGTTCCGGGTTTTCAATATCGTTAAACGCAATGGTTTCCTCTATATTTTTGCGGCTGTCTCCACTAAACAGGTTGATGTTCTTTTCCCAGATATTATAAATTCCCTGAAAATCGTACCCCATACCGATAGGGAAGGAGAGTGGTGTAACGGTAAGGCCAAGTTTTTGCTCCACTTCGTCCATCAGGTCAAAAGCATCTTTACCTTCGCGGTCTAATTTGTTAATGAACACAATCATGGGGATGCTGCGCATACGGCACACCTCTACCAGTTTTTCGGTTTGTTCCTCAACCCCTTTTGCCACGTCAATAACCACAATTACGCTGTCAACCGCGGTAAGGGTCCTAAAGGTATCTTCGGCAAAATCCTTGTGCCCGGGGGTATCGAGAATATTTATTTTTTTGTCTTTATAATTAAAGGCGAGTACCGATGTAGCTACCGAGATACCCCGCTGGCGCTCAATCTCCATAAAGTCACTCGTAGCGCCTTTTTTAATTTTATTGCTTTTTACGGCGCCTGCCTCCTGTATGGCACCACCAAAAAGCAGCAGCTTTTCTGTTAACGTAGTTTTACCCGCATCGGGGTGCGATATAATACCAAAGGTGCGCCTCTTATTTATTTCTTCGTTGAAACCCATAGCCGTTTCTGTTATTTTATTTTATGAGGTGCAAAAGTAAGCCTTTAAGTTGGAAAGTCATAAAGTCAAAAGTTGTAAAGTATTTAAGTCAAAAAGCCTGTTAATTTGAATGCCTGCTTTACCCACAAAGACATCCACTATATTAATTTAAAATTGAATAGCATTTAATTAAACGACTGACGGAAGGCAAGAGGCGAGAAGTTTGTTTTTGCCTTGAAAAGTTTAGTGAAAGACTGTGGATGCTCAAACCCCAGGCTGTAGGCAATCTGGCTTACTGAGAGGGTGGTGCCTGCCAGCTGCTCTTTGGCTTTTTCGATAAGCCTGTCGTGCAGGTGTTGCTGGGTACTACGCCCTGTAAGCGACTTTAGTACCCCGCTTAGGTAATTTGGTGTAAGATTTAGGCTGTCAGCAACATATTGTACAGTAGGTAAACCTTTGTCAATCAGTTTTTCATCATTAAAATAACCATTAAGCACTATTTCTAACTGATCCAATATTTGGTGATTAATTGTCTTGCGGGTAATAAACTGCCTATGGTAAAACCGCTCTGCATAGCTTAACAAAAGTTCTATGTGGGATATAATAATATTTTGGCTAAAAGCATCAATATTTTGGGCGGCTTCATGGTGAATAGCATGCATAATTCCGGTAATAGCTAACTTTTCTTTTTCGGAAAGGAACAGCGCTTCAAAAACAGAATAATCAAAATATTCATATCGCTTTATTTCTTTTGCCAGAGTGGTACCGTGCAAAAAATCAGGATGGATTAGTAATATCCATCCTGATTTCCGGGTTTTTACATTTTTTTCTGTATCTACACTAAACACCTGCCCGGGTGCCATAAAAAACATAGTGCCGTCATCAAAATCACAATCACGTAGTCCATACTTAATTTTGGCTGTAAAATCGCTCTTGAGTGTTATAGAATAAAAGTCCATAACCCGGGTTACTGCATTATTTTCCGGGTCAAAAGGTATGGTGCTGTAGTCTATAACACTTACCAATGGGTGCTGTGGTGCAGGCAGTTTGCTAAACCGGTGAAAATCTTTTATTGTTTTTAAGTGTACAGGTAGTGTAGCCATCATGTTATTTGTTGTAAGCTGCTGCAAACTTTTTTGCAAAATCCCTTAACTTAATGTTGCCCAAAAGAGGTTGGTTTTTATCATAATCTTCGCGTAAAATGCCGCTGTGGGTTGCTGCGCCAAGCTCTGTAAACAATGCTGCTATTTTTGTGGGTATGCCATTAGATTCCATTCCCTGCTGCATTTCTTCATTACTGATGGTTATCCATTGTAGTTGCGGTTTTTCTATAGCCTTGCCAATAATGGCTGCTGCCTCATTACAGCTAAGGTCATTGCTTGCTACGTATCGTATGGTGGTGCTTTCAGGCATTGCAGTTATTTCTTCAGCCACAGCAATGGCAATGTCTTCGGGTGCTACCATGGGTACCCTGTCTTCCCCACCATAATTAGCTGCTATGATATTACCCTGTTTTATCATCGGAATAAAATTAAGTAAATTATAGTAAAAATAACCTGGCCTTATGTGTGTAAGGGCTACACCGGTAAGGGTGTTGAATATTTTTTCTGACTCGTGAGAACCAAGTATAAACCCGGTACCACTGCTTAAATGCGCGCCATAGCTGCTTAAGTGCACTACACGCTTTACATTTGCTGCTTTTATTGCAAGGGTGTAAGCAGCAGCCAGTTTTTTGTAATAGGCAATCTGGTCCTGCTCGGCAAAATTTGGTGGCAGCATACAATATACCGCATCAGCCCCGGTAAATGTTTGGGTTAAAAACGCCGCATCTGATACAGAACCTATGGCAGATGTAGCGCCAAGTTTTTCTATTTGACCTCTTTTGTTTTCAGCGCTGCTTATTATTGTTACATTGTGGCCCTGACTTAAAAGTTTTTCGGCTAACGGTTTACTAATATGCCCTAAAGAGCCTGTAAGTACTATTTTCATAATTATTATTTTTGTTACTACAAAGTTTAATTTTTATGAAAATAAGTACTTAGCCTAATCTATGTATATGTTAGCCAAAAATAACAATATTGAAGCGTGACGGATATAAAAAACTTTATTGCTTTGCTTTTTGTTACTTTATTACGCCGCTACTTTATCATAAAAAAGGCTATTTTTACAGTGACAGATGATTTGTCCGGGGATTAGCCTATGAAAAAGAACTATTATTTTGTAGCGGTAATATTATTTGTGTGTGCAACTGCTTTTGCCCAGCAGGAGCCGCAATATACGCAGTACATGTATAATACCCTTACTGTAAACCCCGGCTATGCAGGCTCTCCGGGCTATATGCAGGCAGTGTTGTTACACCGTTCGCAATGGGTGGGTATAGATGGCGCGCCACGCACACAGTCGTTCAGTTTTCAGGCGCCGCTGCATGATGCCAATGATCGTATGGGGCTTGGGTTTAGTGCCGTGAATGACAAGCTTGGCCCTGCCGATGAGGTATATGTCGATGGTAATTTTTCGTACGCGTTGCCTGTGGGAAAAGCTGCAAAGCTGGCCTTTGGGTTAAAAGCCGGGGCACGTATGCTGAGTGTAGACTGGGCAAGGGGGCAATATTACCAACAGGGCGACCCGTTGCTAAATAATAACATTAACAACAAAATAGCGCCAACCGTTGGCGCAGGGCTGTATTATTATACCGATACCTATTATGCCGGTATTGCCATACCCAATTTTATCCGCAATAATTATTATGATGATGTAGCCGAGGCCGTAAACCAGGAACGTATGCATTATTATATTATGGGCGGCTATGTTTTTGACCTGAATGAAAACCTAAAGTTTAAGCCCGCTGTGCTTGGCAAGGTAGTTAATGGCGCACCCATTACAGTAGATGTTTCGGCTAATTTTTTGTTACACGAATTGGTTACCCTGGGGGCATCGTACCGTTGGGATGACTCGGTTAGTGCGCTGGCGGGTTTCCAGATAACGCGAAACCTCTTTTTGGGCTATGCGTTTGATTATTCGGTTACGGCACTTAACAAATACAATAACGGTTCGCACGAGTTTATACTTACCTATTCGTTTATGCCGCCGCCAATACGTATAAAGTCGCCCCGGTTTTTTTAAAACGCTATGCCATGAAGAAACTCTTAGTTTTTTGCTTGTTATTCAGCTTTACTGCCTTTGCCCAGTTGCGCAGGGCCAATATGCTGTATGAAGGCTACGCCTATAAGGAAGCCGCTGAAAAATATGATGCCTACCTGCAAAAACACCCCGATGCAGCGCCGGAAATACTTAAAAAGGCGGCAGACGCTTATTATAATATTGGTGAGGGCAGCAAGGCTTTGTACTGGTACCAAAAGCTGTATGAAAGGCAGGGCGCAGCTATAGACAGTCTGTACTTCCGCAGGTATGTGGATGCCCTTAAAATGGAAGGCCACTTGCAGGAAGCAGATAGTTTATTGCTGCCTTGGGCAGCGAAGGCCGAAGGGAAACCGGGTGTAATGGCTTCTCAAAAGTATCTTCTTGAAAAAAATAATTATAACGAAAATATACTCCTAAAAAACCTGGACACTAATACCCCCGTAGCCGATTTTGGCCCTGCCTTTTACGGGGACAAACTGGTGTATGCCTCGGCAAAAGATACGGTAGGCGACGGTAAAATTTATCCATGGAATGTGCAGCCCTATCTTTCGTTATATGTAGCAGGGCGTAATGCTGATGGCTCACTTTCAAGGACAGAAAAGTTTTTGCCCGGCGCCCAAACGGGTTACCATAATGCGCTGGCGGCTTTTTCGCCCGACCGGCAAACGGTATACGTAAGCGTAAATAATGTTACTAATGCAGACAAGCCGGAGTATGATGCAGAGGGTACCAACAATATACAATTGGTATACGGGCAGATAAAGAACGGGAAATTTACCGATAAAAAAATAGCGCCGTTTTGCAATATACGGTATTCGGTAGGGCAGGCGGCAGTATCTTCAGACGGGCGCTGGCTGTATTTTGTAAGCGATATGCCCGGTGGCTATGGCAGTACCGATATTTACCGTACCGAAATTTATGATAACGGTACCATTGGCGCTCCCCATAACCTTGGCAAACATATTAATACCACGGGGCGGGAAATGTTTCCGTTTGAGAAGGATAATGTGCTTTATTTTGCTTCAGACGGTCATTATACCCTTGGCGGGCTTGATATTTTTAAAGTATCTGTTGAAAATGCTGATGCAGGCGGGGAAAACTATACCATACCACAAAACCTTGGCGCACCCTTTAACAGCGCCGGTGATGATTTTGCCTTTATTGTGGATGATGAGGGCAAGGGTTATTTTTCTTCTAACCGTAAGGGCGGTAAAGGCGATGATGATATTTACTATTTTTATCCGGATGAAACCCTGCAAAGCATAGCAGGTATACTAACCGAAAAAGACAGTATAAACCCTATAGACAAGGCAAAGATTACGGTAAAATATGATGGGGTGGAAAAGAGTATAGAAACCCATCCACTGGGGGATTATAACCTATATGTACCAAAAAATAAGCCTTATAGTATTACGGTTACAGCTGAAGGTTTTGCTACGGTAACCAGAAACTTTAAAGCAGGCGAAACCCCCGATGAGGATAGCCTGAGCCTACAGAGCCTTGAAAGCCTGACCAAGAAAGAAAATGGCGTGGAGAAAATAGCCATAAACCCGATATATTTTGATTTTGATAAATATGATATTACTCCGCAGGCTATTACAGAACTGGCAAAAGTGGTGTATGTGATGGAGCAGTTTCCAAACGTGAAAATAAAAATAGAGTCGCACACCGATAGCCGGGGCAGCGATGCCTATAATATGGTGCTGAGTGATAACCGTGCAAAATCAACCTACAACTATATCATATCAAAAGGTATAGATAAGGCCCGCATTATAAGTGTAAAAGGCTATGGCGAAACACAACTGCTTAATGAATGCAGCAATGGTGTGCCCTGTACTGATGAGGCACACCAGCTAAACCGCCGCAGCGATTTTATAATTGTAGAAAAATAATTGTAATACGTTTAGTTGTTAGGCGCAAACTCAGCCCTTTTAAAAGTAGAAACCGTTTTTGGGCATCCCACACAGGCAAAAGAGGGGTATAAAGATGTAAGCTTAAGGGTATCTTTGTCAACTATTTCTATATCAAATGTACTGGTATACTGGCCATCCGGCGTTACTAAAATCAGTTTACCTTCTTCAGTACTGTAATTATAATCCTGCGTATTGGGCTCGCCAAGGTCGGTTAATGTAGCAGTGCTTTCATCAAAACTAAAGATATAATTGGTAGGGTCTGTTTCAACCCAGTTCCCGAAAAGATAATCACTGTTTAGTGTATAGGTTTTGTTATCATCATCATCTTTGCTGCACGAGGTTAGTGTAAAAGCAGCCATTGCTACAAATAAAAAAAGTTTTTTCATGGTAATTGTTTTTTTATGTCAGATGCAGCTTAAGCCAAAGCGTTGCGTTACTACCATTTAAAAAATCTGTTTTTATAAATATATCCTTGCACAATACTGCCGATTGTTTACTTTTGTGGGTTGCAAATTGCAACCGGCATACTTTTTTAGGGTATGCCGCGTTTAGTAAACCGTATTATATCATATAAATTACCGTTTAATAATGAAATTAAATCAGGTTTTTTCTGGCCTATTGCTCACTACATTGTTAGTTGCCGGCTGTAAATCAACTCAAAGCACCACTACTTCAGCACCATCGCCCAATGCAAACAAAGAAGTACTTTTTACCATAGACGGCACACCGTATTACACTGATGAATTTGTAAGGGTTTACAACAAAAACCTTGACCTTGTAAAGGACGATTCGCAAAAAGACCTTGACAATTACCTTGACCTTTTTATAGGGTATAAATTAAAGGTAAAAAAAGCCGAGAAACTGGGCTTGCAGGAAGATAAAAAATACCAGGGCGAGCTAAAAAGCTACCGCACGCAACTGGCAAAAAACTACCTTACCGATACCAAGGTTACCGATGAGCTTATTGAAGAGGCGTATAACCGCTCTGGCAAAGAGATAAAAGCGTCGCATATTTTATTTCTTGCTGATGAAAATGCCAGCCCGGCTGATACGCTTAAAGCCTATAATAAGGCGGTAGAGGTACGCAAAAAAGCCCTGGCAGGCGAAGATTTTGGTAAACTGGCGCAGCAATATTCCGAAGACCCTTCGGCTAAAGAAAATAAAGGTGATTTAGGTTATTTTTCGGTTTTCCGTATGGTGTATCCGTTTGAAAATGGCGCTTATAATACTCCCAAAGGACAGATATCTGAGCCGGTACGTACCCGTTTTGGCTACCATATTATAAAAGTTGACGATGTAAGGGAAAACCGTGGCGATATACAGGTAGCGCATATTATGCTGCTTAGCCCCAAAGACGGCAACCCTGAGGATGCCGCTAAGGTAAAAAGCCGTATTGATGAAATTTACCAGAAACTACAGCAGGGTGAAGATTTTTCAAGCCTTGCCAAACAGTTTTCTGACGACAAAACCAGTGCAGAAGCCGGTGGCGAACTGCCTAAATTCAGTTCCGGCGAGCTTACTTCAACCGATTTTGAAAACCAGGCTTTTTCCCTTAAAAACCCGGGGGATATTACCAAACCCTTCAAAACGCAGTTTGGCTGGCATATTATAAAACTTATGAATAAATATCCGGTAAAAACCCTTGAAGAGGTTAAGCCTGATTTTGAAAACCGTATAAGGAGGGATGACCGCTCTAAACTTATAGCGGCTTCTATGACTAAAAAACTTCGTGAAAAATACAGCATAAAAACAGATCAGGATTTGTATGCCAAAGTAGAAAAAGCGTTTAATGACAGCCTGTATTCGCACAAATGGTCTATACCTGCCAATGCAGACAGTTATAACAAAACACTGCTTACCATAAATAATGATAAAAACCTTACCGGTAAAGAATTTTTGCAATATGCCCATTCGCAACAGCGCACCGGGGCATGGCCTAGGCCATTATCGCGAGCGGTGAATGATTTGTATGAGCGTTATAAAGATGAACAGCTTAGCGCTTATTATAATGATAACCTTGAAAATGAGTTTCCGGAGTTTGCTGCCACCATGCAGGAATACCGCGATGGCCTGTTGCTGTTTGACCTGATGGAGAAAGAAATATGGAACAAGGCTAAAACTGATACCATCGGACTTCAAAAGTATTATAATGCCCATAAAGATAACTACCTGTGGAAACAGCGTGCCGAAGCAGAGGTGTTTTCTTCAACCGACGAGAAGGCGGCACAGGAAGCACGCAAATACCTTACAGAGGGTAAAGATGCCGCTTTTATAAAACAAAAGCTCAATACCGGAAAAATCACTATCATGGAAAAATCGGGCACGTTTGAAAAAGGCAGCAGCGATTTTCCTGAAAGCGCCGGTTGGCATGAGGGTATTTCGGATGTTATTAAGCAGGATGGTTACTATTATGTGGTTAATGAGAAAAAAGTATTGCCTGCAGGGCCAAAAAGTTTTGAAGAAAGCAAAGGCCGCGTTATAAACGATTACCAGCAGTATCTTGAAAATACGTGGGTAGATGACCTTAAAAAAGAGTTTACTATAAAAGTAAACCAGGATGTATTTGAGAAAGTAAAAAAAGAACTTAACCAGTAATGGCAAAAAGGGCTTTATGGCTTTTAGCGGGAATACTGGCCTGTTCCTGCGGATATTTTAAAGAGGAAGAACAGCCAAAGGCCGTAGCGCGCGTTAATAATTCTTACCTGCAGCAGGAAGATATAAAGGGCCTTGTACCACCGGGTACGCCTAAAGAAGACAGTATTGCCATAGTAAAAAATTATATAGACCACTGGGCGCTGCAAAAATTGCTGTATGATGCTGCGGTGGTTAACCTTGATAAGGAGCAACAGCAGGAATTTGATGCGCTTGTAAAGCAATACACGGTAGACCTGTATACCAAAGCCTACCTTGAGGCGATAGTAAAGCGCAGTGTAGATACCGTGGTTACCCAGCAGGACCTTGAGGCGTATTATAAAGAGAACAAAGACAATTTTAAAACAACCGAAACATTAGTTAAGCTGCGGTACATAAGGCTGCCAAAAGATTTTGCAAAATTCAGCACAGTAAACAAGCGGTTTTTAAGCGGCAGTAAAAAAGACAGGCAGGCGCTTAATGATATGGCCCTTCAGTTTAAAAGCTATGCCTTTAATGATACCACCTGGGTAGATATGGACCAGGTATATGGCAAGCTGCCTTTTATAAAGCCCGATAATCGCGATAAGTATATAGCAGATAATTTGTCTTACCAGTATACCGACTCAACAGATGTATACCTGGTAAAAGTAAATAAGGTACTGCCAGATAACAGGGTGACGCCGTTTGAGTATATAAAGCCTACTTTAGAGCAGTTAATAATAAATAACAGGAAACTGGAGTTAATAAAGAAGTTTCAAAAAGATATTACGGATGATGCAATTAAAAACAGTAAATATGAGATCTATAAGTAACAGGATATTCCTGTTGGCATGTGTTTGGCTTTTAGGCTTTCAGGCGGCAAAAGCGCAGGAAATTATATCCGAAAGCGTGCAGGATACAGTAAAGCCGGCACCTGTTAACCAGCCAGGCAGGACTAAAATAGACGGTGTGGTGGCAGTAGTGGGCGATTTTATTGTGCTTGATTCTGATATTGACCTTACCTTTCGCGAGCTACAGGCGCAAAATGTGCCTATACAGGGCATTACCCGTTGTGAGATACTGGGCAAGCTTATGGAAGATAAATTGTATGCACACCAGGCCATACAGGATAGTATTATAGTAAGCGATGATGAGGTAAACGAAACCATGAACCGCCAGATTGATTATTTTGTTGAAAACCTGGGCACACCCGAAAAAATGGTGGAATATTTTAAAAAGAAAGATCTTGAAACTTTTAAAACAGACCTTTTTGAGTTAATAAAAAACCAGAAACTTACCGAGCAGATGCAAAAAAAGGTAGTAGATGAGGTTGAAATAACCCCGGAAGAGGTAAGGCAGTTTTTTGCTAAGTTTAAAGAAGATGAGCGCCCCGTGTTTGGAGCCGAAATGGAAGTGGCACAAATTGTAATAAAGCCTGAGATACCCCAGGAAGAAAAACAGAAGGTTATAGACCGCCTGAACCAGATTAAGAAAGATGTTGAAGGCGGCTCAAGTTTTTACAGTAAAGCTGTACTGTATAGCGAAGACCCCGGTTCACGCTCCAGCGGGGGGTTTTATAAAATTACCCGTAAAACGCCGTTTGTAAAAGAATTTAAAGATGCCGCTTTTAGCCTGGACGAAGGTGAAATTTCTGAGCCTATAGAAACTGAGTTTGGCTACCACCTGATTTATGTGGAAAAAATAAGGGGCCAGGAACTGGATGTAAGGCATATTTTAATGAAGCCCAAAACTACTCCTGAGGCATTGCAAAAAGCTAAAGAAAAGATTGAAGCCATAAGGAAAAAGATAATAAGCGGCGAAATTACATTTGCCGATGCGGCCCGGTCTGAATCGGATGAGAAAGAAACCCGTAACAGTGGTGGCCTGCTTATGAACCCCCGCACGCTTGAAACCCGTTTTGAGCTTACTAAAATGGACCCTTCGGTATATAACTATGTATCGTCGCTTAAAGAAGGCGAAATTACACCTCCTATACTGGATGAAGATCCAAGGTCGGTTTCCAGCTATAAGATAATGACAGTGGCTCATCGTTATGACGATCATAAGGCCGACTATGCTAATGACTATACCAAAATTAAAGAATTGGCATTGCAGGAAAAACAAAAGGAAACCATAAAAAAATGGAGTGCCAATAAAATTAAAGAAACCTTTATAAAAGTATCTAAAGACTACCAGGACTGTGATTTTGCCAATAACTGGGTTAAATAACATTTTATTTGTTTAAGCAGTAGGTAAAAAATAAAAATTCTTTTTAAGTTTGAAGGGTAGTCTGCCGAAATGGAAAAAGGCTGCCCTTAAATTTTTTAAACCACCGATAAAAAAATATGTCAGACGTAGCAGCAATACAGCACCTTGTTGAAAAACAGGCCGCTTTAAAAAGAGAAATAGCAAAAGTTATAATAGGTCAGGATGATGTTGTAGGGCAAATAGTACTCAGCATATTCAGCGGGGGGCATGCACTGCTAGTAGGTGTGCCCGGGCTTGCTAAAACCCTTATGGTAAACACTATAAGCCAGGCGCTTGGCCTTGATTTTAAGCGTATACAGTTTACACCCGATTTAATGCCGTCTGACATACTGGGGAGTGAAATACTGGACGAAAACCGCCAGTTTAAATTTTTAAAAGGGCCTATATTCAGTAATATTATCCTGGCAGACGAGATAAACCGTACACCGCCCAAAACACAGGCGGCCCTGCTTGAGGCCATGCAGGAAAAGGCCGTAACCGTAGCCGGGCACCACCACAAGCTGGCATTGCCTTATTTTGTGCTTGCCACGCAAAACCCTATAGAGCAGGAGGGTACTTACCCGTTGCCGGAGGCACAGTTAGACCGTTTTATGTTTGCCATAAAACTGGACTACCCAACTTTTGATGAAGAAGTACAGGTGGTAAAAAGCACTACTGCCGATTTTACAGCAACCATACAGCCGTTGTTTACGGCTGAAGAAATACTGGATTTTCAGCACCTTATACGCCGTATACCGGTGGCTGATAATGTTATTGAATATGCCGTAACGCTGGTAAATAAAACCCGCCCCGGCAATGCATTGAGCAATGATTATGTAAAAACCTACCTTGATTGGGGGGCAGGGCCCCGCGCCTCGCAAAACCTTATACTGGCTGCCAAGGCCAATGCCGCATTAAAAGGTAAATACAGCCCCGATATTGAAGATGTGCAGGCTGTAGCTACAGGTATATTACGCCACCGTATCATTAAAAACTACAAAGCCGATGCCGAAGGCATTACCGAAGAGGATATAATAAAAAAGCTGTTTTAATAGAGGGTTTTATTAAAATATGCTGTGTTATTATAATGTTCCCGCCACTTTTTTTATGGCGTTAAGAGTATAATCAAGGTCCTCATAGGTTAAGGCGTCGGTAATAAACCAGGTTTCATAGGCCGAAGGCGCTATGTACACCCCGTTATCCAAAAGCCCGTGAAAGAATTTTTTAAAGGTGTCGTTATTGCCGTTTCCTGCGGTGGCAAAATCGGTTACCGGCTTTTTGTCAAAATGTACCGATATCATAGAGCCTACCCTGTTAATAGTATGGCTTACTTCTTCTTCCAGTAAAATTTTGTGGATGCCTTTTTCAAGATAGGCTGTTTTTTCTTCGAGCCTTTCAAATATTTTGGTGTCGCTGTTAAGCGCTTTAAGCATTTCGAGCCCGGCAGCCATAGCAAGCGGATTGCCTGAAAGTGTACCGGCCTGGTATACCGGCCCGGATGGCGCCAGGTAATCCATAATTTTGCCGGATGCTGCAAAAGCCCCTACGGGCAGCCCGCCGCCAATAACCTTACCAAAGGTTACTATATCGGCCTTGATGTTAAATAATTCCTGTGCGCCGCCCTTTGCCAGCCTAAACCCCGTCATTACTTCATCAAATATAAGCAAGGCACCGTTTGCAGTACACACCTCACGCAGGCCTTCTAAAAATCCTTCTGCCGGGGGTATGCACCCCATGTTTCCGGCTACGGGCTCAATAATAATTGCAGCGATTTCATCAGGGTTTGCAGCAAACAGCGCTTTTACATTTTCCAGGTTGTTATACTGTGCCAGGAGGGTATCTTTGGCAGTACCCTGGGTTACGCCGGGGCTGTTTGGGGTGCCAAACGTTACTGCACCGCTGCCCGCCTGTATTAAAAATGAGTCGGAATGCCCGTGGTAGCAACCCGCAAATTTTATTATTTTTTCCCTGCTTGTGTAGCCTCGCGCCAGGCGTACTGCGCTCATACACGCTTCGGTACCGCTGTTTACAAACCTTATCTTATCAATATTAGGCACCATGCTCACGGCAAGTGCAGCTATTTCGGTTTCAAGCGCGGTAGGTGTACCAAAAGAAGTACCTTTTTTAGCGCGTTCTATAACGGCATTTACTACCGGTTCATACGCGTGGCCCAATATCATGGGTCCCCAGGAGTTAATATAGTCTATAAGTTTATTTCCGTCTTCATCATAAAGATAGGCGCCTTTGGCCTCTTTAATAAAAACAGGAGTGCCCCCTACGGCTTTAAAAGCCCGTACAGGAGAATTTACACCTCCCGGTATTACTTGTTCTGCTTCGGCAAAAAGACGGCTGCTGCGTTGATATAACATGATTATTTTACTTTTAATACCTGGCCTATGGATATGGTATTGCCTGAAAGGCCATTTAGTTTCATTAGTTGCTCTACGGTAAGGTTGTGTTTTTTTGAAATGGAATAGAGCGTATCGCCCTTCATTACAGTATATGACCCGTTAGCGGCCACAGTATCGCTATTATTTTTGGTAGCCTGTAGTACCGAATTTTGGTTTGAGGCTACTGCCGGTTCTGTTTTTGGTGCAGGGGTATAGCGTTTGTTTAATACTTCAGAATCATATTTATCAAGCTCATAGCGTTCAATAAGCCCAATAAGCTTTTCCGGGTATTTAGGGTCTGTAGCATAGCCTGCCGCGCGTAACCCTTTTGCCCACGCTTTATAATCGTCTTTATCAAGCTTGAATAAAGAGGCATAGCGCCCCCTTGTGGTAAGAAATATGGAATGGTCATCAAACGATTCTGAGGCATGTCTATATTTCCTGAAACACTCCTGTTCGGCATCATCATCATGGTATATTTTATCGCCTGCCCAGTCGCTATGGCATTTAATGCCAAAATGGTTGTTGGCTTCTACACAAAGGGTACCGCGCCCCGCGCCAGACTCCAGTATTCCCTGCGCAAGGGTAATGCTGGCAGGTATGCCGTGGCGTCTCATATTATCTTTGGCTACGTCTTTATACTGGTCTATATATTGGTTTACAATATCGCTGTATACTACAGTGCGCGATGTAGACTCTAATACCTCTTCCTGCCTGTTGTTTGCCGCGGGGCGGGCAGCAGCAGTAGCGGTTTGGCCTTTATTGGTTTTTATTTTTGAGGTGCGCTGATGTTTAGAAGTTTTTGCAGAAGCAGTGCGCCCTTTTGTTTTTACGCGCGATTTTGTGGTGCCGCAACTTACAATAAAACTTAGTAAAACGAATGCCAGTATCTTTTTCAACATTTATCTAAGGTTTTTATAATTGGTAATTTCTTTTTTAATAACATGTTATTCATTCCTGCTATGCCCTGCAACCCGCCTGTATGTATGGCTAAAATTGAGGCGTTTTCAGCAAAATATCCCTTGTATACCATATCTATAACGCCAAAAACCATCTTTGATGTATAAACGGGGTCCAAAGGTATGGCTGTTTTTTCAAAAAAATCGTTTATAAACCGCACAAGTTCTTCATTTATTTTGCCGTACCCGCCAAACTCATAGCCTGTTTTAAGCTGCCAGTTGTGTTTTTGAGTCAGTTTAGAAATATCTGCTGCCAGGGCTTCGCTTTTTAATGCGGGAAACCCCAGAACCTGCTGCCCCGCGTGGGCTGCATTGGCAATGCCTGCTATGGTGCCCCCGGTGCCCACAGCACAGCAAATATGCGTAAAGGCATTGTCTTCATCTGTTACAATTTCTTCACAGCCTTTTACTGCCAAAAGGTTGGTACCGCCTTCGGGCAGCAGGTAAAATGAGCCAAATTCGGCTTTTAATTGCTCAATAAAAGCGGCTTCATTTTTTTGCCGGTAAGCCTCACGCGTTACAAATTTAAACCTCATGCCGCGTTCTTTGGCAAAGCTGAGAGTTGGGTTATCATCAACTTTATTAACCAGCTCTTCACCGCGGATAATGCCTATAACAGGTATGCCATATTGTTTACCTGCGGCGGCTGTAGCGGCTATATGATTGCTGTATGCACCGCCAAAAGTAAGCAATGCCGGGCAGCCCAGTTTTTGGGCCTGCAGTATGTTGTATTTGAGCTTGCGGAACTTGTTGCCCGAAATATGGGGGTGCAACAGGTCTTCACGCTTAATGGTAAGCTTTATATTATAGGGTAATGGTAAATGCACCTGCTGGTTCATGCCTGCAAATAACGTAAAAAGTGGCTGTAATGCCAATTTTTACTGTTAAAGCTGGTTTTACGGGTGTGTATCTTAAAAAGATATTAAAAGGCTGAAATGCCTGTTAATCATGCGTTAATTATACTGCTATTGCTAAAATGGATTGGTAACTTTATAGTAAAAATAAGACAGACCCATGAAAAAATCAATGTATAAAGTTTATGTACTGCTGGCAATGGCAGCTGTTTTTACCTCTTGCAACACCCATGAAAAACCCAAAGCCGAGGCAAAGGCCGAAGCGCAGGTGGGCAAGGTGTATAACCCTGATGTACAGGGTATGGACCAGGAAACACATGCCAACCAGTTTTATGTTAGCAGGGGCAGCGATAAAAAAGCGGTAACCCCGCAAATTGCCACACCGGCAGTAGATACGGTTGCCCAGGTAAAAGAAGCTAATAACCAAACGGTAAACAAATAGTATTATGCAGGCAAATGTTGTAAAAGAATATAGTGACCAATACCGGGAGCTAAGGGGGCTTTTTGAAAAGCAACTGATGGAGCTTTACTGGACAGAAGGGGTTATGGGTAATATGCTGAATGGGGTTATTGTACAATCGTCCAGCAAAGATTTGGTTACCGTGCTGCAAAAACACCATGAGGAGACCCTTACCCATATTGAGCGCCTTGAAAAGATTTTTAACTACATAGGCATACCTGCGCAGGAAAAAGAGTACGAAGCCATAGACTGCTTTGTAAAAGAGGCCGAGAGCATTATACACATAACCCGCCAGGGTGTGGTGCGCGATGCGGCTATTATAGCGGTGCTGCAAAAAATAATGCATTATGAAATTGCCTGTTACGGCACCATGCGGGCATATGCTATTGCCCTGCGTGAAGAAGATGTGGTAATGCTGCTGGAGCAAACGCTTCAGGATGAAAAAGGGGCCGACCTGATGTTATCATCCATTGCTGAATCGCATATTAATACCGAAGCTGCTGATAAAGAGATTTAAAAGAGATTTAAACGATATAGGTTATGAGTTACCCCACAAAATTTCCACCGCAACACCAGCAGGGCCAGCCCGGCGATGAATATAAAATGACACCCAAACCGGAGTTTATCCGCGATTCTTATAAAGGAAGCGGTAAATTGACCGGAAAAAATGCTTTTATAACGGGTGGCGACAGCGGTATTGGCCGTAGTGTGGCACTGCATTTTGCACGCGAGGGCGCCAATGTGTTTATTGTGTATTATGATGAGCATGAGGATGCCGAAAAAACAAAAGCCCTGGTAGAGGCGGAAGGTGTTGCCTGCTATGTTATGAGCGGCGATATAAAAGATGAGAATTTTTGCATTAAAGCCGTAGATAAGGCAATAGCCGAACTGGGCAGCCTGAATATTTTGGTAAATAATGCCGCAGTGCAGTTTCCGCAGGAGGATTTTAAAGATATTACAGGGGAGCAGGTGCGCGAAACCTTTGACACTAATATACTCCCTATTTTTTATATAACCCGCCAGGCGCTGTTTCATTTACAAGAAGGCGACTGTATAATAAATACCACATCGGTAACGGCATATCGCGGTAGTGAGCACCTTATTGATTACAGTAGCACCAAAGGGGCTATAGTATCATTTACACGCTCAACATCGGCCATGCTGGCCGAAAAAGGCATACGGGTAAACGGCGTGGCGCCGGGCCCTATATGGACACCGCTTATACCCGCCACCTTTGATGAAGAACAGGTTAAAGAGTTTGGAAAATCTACGCCAATGAAAAGGGCAGGGCAACCCAGTGAAGTAGGCCCCGCCTATGTGTTTTTAGCCAGCGAAGATGCCTCATACATTACCGGGCAGGTGATTCATGTAAATGGGGGTGATACAACCGACAGTTAAAATAAATAAGAAACATTAAAATTAATGAGATATGGAAAATAATGAAAAAAAACCTGTTGTACCCACAACAAACAGCAGGGCAGATATTGTAAACGGAATTGATGAGAACAGGAGGGCCGCCGCCAGCACTACTAATAATGACGGGCGTGTGCCTTATGATAAACTGCCGTATGATGACCCGGCTGTGGTAAACCCGCAGGAGTTGGCTTCTTTTCCGCCACCGGCAGGAAAAATCAGCGAAGAAGCGCTTGAAAGTGAAAATGAAGAGCGCAATGTGAGCCTTAAAAAATCTCCGGTGCGTGACGGACGTAATATTGTACGTACCGACACTACTGCCGGTAATGATGGAGGCTATTTGTAGTAATTACCCACTTACTGTTATTATAAAGGTAAAAGGGCTGTTTTTGTAAAAAGACAGCCTTTTTTTTTATGCTTACTATAACGATTGATAAATTAATAATTTTTAACTGAAATTTTGTTAATTTATCAAAAAAACACGTACCTTTATATAACAAAAAACAACAAGTTATGGCAATTACTACTACTTTGCGTACCGGTCGGGATGATGCGGGCGCAGTGAAAACATTGAGCCATACATTTGACAGTTATCTGCCTTATGATGACCCAGCATTTATTAACCCCGCTGAACTGGCTACTTTTCCTAAAGTGGCAAAACCGTCCGGCGAACTCCATGGCCATGACAGCCACTTTGTAAACAGGAGGACACCGGTTAGGGATGGAAGTTATATAACGCGTACAGACAACCACCCCGCAGGGCGGTATATTTAAAAAGCATATTTGTTTTATTGGTTAATTTACTCCGGGCCAGGTACTATTTATATAGTTACCTGGCTATTTTTTTGTTTTTGGCGCTTTTTTGGGCTTTTGGCTGCTAAACAGGCCTGCGGTATATTTTTCGTACAGCTCAAAAAGAAACTCCATGCGCTTGGCTTCGCTTACAAAGGGTTGCGGGCGGTAGGCAAGGTCTACGGCTTTGTCTAATGCGTTATGGGCTTTTACCAGTGCGGGCGGCATGGTGAGCGGGTGGTACAGGTCGGCGAGCGAACTGCCCGGGAATTGCTCCCGAACCTCAAGCACTTTTTGCGCTGCCTTTTCTATGGCCTTAATGTGTTTGTCTGATGGGTTTTCGGGCCAGGGATAGTTATTGTAAACTATATCTTTAGAATACCTGTAATCGCTTTTTAGCCTGCCACAGGTTGTTTTTACCCATGCCATGTGCATGATAGAGGTTAAAACGCCAAAATGGTAGAGAGTTGCATCAGGTATTGCTTGACAAGTATCTCCGACGATAAAGTCTTTAGTAAAAAAACCGATGGGTATATAATTTCTATTTTCAGAAGTAGTTCTAGGGATTAATAAAAAATCACTTTTTGGTTGTGTTATTTGTCTGAAAAGATTGTGGAATTTATAATTTCTTGTAGTTGCAGCCTTACTTTCGCCTCTAAAATTTTTTACTAGTCTAATTCTTTCAGTAATTGATGGACACTGTTTAAGTATATTTGGATCTGAATCAACTAGCCATATACACCATCTTTTCTCTCCATTTATATACTCTCTAGCACTTAGAAATGGTTTTATAAAAATATCAGCTTTAGGCTCATTAATCAAAAAATTTATTTTTTCTTGATCGGTTAATAAAAAATTACCTCCATCGGTAGGTTTGTTACCATACATCATTTTAGGAACTTCACAAATTGGAGAAGAATTATTACTGATTATTATATCCTTTGCATCTACTAAATATGGATTTATATTTTTAGAATGAAGTTCATGGGGTTCAGCTTTAATATCCTCGTATTCATATATCACTTTATTATTAGTATCAAAATTAGCAAAGCCAATAATTACGCAATATACGGCTGCATTGCCGCGTGCCTCGTTACTCCATTTAAACGTGCGGTGGGCAAAATGGATTTTGATAGAGAAATTATTAATTAAATGAAGCCACAAAATTCCAACTTGTTCGCCTTGGACTATAGAATTTGTAGATACAAAAGCAGCTTTTATTATTGTATTTTGTATATATTCTGCTGCTTTATAATACCAGGCGGAAACATAATCCATGACCCCTGCAGCTTTTATACCTTTTAAAGTGTAATGCAAGTCTGACTTTTGTAATTCAGTTTGTATATGATGCCCGATAAACGGCGGGTTACCAATAATATACGATAGTTCGGTTTTAGACACTACATCTTCCCAATCAATACGCAAGGCATTGCCATGCACAATAGTAGCCGCTTTTTTTAAGGGCAGGCGGGCAAAGTACTGTCCAAACTCATTGCTTATCAGCATATTCATCTGGTGGTCCATCAGCCACATGGCTACTTCGGCTATCCGTGCGGGGAACTCCTCATACTCTATGCCGTACATCATGTCTACATCCAGCCATATAATGTCGCGCACATCTAAAAAGCCCTGCCCGTTTTTGTTGAGCGCGCGCAGTATGGCAATTTCTAAAAGGCGCAGCTCGCGGTAGGTAATTACCAAAAAGTTGCCGCAGCCACACGCAGGGTCCAGAAACTTTAATGTGCTCAGCCTCTTGTGGAACTCATTAAGCTTGTTGCGGTTGCTTTTTATTTTTTCAAACTCCTGCCACAATTCGTCCAGAAACAACGGCTTTATGAGTTTTAATATGTTTTTTTCGCTGGTGTAGTGCGCACCCAGGTTGCGGCGTTCCTGCGGGTTCATTACGCTCTGGAACATAGAGCCGAAAATAGCGGGCGATATCTGGCTCCAGTCCAGGTAGCAGCAATCTAACAATGCCTGCCGCATTTTGCTGTCAAAACTTGCCATGCGCAGGGGCTCTTCAAACAGTTTGCCGTTAACGTATGGAAAAGAGTTTAGCTGCTCATCCAGGTTTGTAAACCGTTTATCCGGCGGGGTATTTAATACCTCAAACAATTGCTGTAGCTTGGCGGCAAGGTCGCTGCCGTCTGGGCTGGTGCGCTGCTCTATAAAATTCTGGAACTCCTGCCGTATAAATATGGTGGTGTCTTCGGCAAACAGGCAAAACAGCAGCCGTACCAGGTATACTTCAAGGCTGTGGCCCTGGTAGCCAATATCCTCAAGCCTGTCGTGCAGCCTGCCCATAAGTTCGGCAGCTTTAATATTTACAGGGTCCTGCTCTTTATATACCTGTTTTTGGTAGCCGGCAATAAAGCCAAAGTGCTGCACGTTGTTTACCAGCTCCTGTAGCTTAAACTCTATGGTTATATCTTCTTCCAGGTCATATAGCCTGAAACGGGCAAAGTCTGACACCAAAATATAGCGGGGCAGTTCGGCATCCTTCAACCCGGGAAAATAGCCCCGTGCCTGGGTGTGCGCCTTATCCAGGTCTTTACCCCTCGATTTAAATTCTATGAGTATAACGCCCTTCCATAACAAATCTATAAACCCCTGTTTGCCGCCCGTTTTTTTTACATGCTTTTCAAAACTTGCCACCCGCCTGCGCGGTATACCGAACACGTTAAAAAAATCGTCCATGAACGATTTTGCCTCGGCATCTTCATTAAAATCATTTTCCCATTCTTTGCTAAATTTTACTGCGCGGTCTTTAATTTCGTTCCAGCTGAGTGCCATAATAATTGGTTTAAACTTTATAAAAGTAAACATTAATTTTTTATTGCCAAGCCTATACTGCAAGAGGGGTTTCAGTACTACTATCCTAAAATTTTGTATGGCGGTGCGCTGCCGGTTGCCATTTTTGGCACATGTGAACGATTTTTTTAGAAAAAAATATAAAGTACTGTATAACAGATTTTTAATTAAACAGGGTGTTTCTCACCCTAAAGGTAAAAAAGTACCAAATTGTGAAAGAAAAATATGTTTTTGTGGCTTTTTTCTTAAAAAAAATCCGCTCCTGTGAGCAGGGGCGGATTTTTCAATTATGAAGAAAAGGTTGGTTTTAAAATTCCCTTTATGCGAAAAAAGGTTTTGTTACCATTGCAAATGTAATAAAATATCTCAAACGTTTTCGCTTGTAACATAATTTTTTACAGTTGTATAATGTTAAAATTAGGATTTGATTAATTATGTAAAATATTAATCTTAAAATGGTTAAAGCTTGCGTTTTTGTTAAAATTATCAGACTTTTGCTACATAAAAGTTGTATTACTTTAAAACCAATATTATTTTACAATGAAAAAAAACTCACTTTTATGGATTACCGGTATGTTTATTTGCCTTGCCGGAATCTTTCAATCTTACGGGCAAATATCTTATTATGAAGACTTTGGGTCTGAAGATTTAACCTGGGACGATGGCGGCTATATGTTTTGGCAGGATGATTATTTGTCTTGCAACGGTCAGTCATGGGTAACCGAACTTTATTACTATTATGATGATGTACAGAGTGTTTCCGGTTCTATAGGGGCTTCAGACGGTAATGAAGCGACACTTACATACAGCTATAAATTAACCGATTACTGGAGTGACGAAGCTTTGCCAAATACTCCTGAATGGGGCTCAATAACAGTGTCTTACGCTACTTCGCCTACCGGCCCGTGGACAGTTATAGATGAGATTACTCCCGATAACCACACCCCTTCAGACCAATGTGTTGTGCGCTCGGCAACTTTTACACCGCCAAACGGTAATGAAATATACCTTAGTATCAATACTCAAAATCCTGTAGATGAAGATGTTGATGCGTTATTTTATATTGATGACCTGTATGTTGTACAGGGTAATTGCAATGGCACCCCGGCAGCAGCAGCTACTATTTCAAGCCTTGATGAAGCTTGTTTAAATAGCAGTTTTACGCTTTCATTATCAAGTAATTATATTTTTCCTGGTATTACTTATCAATGGCAGGCCTCTACTAATGGTACAACGTTTACCAATGTGGCAGAAGGCGGTAATTTAGCTACTTACACTACTACAGAGCCTGAAACCATGTGGTACAGGGCTATAGTAACCTGCACAGAAAGTGCCGAAAGCATTACCAGTACCCCGGTTGAGGTAACGTCTACAGGAGATATATGCCTTTGTGATATAGAGTTTTATGAAGCTGTGGAGCCTATTACACTAGTAAATTTTGCTGGCATAAATAATACTTCGGCAGATGATGCTGAAACAGGCCGTGAGGATTTTACCAGCCTTGATGCTGCACAAGTGGTTAAAGGTGAGACGTATACGCTTACCCTTAAAGGAAATACAGAAGGCTTTTATGAAAGTTATTTTACTTTATTTATTGATTTTAACCATGATGGTAACTTTACCGAAGGGGAATCTTTTGAGGCAGGATCGGTATTTTTTTCAACCGGAACCGATGATGAAGAGGCTGTAACAGAGATAACTATACCTGCCGGTGCGCTTACAGGCTTAACGTATATGAGGGTTTTAAAACTGGATGGATCCTATTCGTCTGATCCATGTTCAAGTGTAGATGGAGATGGGTATGGACAGGCAGAAGATTATATGATAAACATTAGCTGCCCCGAAATTGATACTACAGAACTGGATGAAAATTTAGTTTTTTGCGAAGGTGCTACCGGCGCCAACCTGCCATCATTTGGAGGTACTGTAGCCTGGTATGCTTCAGAAACCGCACCAGAAACTATAGCTGATACAGAAGTGTTAACTGAAACAACCTATTATGCTACTAAAACTGAAGCAGACTGCGTAAGTGAAAGGGTTGCTGTTACTGTTATGATAGATGAAATTAATCTGGATGTACAAGATGTAGCTGCCTGCGGATCATATACATTGCCGGAACTTGAAAGCGGTAATTATTATACAGCCGCCGGAGCTACTGGCGATATGCTGGCTGGCGGAGATGTAGTTACGGCAAGCATGACAATTTACGTATATGTAGAAACAGCAGAAGGCTGCGTTGCAGATGAATCTTTTGCGGTAGAAATAAATGCTGTACCTGAAATTTCTGGGGCCACAACCCAGGAGTTTACAGAGGGGCAAACCCTTGCAGACCTTAACGTTAACGGTGATAATATAGTATGGTATGCTGATGCTGAAATGACGCAGTTGCTTGAAACCACCGCTGTACTTACAGATGATGCTACTTACTATGCCGTTGCTACCAATGGCGGCTGCGTTAGTAATGCGCTTGCCGTAACGGTAAACCAGGTGCTTTCTGCCAAAGCATTTACGCTTGATACGCTTAGCTTTTATCCTAACCCGGTAACTGAGACGCTTAACCTTAGCTATGGCGCAGCCATAACATCGGTAGCGGTATATAATATTGTAGGGCAGCAGGTAGTATTTACTACTGTAAATGCTAACCAGGCACAAATTAATATGTCGGCACTTGCTGCCGGTACCTATATGGTTAAGGTAACCGCAGGTGATGCCGTTCGTGTTATCAAGGTGATGAAAAATTAATATACTGTTATATAGTTTTTAGAGCAGCCCGTTAATGGGCTGCTTTTTTTGTATACAAAAAAGTCCCGGCTGTTTAGCAGCCGGGACTTTTTACATATAAAGCAAGATGAATTAATATATTACATTATAAAACGTATAACTTCTCCGTTTTTGCTAAGCATTTCTACCCGTACACGGTTATTACCTTTGTTAGATAATATTTTAGATACTGTGCTTACATCAGTAGCCTTTACACTGTTAATACTGAGTATAATACCGTCTTTAAGTTCATCATAATAGGGCATAAAGGCTTCATCGGTAATATCTTTTATGCGTACACCGTAGTTGAGCTTAAGTTGTTTTTTCTCATCCGGGCTAAGGTCTTGCAGCTCCAGCCCTTCATAACTGTAGGTATTAATTTCGTTTTTAGAGAGTTTAACAGGCAAAGTAACTTCTTCACCATCCCGGTGCACGGTAACCTTCACCACATCATTAGGGCGTTTGGTAATAATAGCAGCATTAAGGTCAGCAAAGCCATAAATATTTTTATTGTCTACCTTAATAATTACATCACCTTTTTTAAGGCCGGCTTTCTCTGCGCCCGATCTTTCAACTACGCGGTTAACATAAAAGCCCTGGGTATCACTCACACCCAGTTCTTTAGATACATTACTATTCAATTCGCCGCCTTCAACACCCAGTACACCACGCTGCACATTGCCAAATTCCATAATATCTTCAATAATTTTGCGTGTAATATTACTGGGCACAGCAAAAGAATATCCAACATAAGATCCTGTCATAGAGGTTATCATGGTATTTATGCCTATCAACTCTCCATGAGTGTTTACCAATGCGCCCCCACTATTACCGGGATTAACGGCAGCATCGGTTTGTATAAAAGATTGTAATCCGTCTTTGCTTAAGTTTCTGGCTTTGGCAGATATAATACCTGCGGTTACGGTACTGTTAAGGTTATAGGGGTTACCTACGGCAAGTACCCATTCACCCACCTTTACATCGTCAGAATTTCCAAAAGTTGCATAAGGCAGTTTTTCATCCGTGTCAATTTTTAACAGGGCAATATCCATTTTGCTGTCAGTGCCAATAAGTTTAGCCTTATAGGCTTTGTTGTTATTCAGTGTCACTTCAAGGTCGGCAGCGCCCTGCACCACATGGTTGTTGGTAACAATGTAGCCGTCTTCGGTAATAATAACACCTGATCCCGTGCCTACCTGCGCACGCTGTTCGCCGCGTCCGCCATAGCCAAACATATAGTCCCACGGGTTAGAGGGGGCAGTGGCATAAGAGGTATTTTTAACGTGTACCACAGCATGCACGGCCTTATCGGCAGCTTCGGTAAAATCTACATTTTCAGCGCCAAGCGATACATTTCTGGCGAGGGCGGTTGGGGGAGCTATTGATAAGGCAGATGATGGAGCAGTGTCATTATCAAATACCAGTTTATAAGCTCCAAGTGTAGTGGCGCCGCTGAGTAGCGATACTAAAAAAAGGCTTGAAATTTTTTTCATAGGTTAAACAGTATTTAATTTTCTATTTGTTATTAATAAATATAGTAAAGGTGCTTTGCCTGCCATGGCCGCGTGTTATTTATATTTGTATTTTTGTTCATATTTATTTAAAATATGGAATACACCTTTTATAAATACCAGGGCACCGGAAACGATTTTGTCATGGTAGACAACCGCGATAAACTATTTCCCAAAAATGATACCAAACTTATAGAAAGGCTTTGCGACCGTAAATTTGGTATTGGCGCCGATGGGCTTATACTGTTAGAGAACGATAGTAATGCCGATTTTCGTATGGTATATTATAATTCTGACGGTAATGAAAGCTCAATGTGCGGAAACGGTGGGCGTTGCATTGTGGCCTTTGCTAATTTTTTAGAAATAATTGATACCGAAACCGATTTTTTGGCAATAGACGGCAGGCACCACGCTACTATTAGTGACGGAGGAAGCATATCGTTAAAGATGAAGGATGTTAATACCGTTTCGGTATACCAGGATTATACGTTTCTCGATACCGGTTCGCCCCACCATGTAGAGCTGGTAGATGATTTGCTTAACCTTGATGTAAAAAAAATAGGGGCAGGCATACGTTATAGTGATATGTATGGTGAGAGAGGGGCTAATGTAAATTTTGTAAAACAGTCTGGTACTGACACTTTTTCAGTACGTACCTATGAGCGCGGGGTTGAAGATGAAACACTTAGTTGTGGCACAGGCGTAACCGCCGTGGCGCTTGCTATGAAAGCTATGGGAAAAGCTGAAGGTAATACTATAATATTGCATACGCCGGGAGGAGAATTAATTGTATCATTTAAACAAAATGATAAACAGTTTAGCGATATATACCTTACCGGGCCTGCTAAATTTGTTTTTAGGGGAGATATTGAATGGTAACACTGCAAGGGGAGAATATTTTTTTAAGGGCCCTGGAGCCCGAAGACCTGGATTTTGTGCATGCACTGGAAAACGATACCCGCGTGTGGGAAGTAAGCCAGTGCCAGGCTCCTTATAGCCGTTACATTATAAAACAGTATATTAAAAATTCGCACCGAGATATTTATGAAGTAAAGCAGCTGCGTCTTGCCATTTGCCTTATCGGCAGCAACAATGCTATTGGGCTTATAGATATTTTTGACTTTGACCCTGCTAATGAAAGGGCCGGCGTTGGCATAATTATTAGTGAAAACCAGCGCAATAAAGGCATTGGCGCCGAAACCCTTAAATTGCTTACTAACTATGCTTTTACAGCACTGGGCCTGCATCAGCTTTATGCAAATATAGATACTCAAAATGCTGCGAGTATAGCACTTTTTACTACATTTGGCTTCCGGTTGGCAGGCATAAAAAAAGCCTGGAACAAGCGCAACGGAAGCTATCATGACGAGGCGCTGTACCAGCTTATACATCAACATTAATACAAAGATTGTGAAGCTTAGAAAAATTATTACAATAGTTTCTATAATAGTGGTAATTGGCGGTACTGTTATTGCCTATAACATGTATAAAAAAGTATTTACCCCCAATACTGCTTTTAGCAACAGCCGGGTAGCTTTTTACATACCTTCTGATGCTACGTATAGCCAGGTGCAGGATTCACTAAAGCCATACATTGAAGATATGGAACGTTTTAACTGGGTGGCAGAGAAAAAAAAATATCCCGGTTATATAAAGTCCGGTAAAATTGTGCTTACCAATGGCATGAACAGTAACGAAATTATTGCCGCATTGCGCAACCCGGTGCCGGTTAAAGTAACCTTTAATAATCAGGAAACATTACAGCACCTGGCAGGCAGGCTTGGCGAGCAGATAGAGCCAGACAGCATTGCATTATTAGAGGCTTTTACAGATAAGGTATTTTTGCAGGAAAATGGTTTTACAGAAGAAAATGTACTGAGCATTTTTATACCCAACACCTATGAATTTTACTGGAATACCAGCGCCACTAAAGTACGCGATAAAATAGCCAAGGAATATCGCAAATTCTGGACGGCAGAGAGAAAAGCCAAGGCTGAAGCCGTTGGCCTTACTCCGTTGCAGGTTAGTATACTGGCCTCTATAGTGCATAAAGAAACCGTTAAAAAAGATGAACGCCCACGCGTAGCCGGTGTATACCTTAACCGTTTAAAAATGGGCATGCCGCTAGAGGCAGACCCTACAGTTATTTACGCCAAAAAGAAAAATGCGGGTGATTTTAACCTGGTATATAAAAGGGTGCTTAATGCAGATTTGCAAATAGATTCGCCATACAACACCTATAAAAACGGTGGCTTACCGCCTGGGCCAATTGCCATGCCCGATATTTCTGCTATAGATGCCGTACTTAATCCCGAAAAGCATAATTACATTTACTTTTGCGCCAGTGTAGACAGGCCGGGCTATCATGAATTTGCCGTAACGCATGCGCAGCATGTTGTTAACAGTATTAAATACCACCAATGGCTTAATAAATTAAATATTAAAAGATAAGTATCTGATATACATTGTTTTATTTGTTTAAATAAGCTTTTGGCTGATAATACTGTTATAGCTAATCAGTTTTTTTAAAAGACTGTTAAAAAAAGCGCCAGGTTTTTATAATTAGTTCTTAATGTAAAGTTAAAGTTATGAGGATGTGTAAGATATTGTAAATCAGGTTACTTTTTGTCATATATTTGCCCGCAGAAATTTCATGGGGTGACAGGCCATGAGAAATTCCAATACATGATAAAAAAATGGTTAAACCTAACAGGACTTTTACTTTTAGTACTTTTAGTAACAACCGGGTTTACTAAAACCCACGTAAAACAATTTGGCAGGGTAGAAGGTTTTCACCTGGCTAAAAATGAAATTGACACCTATACTGTAGCACCTGCTGCAGAAGCTTCAAAAGAAATTAAAGAACTCAGAGAGCATTATACCTTACCTTATACAGGTAAATCTTTTGTCGGCTTTAAGCAGGCCATAGGTATAAAAGAGTCACAATGTCTTTACCGCCTTATAAGCAGCTATGGTTATATGGGCAAATACCAGTTTGGTAAAAGCGCATTACAATCGGTTGGAGTTTATAATACCGATAAATTTTTACATAATCCCGCCCTTCAGGAGCGTGCTTTTAAAGCACTGCTATCTATTAACAAATGGCAATTACGCCATGAAATTAAACGATACAGCGGCACAACCATTGCAGGTATAAACATCACTGAGTCAGGTATACTGGCGGCAGCGCACCTTGCAGGGGCACAGTCAGTAAAAAACTTTTTGCGTAGTAACGGCAAGGTAAGGTTTCGCGATGGTTTTGGTACTACGTTAAAAAGTTACCTTAAAAGCTATAGCGGTTATGATACCTCTGTAATTAAAGCCAACCCTAATGCCAGGGTACAGGTTAATTAATAATTAATGGTACTTAACGCTTATCTGCCCGTCCGGGTTATTTAATGTGTTATACAGCTTATCTTCAGCGTCATTAAGCCAGCTTTTCTGCTGTTTTAAGGTTCTGTATAGCTGTAATTGCACAATAGGGTTGTAGGATGTTTTTACACGTGAATAATTTTTATTAGAAAGATAGCTTATATAGTTGCTTTTTAGGTATTTATAGTAATTGCCATAAGTCATATCTTCAGTAAATTTTTTACCGGCGGCATTGTTTTCCTCAATGTAATTTTTAAGCATGCTTTGCAGTTTGATAGACTGCGCCCTTGCCTGGCGGAAGCCGGAAATTAAATCTCTCCTGAATTTTTTATAGGGCGGCAGGCTAACCAATATTGCCCAAAAAAATAAAAGCAGCAAAAAAAGCAAAAGCACAATTGCTAAAATCTTTTCAGTGATTGACATAATAGTAGGGGTTTATCGCAAATTAACAAAAAAGAATCTGTCTTCCTACTATAGTATGTTATTCATTTTTTAAATTTTAAGAATTAAATGTTATTTTTAATAATACTGTTAATGTGTAAAAATTAACTTAAAGTGTTTTTTCTGCTTTAGAAAAAATTGTAATTTAATTCCTGCATATGAGAAAATTTTCAACCATCTTTAACCTCAGGGAAGGAGAAGACGACAGGGAAAAAACACTGGAGAGCGTACGTAAGAATATTAATTTCCGCGGCGCAAATTTATGGATATTAGCCTGTGCTATATTGGTGGCCTCTATAGGGTTAAACCTCAATTCAGCAGCCGTAGTTATAGGTGCTATGCTTATCTCTCCGCTCATGGGGCCAATAGTAGGGGCGGGGTTTGCACTGGGTATTTATGATTTTACCCTGCTTAAAAAATCACTCAAAAACCTGCTTAATGCTACTGCGGTTGGGTTAGCCTTCTCGGCATTATATTTTTTTATAAGTCCGTTTAAAGATGTTCAGTCCGAAATACTGGCGCGCACATCACCCACTTTATATGATATACTCATTGCTTTTTTTGGAGGTATAGTGGGCGCAATAGCCGTAACACGCGAAGAAAAAGGCAATCCCATACCAGGGGTAGCTATTGCTACAGCCCTTATGCCCCCACTTTGTACCGCAGGCTATGGTATTGGTACATGGCAATGGTCATATTTTATTGGCGCATTTTATTTATATTGTATTAACTGTGTGTTTATAGGTATTTCAACTTTTGCTATAATAAAGTACCTGAAATATCCTCCTAAAAAACAGGTAAATGAAAAACAGCAAAAGCGCGTGCGTGTTCTTATCCCGCTTATTGTTACTATAATGATACTGCCCGGCGGTTACCTTGCCTATTCGCTTTACAGGGAACAACAGTTTAAAAAAAATATAGATGAATTTGTTGAAAATGAATTTACAGATAAAGGCTGCACAATAGTATTTAAAAAGTCAACCTTTAATAGTGTAACAAAAAAGCTTGAATTAGCCTTTCTGTCAAAACGCTTTGATAAAAGTGATATTAAACACCTTACCGACTTAATGGATTCCAATAAATACCTCGAAGGTACAGAATTGGTTATACGTCAGGATAGTACTGACAGGTTTAATGCTCTTAAAGGTGATATACTCAGCCAGATACGCAGCAGCGAAAATGAGCTGAGTGAAAAAGACGTAAGGATTATGCAGCTTGAAAAAACAATCACTGAAAACACTTTTGATAATCAGAAGCTTTTGGCAGAATCAAGGGCTTTATTTCCGCAGATAACATCATTATCAGTATCTAAAAATGCACTGGCTACACAAAATGATAGTGTACAGGAGCTTACTGCGGTTATTATAGAAACACCCAAACCCCTGTCAGATGCGGATAAAGAAAAATACCGTAAATGGCTAAACGAAAGGCTTTCTGTAAAAAATGTATACCTTTTCAGGAAAGAAACACCACAGCCCGAACCTACTGCTGCCACACCAAAAAAGGCTAAAGCTAAATAAAGCTGCTTATTTACTGGCGGTTACTGCTTTCTTTTTTTGCTTTTTACTGTACAGGCTAAGCCAGGTAACCCCTACAATACCCGAAAGTAACGACGCTACCAATATGGCAAATTTAGCCTCGGTTTGCAGTGCTATGGCACCATCAAAAGAAAGTATTGATATAAATATAGACATTGTAAAGCCTATACCGCCCAGCATACCCATTCCTATTACATGTTTCCAGTTGGTTTCAGATGGCAGCTGTGCAATTTTAGCCTTAACCGATAGCCATGATAAAGTAAATATACCCAGTGGCTTACCAATAAATAAACCTAAAACTATACCCAGGCCTAAATGGCCCGCTAGGCCACTCACCATGCCATGTAAAAAGGTAATATTGGTGTTGGCAATGGCAAAAATTGGCATAATGATAAAGTTTACCGGCTTGGCAAGGGCATGCTCCAGTTTTTCCAGCGGAGATTCACTGTCATCCGGTGTGGTAGGCAGTGTAAGTGCTGTAAGCACACCTGCAATAGTAGCATGTATACCCGAGTGGTGTATAAGGTACCACATAATAATACCGGGTATAATATAAAAGAAAATATTTTTTATCCGTAAACGGTTAAATACTATAAGCACTAAAAATACAATCCCTGCATACATAAGGTAATTTAAATGCAGGTCATTGGTATAAAATATGGCAATAACCAAAATAGCCATAAGGTCATCTACAATAGCAAGGGCTGCTAAAAATACCTTTAGCCCATTGGGTACTTTATTGCCAAGCAGCGAAATTATGCCCAGTGCAAAAGCAATATCGGTAGCCATGGGTATTCCCCATCCGTGGCTGGTAGGCGTACCATTATTAAACAGCGAAAATATAAGGGCCGGTGCAACTACACCGCCAATAGCCGCAAGCACGGGTAATGATGCCTGTTTAAGGCTGGATAATTCTCCTTCTACTATTTCGCGCTTTATTTCAAGCCCTACTAAAAGAAAGAAAATGGCCATAAGCCCATCATTAATCCATTCTAATACAGAATAGCGTAAACCTATGCCGCCACCTTCAAACCCGAATTCTGACTCCAGGAAATCTTTAAAGGCATAGCCGGCATTTGTATTGGCTATTAAAAGAGAAATTACTACACAGATAAGAAGTATAATACCTCCTGACGATGATGAGTTAAAAAACTCTCTGAACGTCTTTAAATTGATGAGCTTTGTTATAGGTTTTGCCATGGTTGCAAAATTACAAAATAGATACGTTTTTTAAGATATTTTATTATAGCAAAATCACTTTTTAAGTTACTTTATAATAGTTATCCCATAATATTATAAGCAGGGTCTTCTAATATATTAACTTCAATAACTGCCCCGGCATTTTCAAGCAGCCTACGGCAGTCATTGCTCAGGTGTTTTAAGCGTATTGTTTTGCCGGCAGCTTTATACTTGCGTGTAAGGGTGTTAAGTGCTTCAATAGCGCTCATATCTGCCACGCGGCTTTCTTTAAAATCAATAACAACTTCATTGGGGTCGCCTGCTATATCAAATTTTTGGTTAAAAGCAGTAGTAGAGCCAAAAAATAGCGGCCCGAATATTTCGTAATGTTTTACCCCGTTTTCATCGGTATACTTGCGTGCACGTATGCGTTTGGCGCTTTCCCAGGCAAAAACCAGTGCAGATATAATAACGCCTATAAGTACGGCCAAAGCCAGGTTATGCATTAAAATAGTAATTACGGCTACCAGTATACCGGTAAAAATATCATGGCGCGGCATTTTAGTTATTATCCTGAAACTGGCCCACTCAAACGTGCCAACAGCTACCATTACCATAACCCCTACAAGCGCTGCCATAGGCAGCCTGCCTATTACCGGGGCGCCAAACAAAATAATAATTAATATTGTAATGGCAGCTATAATACCGGCAAGCCTTGCGCGTGCACCTGCATTAAGGTTTACCAGGGTTTGGGCAATCATAGGGCAGCCACCCATGCCGGTAAAAAATCCGTTAGCAATGTTGGCGGTACCCTGTGCCACACATTCGCGGTTACTGCTGCCGCGCGTGCCGGTAATTTCATCCACAAGGTTAAGGGTAAGCAAGCCTTCGGTAAGCCCTACGGCCGCCATGATGAGTGAGTAAGGGAATATAATTTTAAGCGTATCAAAATTCAGCGGTATCTGCGGAATATGAAACGGGGGGAAGCCTCCCTGTACCGAAGCAATATCCTGTACCGTTTTAGTTTCTATCCCAATAAAATACACCAGGGCAAATACTACAATAATTGCTACTAATGATGCAGGTACTGCCTTGGTTATTTTGGGCAGTACTATTACTATGGCAATAGTAAGCGCTACAAGGCCCAGCATAGTATAAAGCGTAGTGCCGCCTATCCAGCCTTCGCCCACTTTAAATTGCTCCAGTTGCGACATAAATATAATAACCGCCAGCCCGTTTACAAACCCATACATTACAGGTTGCGGCACCAGCCGTATAAATTTGCCCAGTTTAAACACACCCACCAGTATTTGTAATACCCCGGCCATGGCAACAGCGGCAAATACATATTCTATACCCCACTCCTGCATCAGGGCTATAAGCACCACTACCGTAGCGCCCGCACCACCCGATACCATGCCCGGCCTGCCGCCTAAAACAGCGGTTACCAGCCCCATAATAAACGCGGCATATAATCCTACAAGCGGAGGGAACCCTGCCAGTATGGCAAATGATAAAGATTCCGGGATCATGGTCATGGCTACCGTAAAACCTGCCAGTATTTCGTTTTTATAATTTACTTTTTGAGAAAAGTCGAATAATTTATAAAGTCTGCCCATGCCGCAAAAGTAGCGATTACATTCTTTAGAAAAAATTTATTGGTTTTGCTTGAATGTTATTTTTGTTTATCGTAATATTGCAATATACAAATATAGGTAATGGGAGCTACTAAATCGGCTAAGTTTACAGAAAGGCAAAACGAGTTGGCAATTATTGCCAAAGCACTTGGAAACCCTGCCCGTATTGCCATTATAGAATTTTTAATGAATACCGAAGGCTGTATATGCGGCGATATAGTAGATGCACTGCCTTTGGCACAGCCCACAGTATCGCAACATCTTAAGGAATTGAAGAATGCCGGGTTGATTAAAGGTACTATTGAAGGAACCTCTGTATGCTATTGTATTGATGAAAAGGGTTTTGAAAAGGCTAAGGCCTTTTTTGATGTGGTGGACTGCAAGGCAAACGAAAAAACCAAGACTTGTTGTTAAATATAAATTGAACATAATGAGATTATCTGAAGTAAAAGAAAGCCTTGCCAAAGTAGAAAAAATACGCTTTCGCCTGGAAGACGGCACCTATGTGCCATCACATTTCCATATTACGGAACTGGGGGTTATCAACAGGCATTTTGTAGATTGTGGCGGTACGGTGAGGACAGAAAGGAAAATAAATTTTCAGCTTTGGACCGCAGATGACTTTTCTCACAGGTTGGAACCTTATAAAGTGCTGAATATTATTTCCCTGTCTGAAATTTTACTTGGAACTAATGATGATGAGGTGGAGGTAGAATACCAGGCAGGTACCATAGGTAAATTTTCACTGGATTTTGATGGTGAAGATTTTATACTGGTTAATACCCATACCAATTGCCTTGGTACAGATAAATGTGGCGTTAGTGTTAAGCCAAAAGTAAAACTTTCCCAATTAGCTAATTACTGTGTGCCGGGCTCCGGTTGCTGCTAAATCCATTCTTTTTATGAAAAAAATACTGGTACTCTGCACCGGCAATAGCTGCCGGAGCCAGATAGCCCATGGCTATTTAAAACATTTTGCAAATGGAAAAGCTGAAGTGTACAGCGCCGGGGTAGAAACCCACGGTGTAAACCCCAAAGCTGTTACAGTTATGGCAAGTGACGGTATAGACATTTCTGCACATACATCTAATAATATTAATGAATATCAGGATGTTGACTTTGATTATGTAATAACAGTGTGCGATAATGCTAAAGAACGTTGCCCGTTCTTCCCCTCATCGGCGCAAAAATTTCATTATAACTTTCCAGATCCGGCTAAGGCACAGGGCACAGAAGAGGAAGTGATGGATCAGTTTATTAAAGTGCGCAATATGATAAAAACATATTGCCGGGATTTTATAAAAACCAATAACCTTGGATAATTGCACCCCTACCCGTAACAGAAAAAAACTAGGCTTTTTAGACCGATATCTTACCTTATGGATATTTCTTGCCATGGCAACAGGTATTCTTATAAGTTACATAATGCCTGCATCGGTTGATTTTATAAACTCCTTTTCAAGCGGCACTACCAATATACCGTTGGCAATAGGACTAATAATTATGATGTACCCGCCATTGGCAAAAGTACAGTACGGTAAAATAGGGCAGGTGTTTAAAAATGTAAAAGTACTCTCAGTTTCGCTGCTGCTCAACTGGGTTATAGGGCCATTGCTAATGTTTTTGCTTGCGATAGTTTTTTTACAGGATTATCCTGAATATATGTCCGGGCTGATACTAATTGGCCTGGCACGTTGTATTGCCATGGTAGTGGTGTGGAACGACCTCGCCGAAGGTAACCGCGAATATGCCGCCGGGCTTATTGCACTGAACAGTATTTTTCAGGTACTATTTTACAGTATATACGCCTATATTTTTATAACGTGGCTTCCTACCCTGTTTGGTATAGAGGGGGTAGCCATTGCAATTTCCATTACTGATATTGCCCACAGTGTGCTTATATATCTGGGCATCCCTTTTGCTTTGGGGCTTATTTCGCATTACGTCTTAATTAAGTGGAGGGGTAGGGAGTGGTTTTATAATACATTTGTGCCGGTTATATCGCCTTTTACACTCATTGCCCTTTTGTTTACTATTGTAGTAATGTTCAGTTTTAAAGGTAATATTATTGTAGCATTGCCATTAGATGTACTGCGCATCGCCCTGCCGCTGGTTATATATTTCGGGCTGATGTTTGTAGTAAGTTTCTTAATAGGTAAAAAAATGGGCGCCAATTATTCCGAAAATACCGCTATAGCTTTTACTGCAACCGGAAACAACTTTGAGCTTGCCATTGCAGTAGCCATTGGTGTGTTCGGCATTAACAGCGGACAGGCATTTGTAGGAGTTATAGGGCCGTTGGTAGAAGTGCCGGCACTAATAGCACTGGTAAACCTGGCTTTTTGGATTAAAAGGAAATATTTTTAGGCCTGGATTAAAATTTGTGAATGATAAAAATACAAGGCCGGTTATGCAAATCCGGCTTTTCCTTTTTCCATTGGGCAACCGTTTTTGTTTTTATAAATTCAGTATCAAGCGTTATATCTGCGGCAAGGCATAAATGAGTAGCAGGATGGAGTATTTGCAGCAGGTCGTCAATAAGTTTATTGTTACGGTAGGGAGTTTCTATAAAAAGCTGGCTCTGGCTTTTTTCTTCACTTAGTTTTTCATAAAATTTAAGCGAGCTTTTCTTTTCACTTTTGTCTATAGGCAGGTAGCCGTTAAACGCAAAACTTTGCCCGTTCATGCCACTTGCCATAAGGGCGAGTAAAATAGATGAGGGGCCTACCAGCGGCACCACCTGTATGCCTTTTTCATGTGCCAGCTTTACAATAGCAGCACCGGGGTCAGCAACACCGGGGCAACCGGCTTCGCTCATAAGCCCTACATTTTTACCTTCTATACAGGGTTGTAAAAAACCATTGTGTTCAGATGGTTCAGTATGTTTATTTAATACTGATAAGTTAAGTTCGGGCTGTTTTTTTGCAGGTAGTATTGCCTTGATAAAGCGTCGGGCTGTTTTTTCATTTTCCACAATATAGTGGTCTATAAACTCAATGCTCCTTGCTACTGTTTCCGGCAATACATTTTTAGGGTTGGCGTCAGGCCCTAATGGTACAGGTAACAGATATAACTTTCCTGCAGGCATCAGGCATGTTCTTTTAAAAGTTTATTGGCTACAAGGCTGCAGGCTTCGTCCAACATATCATATACTTTTTCAAAACCTTCCGGCCCTCCAAAATAGGGGTCTGGTACATCAATTTTTTTACCGGGATAAATCTCGTCCATCATCATCTTAACCTTAGCTTTCGCTTCGGTGTCCGGTGCCATTGCGGTTACATTTTTAAGGTTGCTGCTGTCCATTACATAAATATGGTCAAACTCCTTAAAGTCGCTAATGCGTATCTGTCTTGCTTTTTGGGTACTTATATCCAGGCCGCGCCCTTTAGCGGTAGCTACAGACCTGGGGTCTGGGCACTGCCCGGCATGCCAGTCGCCCGTTCCGGCACTGTCTACCATAAACCTGTCGGCCGGAAGCTTACTTTGTAGTATTCCTTCTGCTAAAGGAGAGCGGCAAATATTGCCAAGGCAAACCATTAAAATTTTTACAGGCATTATACAGACAGTTTTTTGTTGATGTCATCAACAAATTTACGAAATTGTTTATCGGTACTTACAAGGTTATCAACCGTTTTGCAGGCATGTAATACGGTGGCATGGTCACGGTCGCCAATTTGCGAGCCAATATTAGCCAATGATGCCTTAGTGTATTTTTTGGCAAAAAACATAGCAAGCTGCCGTGCCTGTACTACATGGCGCTTACGGGTTTTAGACTGTAAGGTATCTACATCAAGCTGAAAATAATCAGACACTACTTTTTGTATGTAGTCTATAGATATTTCGCGCTTTACATTTTTTACAAATTTTTCTACTACCTGTTTGGCAAGCTCCAGCGTAACCTCACGATGGTTAAATGAAGACTGTGCTATAAGAGAAATTATAGCGCCCTCCAATTCCCGTACGTTAGATTTTATGTTGCGTGCCACATATTCTATAATCTCTGCAGGCATTTCTACGCCATCGCGGTATAGTATATTGTTTAGTATAGATATACGTGTTTCATAATCGGGTTGGTGCAATTCTGCCGAAAGCCCCCATTTAAAACGCGAAAGCAGCCTTTGCTCAATATCCTGCATATCAACCGGGGCTTTATCAGAGGTTAATATAACCTGTTTGCCGTTTTGGTGCAGGTGGTTAAAAATGTGGAAAAACACATCCTGCGTACCGGTTTTGCCCGATAAGAACTGTACATCATCTATAATAAGCACGTCTATTAACTGATAGAAGTGTATAAAATCATTACGGGTATTGCGCTTAACCGAATCTATATACTGCTGGGTAAATATTTCTGCCGAAATATACAGTACCGTTTTTTCGGGGTACTTATCCTTAATTTCTATACCAATGGCATGTGCCAGGTGGGTTTTGCCCAAACCAACACCGCCAAAAATAAGCAATGGGTTAAACGATGTTCCACCGGGTTTGTTGGCTACTGCCAAACCTGCCGAACGGGCCAGCCTGTTAGAATCTCCTTCAAAAAAATTATCAAAACTGTAATTGGCATTAAGCTGCGACTCTATTTTCAGGTTCCGTATACCGGGAATAACAAATGGGTTTTTAAGCTCCGGGCTTTTATTATGCAAGGGAACATCAACCTCCTGAGGCTTTACCGGCGCACGGTTGGCGCTGGGCAGTTGCTCAGTAAACGGCTGTTTGTTGCCGTAGGTGTTTTCCATCTTGATTTTATAGAGTAACTTTGCCGTATTGCCAAGTTCTCTTGTTAGCGCCACTTTTAATAGCTTTACATAATGTTCTTCCAGCCATTCGTAAAAAAATTTACTGGGCACCTGGATATAAAGAGCGTTGTCAGTCAGCTCAACTGCCCTAATCGGCTCAAACCAGGTTTTGTATGCCTGGTCCTGTATGTTGTCCTTTATGAACATAAGACAATTATCCCATACCGATTGCGCAGTTTTTGTCATATACTGATACTTAAGTGTTTATTAAAAGTTGTCTTTCAATTCGGAATGAAAGGATTTCATTCTCATTCGGGAGAACAAATATGAAGACAATTTTCTTTAAAAAAAAATGCTTTGTGTATTGATTTTTATGAAAAAAAAACGTAAGCATTATTAAGAGAAAATTAATAAACATTTAACATTTTTTAAACATGAATTATCATCAATTTAACGTGCGAGTACGATATGCTGAAACCGACCAAATGGGGGTGGTGTATCATGGTAATTATGCGGAGTATTTTGAAATGGGTAGGGTTGAATGGCTTAGAAATCTTGGGGTTAGCTATAAATCGCTTGAAGATGGCGGAATTATGCTGCCGGTAGTGTCTTTAACCATGAATTATAAAAAACCTGCCCGGTATGATGACCTTTTGACCGTGCGTACCATATTAAAAAAACATGAGGGCGTTAAGATAGAATTTGACTACGAGATATACAACGAAAAGCAGGAGTTATTAACAACGGGCTACTCTATGCTGGTGTTTGTAGATATGAAAACCGGCCGCCCCACAGCGCCCCCGCAATACCTTAAAGAGAAACTTAATTTTTAGTTTTTAAAACCTCAATCAAATAATAAATAACCAAAATTTAAACTGATTTAACGGTTATACCATACAAGCCTTCTAATGCCTCAAGTACCATTGGGGCATTTTTTTTGCGGGTGCTTATGGTTATCTGGCAGTCCAGTTCCATTTTTTGAGAAACAATATTCAGGTTCTTTTCTTTTATTACCCGCATTACCTTATTCATGTCGGGATAACCAAATGCAAGGGTAAAGTGTTCGTCTATAGTTTTTTCAATAATTTGTGATGCTTCCAAGGCCATTTGTGCCGAAGTGCGGTAGGCCGATATAAGCCCACCCACGCCCAGCTTTACCCCGCCAAAGTAACGTACTGATACTACAAGCACATTTGTAACGCTAAAACTCTGTATCTGTCCGTAAATAGGCATACCGGCACTGTTGTTAGGTTCGCCGTCATCATTAGCGCGGTAATATATGTTGGGTTCGGTACCCAATTGATAGGCATAACACCAATGGCGTGCCTGGTGGTGGTGTTTCTTTATTTCCGACAGTATCTCTTTTACTTCATCCTCATTACTTACCGGGAATGCATACCCAAAGAACTTGCTGTTCTTTTCTTTAAAAAGGGTTTCTTCGCCCGGTGCGGCAATGGTTTTATAAATGTCTTCTTCCATACAGTTGCAAAGATACTATTATACCAGGCAAAGCAAAAATTATGTACATTGCAATAAACCAATTAACCGGAATATGAAATACTTCTAAATTTTCATCATCTTTTTGGTAATTAGCTGTGAGAGGAAAGATACGGCTATACAGCAAAATAATCAGGATGAATGGGATAAAAATAATAACCAGGAAATTTATCCTCATAATCTGAATTTATTAAGTTCTAAAAATCTAACAAAAACTTATTTGCCATATTTTATTTCTGAATTTAAGAAGAAAAATAAAGATACTTTTTTTGCAAAGTTCAAAATATCAGAAACTGATGCAACGGAGCATATATGGCTTATGATGCTGCGTATTGATAATGATAGGTCATATGGAATCATTAGTAATGAACCTGCCGGCCTTAAACATATCATCTATGGCGACACGTTGACAATAAACATATGGCATGCCGAAGATATAATGATTATACGAAATGATTCTATATATTTTGGTGGTTTTTTGCAAAAAGAGATGGAGAAATAGATAGTATAACTTCTATCTGGAAGGAATAAAAAATGAAAATTCAAACTGAGGTAATAAAATTACTGTAGTGCTGCTTTAATAATGGCGGACAGTGTAAAGTAAACTTTAAACCTGAAACCTGAAACCTGAAACCTGAAACTTTTAATGTTACACCTCATGCAGGCTTAGCACCTTTTTTTTAAATAGCTGGGTTACATCTTCTTTCTCGGGGTTTAATGTCCAGGTTTGAAAGCCCAGTGCTGCTGCGGCATCCGTATTTTGTTTTTTATCGTCTACTACAAGTGCACGCTTTGGCTGTATCTCGTGCTTGTTCATCACATATCTAAAGGCTTCATAATCAGGCTTTCGAAGGCCTATTTCGTGCGAAAAATATACCTTTTCAAAACAACGGTAAAAATCACCGTAAAAAGATGGCCCGGCATCATCTTCAAACTTTTCTATGTGTATGGTATCGGTATTACTCAGTAAAAACAGGCGGTAGTTGTGCGATAACTTCTGTAAAAATTCCAGTCTTTTCAGCGGGAAATCTTTAATGCCTGCATTCCAGGCATCACGAATGGCATTCAATGAGGCATTATTGCTGTATTGCTGTATACCTTTTAAAAAATCATGTTCACTAATGGCGCCCCTTTCAAAATGGTCTTCCAGGTTGTCAAGCGCAGTATTCCATTGGGTTACACCCAGCGCAGCCAGGGCATCTTGTTTAGCCTTATTGTTTTTATTTATAAAAACATCGCCAAAATCAAATAGTATTGTATTGACCATAATTTCTTATTATTAAAAGTTCGTCATTCAATATTTTTTCCCTTGCGGCTATATCTCCTGTAAGGTGGGGCGCTTTAGTTCCGCTGCCAAAAACAGCCGTACCTTTAAAAACACGCGCCTCATCCCACAGCCCGGCATCTATAAAAGTTTGCAGCGTTTGCCGCCCGCCTTCTATAATGACGGATAGCAGGTTGTGCCTGTACAAAACACTGCAAATGTTTTGTGGCAGGGCATTATCAAACGTAATAGTTTCAAAAAAAAGGTTATCTAAATTAGGTAAATTAGCCTGTTCTGTCAAAATAATTGTCTTATTTTTTTGATTTTTAACAGAATAGCTTTCAGGTATCCTGCCGCTCCTGTCCAGCACCACACGCACCGGGTTATGCCCTGTCCAGCTGCGTACATCAAGCCCCGGGTTATCATCCAGCACAGTTTGGGTGCCCACTAATATGGCAGCCTCTTCGCTACGCCATTTGTGTACCAGCTGGCGGCTGTAGGGGGTGGTTATCCACACGGGCTTTTGCTCCTCTTTATGTTGCGGACTCAAAAAGCCATCGGCACTTTCGGCCCATTTTAATACAATATAAGGGCGTTGCTTTTCATGAAAATTAAAAAAGCGGCGGTTACTGTTGCGGCACTCTTTTTCAAGCAGCCCCAGTTGCACATGCCTTCCGGCAGCTCGTAATTTTTTTATGCCGTTTCCGGCTACTTTTTCATGCGGATCGGTTGTGCCTACTATAATGTTTTTAATACCTTTTTCAATAATAAGGTCGCTACAGGGTGGGGTTTTGCCGTGGTGGCTGCAAGGCTCCAGGCTTACGTATAAGGTAGCTTCGGGTATCAGGTGCCGGTTTTCAGCCCGTACCGAGTTAATGCAGTTTACCTCTCCATGCGGCCCCCCGTAGGGCGATGTATGCCCTTCTCCTATAATACGGCCATTATGCACCAGTACTGCGCCGACACCCGGGTTGGGCATAGCATTGCGCATACCTTTTTCGGCCAGTTCAAGGCAACGCTGCATAAAAATTTCTTCTGCCATGGTTTTGAGGTTGTTAATCAAAATTACAAAGTTTTTACACCTCTTTTTTATTAATATAAAAAAATGTGCTATATAATTTTACAAAAATAGTAGATTTGTATTATGGACGTGATGATTCGTGAGATACAACCGGATGATAATCCTTACATTGCCGCTGTAATACGTACTGTTTTTGAAGAGCTTGATGCCCCTAAAACCGGTACGGCTTATGCCGATACCTCGCTTGATAACCTTTTTAAAAACTACAATAAGCCAAATTCCGTATATTATATTGCACAGCAAAGCAATGGGCAAATTGCCGGCGGTGCAGGTATAGCCCCGCTTGATAATGGGCCGGATGGAGTTTGCGAACTGCAGAAAATGTATTTTTTAAAAACAATACGCAGTACCGGCACCGGGGCAGCCATGATACAAAAGTGCCTGCAGGCCGCAAAAAGTTTCGGGTTTACACAATGTTACCTCGAAACGCTTACTGATATGCATGCCGCGCAGAAGCTATATGTTAAAAGCGGCTTTACTTACCTTAACGCCCCGCTTGGCAATACAGGGCACAGCTCCTGCCCGGTCTGGATGATAAAAGAACTTGTTTAATATGCAGATGCTCCTTAAAGAATATAAAAATAATTTTATACAAACACTCTCGCATTGGTATGACCGTGCAGAAGCCGAACGTTTTTTTTATATGGCGCTTGAAGAGCTGAAAGGGTGGAAAAGGGTTGACCTTGCCATGAAACCTGAAGAATGCCTTACCGACGATGAAAAAGAGCAGTGGGATTTTGTATTGCTTGCACTGCGCCAGCAACGCCCTATACAATATATTTTTGGCAAAGCCTTTTTTATGGGGCTTGAGTTTGCCGTAAACCAGAATACACTCATACCCCGCCCGGAAACCGAAGAGCTGGTAGAACTTATTATAGCAGCACACAGCGGCAAAAAAATAAAAATACTTGATATTGGCACCGGTAGCGGCTGTATTGCCATATCGCTGGCAAAAATGCTGCCCGAAAGCGAAGTTTGGGCGCTGGATGTTTCGGAGGGCGCATTGGCAACTGCACAAAAAAATGCTGATGCTAACGGGGTACAAGTAACTTTTATGCAGCAGGATATACTTGCCTTAAAACAACTGCCGGAACGTTTTGATGTAATAGTGAGCAACCCGCCTTATGTGCGCGAACTCGAAAAAGCTGAAATAAAAGCCAATGTGATGGAGTATGAACCGCATTCTGCGCTTTTTGTGCCTGATACCAACCCTTTATTGTTTTATAAAAAGATAGCAAAACTTGCCCTTAAAAATCTTACTGAAGGCGGTATGCTGTATTTTGAAATTAACCAGTACCTTGGCCCCGAAACCCGTTGGATGGTAGAAAATACAGGCTTTACAAATGTGTTGCTCAAAAAAGACCTTTTTGGCAACAACCGTATAGTATCAGCAGTTAAACCCTGATTTATTCGTAACGCAATGCCTCTACCGGGTCTAGTGCCGCAGCCTTAATGGCAGGGTAAAGTCCGGATACAATAGTTACCACAACAATAGTAAGCAATGCAGCAATAAGCGCCACCCACGGCATTACAAACGCTATACCCATTATAGCGGCTATGCCCAAACCAATTAAAAGCCCCAGCACCACGCCTATAGCGCCACCCCAAAGGCAAATAATAAGCGTTTCGGTAAAAAACTGCATAGCAACAATGTTTTTTGTAGCTCCAAGTGATTTACGCACCCCAATCTCACGCGTACGTTCGGTTACCGATACCATCATGATGTTCATAAGCGCTACAGATGAACCAAAAATGGTAATAATACCTATTACCCATGCAGCGGTATTAAGTACCTGTGTGTCTTCAGCTAACGATTCTAAAAGCTCATCGCTGCGTTCTACACCAAAATTGTCTTTTTGCATTGGGCTAAGCCCGCGCACCCGCCGCATGGTAAGTATGGCCTGGTCTACCGCGCCGTTAAGCATATCGCGGTTGCCAATGCTTGCTTTTATTTCATAATCAATATTAGGTGCGGTAAATAAAGAGCGTGCCAGCTGTATGGGTATAATAACATTTAAATCCTGGCGGTTGCCAAAGGTAGACCCCCTTGCCTTTAAAACCCCGATAACCTTAAAACGTGCCCCCCGTATAGAAATGGTTTTGTCTATTGGGTTTACATCTTTAAAAAGCCCTTTTTCAAAATCAGAACCTATAATACATACATAATTGTTATTACTTACATCAAAACTATTAAAATTGCGGCCCTTTTCTGCTTCAAGGCCGGAGTTGGGCAGGTAATTTTCGTCAGCGCCTATAATGGTAATTTCAGGATCCGTTTTTTTTTCTCCAAATTTCACTTCGGCGCCACTTGCAGCTCTAAATGATAAAGAAACTGTAGAAACAGGGAACGCATAATCGTCCTGAAACTGCTTTGCCTGCGGGTAGGTTATTACCTCATTAACCCGTGCATTACGCCTGTTGCGGCCAATTTGCTCAGATAAATCATACCGGCTTATAGTAAAAGTGTTGGCACCCATCACCGCAAAATTGCCGGTTACAGAGTTTTCTATAACTGCCACACAGGCCAGCACGCCAACTAAGGCACACATGCCTATACCAATTATTAAAACAGTTAATATGGTGCGCAGCATCTGGCTTTTAATGGCCCCCAGCGCTATTTTTGTATTTTCCCGCAGCAGGTTAAACATCAGGTCTTAAATTTTAATGGGTACTAAATTACACAAATTATATAAGATTTGGCTTAACCGTTTCATCATTCCCCTTAACACAGCCGAAATGGCTATATTTGCAGTAAAATTTAAGAATACAGATGGCAAAACCGGGAATACCAAAAGGCACCAGAGATTTTTCACCGGCAGAGGTGGCAAAGCGTCAATATATTATATCAGCAATAAAACATCATTTTGAGTTGTTTGGCTTTCAGCCGATAGAAACCCCGTCTTTTGAAAACTCTGACACCCTTATGGGTAAATACGGTGAAGAAGGCGACAGGCTTATTTTTAAGATACTTAATAGTGGCGATTACCTTAATAAAGCGAATGAAGCTCTTTTACAAGATAAAGACAGCCTGAAGCTTACCCCGCAAATATCAGAAAAAGCCCTGCGATATGACCTTACGGTGCCATTTGCACGCTATGTGGTACAGCACCAAAATGAAATTGACTTTCCGTTTAAGCGGTACCAGATTCAACCTGTATGGCGTGCCGACAGACCACAAAAAGGGCGTTTCCGTGAGTTTTACCAATGTGATGCCGATGTGGTAGGCAGTACTTCGCTTTGGCAGGAGGTAGAATTTGTGCAATTATATGATGCAGTTTTTACCTCATTAGGACTTAAAGGCGCAACCATCAAAATAAATAACCGCAAAGTATTATCGGGCATTGCTGAGGTAATAGGCGCAAAAGATAAGCTTATTGATTTTACTGTAGCGCTGGATAAACTTGATAAGATAGGAGAGGAGGGCGTAAAAACCGAAATGCTTGCAAAAGGCATTAGCGAAGATGCTTTACAAAAAGTGCAGCCGCTTTTTAATTTTACAGGGACTATTGATGAAAAGCTAAATAAATTACAAACCCTTCTGGCTTCTTCTGAAGAAGGTTTAAAAGGGGTAGAAGAATTACGTTTTATCTGCGATAATACGGCAGTAGCGGGGTTAGGCCACTCAATGCTGGACCTTGATGTTACCCTGGCGCGCGGGCTTAATTATTACACTGGTGCCATATTTGAAGTTACGGCTCCCAGGGGCGTAGCAATGGGGTCTATTGGTGGCGGTGGCCGTTATGACGACCTTACAGGTATTTTTGGTTTAAAAAATATGAGTGGTGTAGGTATTTCTTTCGGGTTAGACCGCATTTATCTTGTGCTGGGAGAACTGGGATTATTTCCCGAAACGGTAACAGAGGGTACAAAAGTGCTTTTTATAAACTTTGGTGAAAAAGAAGCCCGGTATGCCTTACAGGCAATACAGGTATTACGCCGGCAGGGCATACGTGCAGAGTTATACCCGGATGCCGCCAAAATAGGGAAACAATTTCAATATGCAGATAAAAGGGGCATACCCTTTACAGTAGTAGTAGGGGACGAGGAAATACAGGCTGAAAGTTTTACACTTAAAAACATGGCTACAGGCACACAGGAAACAGTTACAAAAACAGCGCTTGCAGAAAAACTGAGATAAATAAATAAAAAATCCCGCTTGGCATAAGCGGGATTTTATAAAATCAACACAGCGCTGTTACTCAACAGTGTCAAGTATATTTACCTGGTTTTTTGGTACAGCACCGGTAAAATCCTGAAGAATTTCAATACCTAAAATCTCGAACGGGCGCTCAAGCTTAAGCCCGTTTGTATCAAGGTAATCCATTACAAGGTCGTCAAAACTGTCAGGGTGTAATGATATGGCTACACTGTCAGTTAACTCATTGTCAATAATAAAATTTCGAACGGCATCAAGAGTAATTTTTTCCATATAAGTAATGATTTAGGTTTGGGTAAAAATACATGAAACCACTGAATAAAGTATTGTTAAAAATGTTAAACGTTGTTAATTTAACATTTACCTTTAAATAGTAATGATAATAACACAAAAAATCTTACTGAAAACAATTTTTTTCTTAATTTACATGAAGCTTATAATGCCCCCACCGTCTTTACCAGACTTAGGTGTGCTGTTTATAACCTTATCCCAATCAAGGTCAGGGTATTTTTTTTCAAACTCTTTAATGTCGCGTTCCATCCTGTCTGTAACATATATTCTTGGCGAGCCGGGTTCGGCTTTATCTACATAGGTAAATTCGCCAATATAGGTTATGCCACCCTTTTTAACTTCAAAAGGTATTTCAAAATCTTTACTGTTGCTTATCATACCGTTAGAGCCTATATGGTCAAGATAGTTGTATTTTGTAAAAGCATAAGTTCCCGGTTTTCCTTCAATAACAATCAGGTAAGTTTTTTTATCATTAAAATCACCATTAAAGGCACTCTTTCCGTCATTACGGCCATTAATTAAAATTTTACCGTCATTGTGCTTTTTAAATTTTTTATCTCCCGATATAGGACTGTAAAAAAATCGGTACAAATCGTTTACAGGTATATCGCCCTCAAATGTTATAGTGCCCACAGCTATACCCGTATTGGGATTAGTGGTAAGGCTATCAGGGGAGGTAGTATAGTTTTGAGACGAACACGCAGCCAGTAGTAGTGTAACCAGTGCAAAAAGTTTATTTTTCATATAATCAGCATTTATTACAAAGGTACGGCAAAACGTATTTACACCTAAAGCAGTTTTTGCTATATTTGGTTTTAACTAACCATTATACCACCAATTATGAGGATATACATCATACTCCTTGCATCACTTTTGTGCTGTAAATCTTTTTGTCAGGTAAAAGAAAAAGAACAGGCAGAAATACTGGCCGAGGCCAGGCTTATGTATAACAGTGAGCGTGCCTCGTGGCTGGGCACCGATATATTTAATGAGCGGATGCCCAAGAAAATGGAAAATGAAGCCGGTGGCTATTTTAGCTATACCGCAGAGGATAAAAAACACAGATGTATTTTTTATGACCGTTCTGATACCCCTAAAATGCTCGCTTCTTTTATTTTTGATGATAGCTTTACACCCGAAGCGGTTGAGGTTGACACTGTAAAAAGAAATTTTACGGCGTATGAAAAAGATATGTATGATATAAAAAAAGGGGCACAGCAACGTGTAAATACAGACACGATATTTAAATTTTATGAAAACACAAATTATAATTTCATTCCGCTTATAACAGGCAAAAATAAAAGGGTATATATACTTACCGGTACTAACGAAACAGGTGTGGTAATACTCGGTAACGATTACCTTATAACGTTCGGCAAAAACAATACTATAAAATCGGTAAAGCCACTCCATAAAAATATTATACCGGTAAATTATGCCGGGGAGGGTCAGGAAGAAGTTGTAACTGTACACAGCCATCTTGAATCTACAGGAGATCTTATAACCGCTACCGATATTTGTACTTTACTATTATATGCACCTTATGCCCGTTGGAGGCAGCATTATGTGATGTCTAAAGATTATGTTTCGATATGGGATTGTGAAAAAGAAACACTTATGATACTCACCAGGAAAGCCTGGGATAAAATATCGGAATTTGCGAAAGACAAAAAAAGTGATGATAAATAGTAGGCAGGGGTATATTTTACAAACTTCATAAAAATTACAGGCGGATTTATTTAATATATTTATTATCAAAATAATACAATATATTTGTGATATAACCCTTAACCGCCTTAGTTATGAAGTTAAAAGTCCTACTACTTTTACTGGCTGCTGCAACCCTTACATCTTTTACCTACAGCCAGGCAAAAGAGTTTGATATTGTGGGTACGTGGCAGGCTACAAATAACGATCAGAAATTTATACTCACCTTTGATAAAGAAGGATATGCCACGCTACAAAAAGGCGGTGAGATAATAGGGGGGAAAGAGTTTACCCTTTATGGCGAAAAAGGGTCTATGACCTACAAACTAAATTATGCCAAAGATCCTGATGAGATAGATATAACTATAAGGCAAAATTCTACAGGCCGGGAAAAAGTGATTAAAGGTATTTTTAAAGTAATTAGCCTTGATGAAATGCTTCTGGCTATGGATTTTGATAACCGCCCTGCTAATTTTGACTCTGCAGAGGTAAGGCTCTTTAAAAAAGTAAAGTAAATAGCTCAACATCTATAATTTAACGTATAATTACCACTAATTAACAAGGCCCTATAAATTCGGTGCGTTAACTATGGCTACCTTTATCATTATAAATTATAAAGATAAAAAGTTATGTCACTAATCAACAACGACCGTACAGAAGGTACGGTAGCAAAAGCTATTGAAAAACAAACCGCTAAACTCCCGTCAGACATTTTTTTATGGGCTGCATTAGGCTCAATGGCTACATCAGCAACATTAAAATGTTTCGGAAAAGACAAAACGGCTTTATTTGTGGGCCAGTGGGCAGCACCATTTTTGCTATTGGGTATTTACAATAAAATTGTAAAAGTAGAAGGTAGCGATAAACAAGACAGTCCGTTTACAGGTTATGCTGAACCGGATGACGAAAATATTTTTGCAGATGCCTAACAAAAAAACAGGGCTGTATCTAAAAGTGATACAGCCCTGTTTTTTTTATAAATATTGTATTTATGCCTGCATGTAAATGCCTGTACAAACTATAAGGGCAACAATGCCTGCAATTATAAATTCTATTCTTTTAATAATAGTGTCTTTCTGGATAAAAGATTTATGAAGTTTATCCTTCTTTTGTAATACGTACGTTTTCATAGTCATTTCAGTTTATAGTAAGATTGGTTGTTGTAAAAATAATAAAACTATATTACAACTTCATTAATATTAACATTTAAATAGCTTATTACGGTCATAATTTAACATTTATTAGCTATTTTAAGGCTTTATCTGATAATTTTCCGATTGTAGAAAGGCATTTTATCCTCAACAAACTTTTGGCTAAATTTGCAGCTTAAGTTTTTAGCGGTTTGAAAAAAGAGATAATTGTACTTATAGGGGGGCCTGGTTCGGGTAAAACAACTTTAATAGACCATCTTAAAAATAGTGGCTACCTCTGTTACCCCGAAATTTCGAGGGAAGTAACACTCGAAGCCCGTCAGAGAGGTATTGAACAATTATTTTTAGAAAAACCATTGTTGTTTAGCGAACTCCTGCTGGAAGGCCGCAAAAAACAATACCAGAAAGCCCTTAAAGAGGAGGCAGCGGTTGTATTTATAGACAGGGGCATACCTGATGTATTGGCCTATATGCATTATATAGGCGATGCCTACCCGTCTTTTTTTGATCAGGCATGCAGGGATCATATCTATACCAAAATATTTTTTCTGCCACCATGGGAAGAGATTTATACCCCGGACGAAGCCCGTTATGAAAATTTTGAACAGGCAAAACTGATTGCCGGGCATTTGCATGAAACCTACAAAAATTATGGTTACAACCCAATAGAAGTGCCTAAAGATACACCTGATAAAAGAATTCTTTTTATCTTGGGGCATCTTTCAAAATAACTATGCAGCAGGCGCTCGATATCCTTAAAAAATACTGGCAGCACAACACATTCCGTACTCCGCAGGAGGCCGTAATTAACACGGTGCTCTCGGGTAAAGATGCATTTGCGTTAATGCCTACAGGGGGCGGCAAATCGGTTTGTTTTCAGGTGCCCGCACTCATGCAACCGGGTATCTGTGTGGTTATTTCACCTCTTATCGCGCTAATGCGGGACCAGGTACAAAACCTGGAAAAAAAAGGCATAAAAGCCATATCACTGGCCGGGAGCCTCTCGGTTGATGAGTTGAGCAACTTGTTGGATAACTGCCTGCATGGTAATTATAAATTTGTTTACCTCTCTCCCGAAAGGCTGCAGGCAGAGTGGGTGGCAGTGCGTATAAAGCAACTGCCGGTAAGCCTTGTGGCGGTAGATGAAGCCCATTGTGTGTCGCAATGGGGGCATGATTTTCGTCCCGCATATTTAAAAATAGCCGACTTTAAAAAAATGCTGCCCGATGTGCCGTTTCTTGCACTAACAGCTTCGGCAACCCAAAAGGTACAGCAGGATATTATAACACATCTGGGATTAAAAGACCCGGCGGTATTCAAAAAATCATTCTATCGCGAAAATATAGCCTACATGGTTTTTGAAACCGAAGATAAGCTATATCGCATCCGGCAGATACTTACTAAACATCCCGAGCCTTCTATTATATATGTACGCAACCGCAGGGCCTGCCATGATATGGCTTCTCAGTTAACAGCAATGGGCTACACCGCCACATACTATCATGGCGGGCTGAAAGAGTATGAAAAAGAAGCCAATATGCAACTATGGCTTAAAGACAGAGCACAAATAATGGTAGCTACCAATGCTTTTGGTATGGGTATAGATAAGCCCAATGTAAAAACCGTTATACATATACAACTGCCCGAAAATATAGAGAGTTATTACCAGGAAGCCGGGCGGGCAGGGCGTAATGGTAAAAAAGCCTATGCGGTATTGCTGGTAAATAAAAGTGATGTGCAAAATGCCCGTAACCAGTTTATTAATGTACTTCCTGATAAAGATTTTTTAAAAAAGGTATACAATAAAATAAATGCCTACCTGAAAATTGCGTATGGCGAGGGCACAGGAAAAACCTATGCGTTTGATTTTAATGAATTTTGCACGCGCTATGGTTTTAACCCGGTAAAAACCTATAATACATTATTGTTTTTAGACCGCCAGGGTGTACTTACACTTACCCGTGAGTTTTACCAAAAAGTAAAAATGCAGTTCATTATTTCCGGTAGGGAGGTGCTGCGTTACATAAGCCTTAACCCGTCTGATGAACCAGCCCTTTTAGTACTGATGCGCAGCTACCCGGGGCTTTTTGATATGGAAACTGCTGTAAATACCGTAATGATTGCTAAAAAAGCAGGTATTGCCGAAGGAGCATTGCTGGGGTTGCTGCAAAAGCTGCAAAAAAAAGAAATTATTTCATTACAGCTTTCCGGTACCGATAGCAGCCTTATATTTAATGAGGTGCGGGAAGATGTGCATACCCTTAGCCGCGTTAGCAAATACCTGTTGCGGCAAAACGAAAATAAGGTTAACCACTTAGAGGCCGTTATACGCTATGCTTTTGATGAGTCACATTGTAAAAGCCGCATTATTTTAGAGTATTTTGATGAACAAACGGATACCGATTGTGGTATTTGTTCCTATTGCATCACCAAAAAGGCAAATGTCGTTCCGGCAGATGTGGTGGCTAACGCTATACTCAGTACTTTGCGTACGGCTCCACTCGGTTCCCGGCAGTTGCAGGAACAATTGGGGTTTACCTCTAAAGACACTCTTTTTGCGCTTCAGTTATTGCTCGAAAATGAAAAAATAAGTATAACACCCAACAATGAATATATAATAATATAATATGGAAAAATTAAAAATAGTATTTATGGGTACGCCCGGCTTTGCTGTGGGCATACTGGACACTATTTACCAGAATAATTATGACATAGCCGCAGTAATTACCGCACCAGATAAACCTGCCGGTCGCGGGCAAAAGGTAAGTATAAGCGCGGTAAAAGAGTACGCACTGCAAAAAGGCCTTACAATTATGCAGCCCACCAATCTTAAGGATCCTGTATTTTTAGAAGAACTTAAACAATTGGGGGCAAACCTGCAGGTGGTAGTAGCTTTTAGAATGCTGCCCGAAGCTGTATGGAAAATGCCTAAATTAGGCACTTTTAACCTTCATGCCTCTTTATTGCCACAATACCGCGGCGCTGCCCCTATAAACTGGGCTATAATAAATGGTGAAGAGCAAACAGGCGTTACTACTTTTTTTATCGATGAAAAAATTGACACCGGCGCCATGATATTACGAGAGCAAATTGACATTAAACCTGATGAAACTGCCGGTGAGCTGCACGACCGCCTTATGGACCTTGGTAAAGATGCCGTAATAAAAACCCTTGCGCTTATTGAGACAGATAATGTACAAACAACCATACAGCCCCAAAGCAGTGATATAAAAACCGCATATAAGCTTAATAAAGAAAATTGCCGCATTAACTGGCAGGCCAGTGGTATAGAAATTTATAACCTTATACGCGGGTTGTGCCCTTATCCGGCAGCATGGACGTTTATAACGGATAATGAAACGGAATGGAATGTAAAAATTTACGAAAGTAAATTCGTTCCCGCAGACACGAGCGAACCCACAGGGACACTGATATCAGATAAAAAAAGCCTTAAAATTGCTGTTTCGGGTGGATATTTGGAAATTCTCAGTCTTCAGTTTCCCGGAAAAAAACGCATGTTTACACGCGATTTGCTCAATGGTATACAGTTTTCAGAAAATGCAAAAGCTTTTTAAATAGCCAAAAAACGACTTTTTTTATGAAATTATGTAAAAAACCGTATCTTTATTAACAATACAAAAAAAGTTATCAACAATTAAAATCAATTTTGCATCAACAACTTGTGTGATATTGTTTTCCTTATAAATTTGTATAACAGGATAGGATTCAATAATTTTAACCAAACAATTAATAACTATTTATTATGAACAAATCAGAATTAATCGATGCGATTGCTGCAGACGCGGGAATTTCTAAAGGTGCAGCCAAAAAAGCTTTAGAATCTTTTGTAAATAATGTTAGCGGTTCATTAGCAAAAGGTGGGAGGGTATCCCTTGTTGGATTTGGTTCTTTTTCAGTATCTGAAAGGGCAGCTAGGGAAGGCAGGAACCCACAATCAGGTGAAACTATTAAAATTGCAGCAAAAAAAGTTGTTAAGTTTAAACCCGGAGCAGAGCTGGATGGCGGTGTAAACTCTTAATATAACTTAGAATAAAATCTATTTAAAGCCTCCCGTACGGAGGCTTTATTTTTACAAAAAAAATATTTTTTTTTGTAAGGTGTTTTTTTTTAATTAAATTTAGGTCAAATTGCAAGAAGATGATTTCAATTAAACCAAAGAAAGGTTACCTGCTCATAGCAGAGCCTTCTACTATCGGAGATCTTTCTTTTAACAGGTCAGTTATCCTGCTTGCTGATCATAATTTTGAGGGTTCTGTTGGTTTTATACTCAACAAGCCCCTGGGTTATACTATAAAAGATCTCCTGCCCGAAATTCATGCCAATTTTAAAATCTATAACGGGGGGCCTGTAGAACAGGATAACCTCTACTTTATTCACAATATTCCGGACCTCATTCCCGGCAGTATAGAAATATCTAACGGTATTTTTTGGGGCGGTGACTTTGAAACCACAAAAGGCCTTATAAACAGCGGGCACGTAAAAAAAAATAATATCCGTTTCTTTTTAGGGTATACAGGTTGGGATCCCCAGCAATTGGAAGATGAGCTTGAGGTTAATTCCTGGATTGTTTCAGAAAACAGTTATAAAAACAAAATAATAGGGAAATCCAGCACTTACTTCTGGAAAGAAAAAATAATGGAACTGGGCGGTAATTACCTTATTTGGTCTAATGCGCCAGAAAATCCTTCGCTTAACTAAACCTTATTTTTGCATTTAACCTTTTTACCAACTCTGTAGCAATAGTATTTTTAAATTCTTTTTTCCTGTATTTGGTTACAGGCTGTATACCATTAATAACATTGGTAATAAAAAGTTCATCCGCCTTTTGAAGTTCAAAAGGCGAAATTGAAGCTTCTTTTACCTCAATGCCTTCTATTTTTTGGGCAAGTGCCAATACCTGTTTACGCATTATACCGTTAAGGCAGCCATCGGTTAAGGGAGGTGTAGTTAAAACATTGCCCATAAACATAAATAAATTGCCCTGTAGGGCTTCCGCAACATTTTTGGCATCATTTAGCACCAGACAATTGTTAAGGCCATTTTCATGCGCGTAAATGCTTCCTGTAACCTGTATAAGCCTGTTAGTACTTTTTAGGGTAGAGAGCAGCTGCCTGCTTACATGAAAATCTTTATAAAGGTCAACCTCATAAGGTGCTTGGTTTAACACATACAAATTTTGGTCAAGTGGCTGTGCGGTAATAATAAACTGTGTATTATTATCTGTTGGCAGATAAAATCCGCCCGAATTTCTGTAAAAAGTAAGCCTGGCACGTGCTGCTGCGCTGCCCAGTGTAGCTGTTAGCGCGATTATTTGCTCCTCCATATACTCCATGGTAAAGTTCATGGGTATTTCCATACGCAAAACCCTCATAGAGGCCATAAGCCTAAAATAGTGGTCTTCGGCAAAAATTACCCTACCGTCTAATACACGCACGGTTTCAAATACAGCATCGCCATATAAAAAAGCCCGGTTGTTTTCTAATGCGGTGGGGGTTTGTGTTAGCAGTTCTCCGTTAAAATTTATCATAAAAATGCCCTGAAATTTATTCAGGGCACAAATATAGTCGTTCTGTAAATTAATTCCTAAGCAGAACCTAAAACGTGTTTAAGGTCAGATATCTGGTTTTCCCAAAGCTGTTTAGATTCAGCCAGGCTATCTTCCTCGGCAAAATCAACTACCATAAGCGATACATCTTTGGTTATGTCGTCTACTATTATTTTAAGCTCAAAGTAATATTCTCCATCATTATTATCATCATCAACCCATTTAAATTTCACCTTCTCGCCCGATTTTTTAGAGGTCAGGCGTGCTTTCTCTTCAGAGTCATCCCAGATAAAGGTAAAAAACTCACCACGGGAGTTAACATTGTCTGCAAACCATTCAGAAAGTCCGGAAGGAGTAGAGATATATTGGTAAAGGAGTTGAGGAGAAGAGGTTATAGGAAATTCTAGCTCATATTTTATTTTTTCGTCCATTGTTGTCTAAAATTTTTGGAAATATATAATAATTCGGTATTATAAAAAAGCAATTTGTAAAATTAATTTTTTGAGTAAAATATATTTGCAGCCTTTAAATAAAGTTTTATATTTGCACCCGCATTGAGAGATACAATGCACACCGATAAAATGGCGAGGTAGCTCAGTCGGTTAGAGCGCAGGATTCATAACCCTGAGGTCACGGGTTCAACTCCCGTCTTCGCTACAAAGCCTTAACCAATTCCCCTTTAAATGGTTAAGGCTTTTTTTAAAAGCTTTCGAGATTAAAACGCTGTTGACAAACGACAAGGTAAACGGCAAAGTAAATCACAATGAAAGATCTTCTTAATGGATGCTCATATTCAGATATATGGGTTTCTCCCACTAATTGGAAAACAACTAAGAAATTAACTGGAAATTGGTACATTCAGTGTCAATTTTACGATCCGCTTTTTTCAAAAAAATATCCTGAAGGCTTTCCATTCAGGAAGAAATTAAACCGTATAAAAAATCTGGAAGCCCGAAGGGCAGCTGTGGCACTTCTCCTGAATGAGATTCCTAAACTTTTTGAAGAAAAAGGGTACAACCCTATCACTAAAGTTTTCATGGCCCGGAAAATTGATAATCAGACATTAATTTCACCTGAAACCGAATTTATAGAGGCCTTAAAATATGCACTTACTAAAGTAGTTGTAAGCGAATATACAATGAGGGATTTAAAGGTGATTGTCAACAATATTGAAAAAGCGGTAAAATCCATGCAATTGGACTTGCCATTAAAAAACGTTAATCGGCTGTTGATTAAGCAAGTTTTGGAAAGGCTACCAATGACACCTTATAAATACAATAAATACCTTACGCACCTATCAATTTTATACAACGAATTAGTAGAGCTGGAGGCATTGGAGTATAATTATATCCGGGATATAAGAAAACGTAAGACGGTAAAAAAAATAAGGGAGGTACTTACCCCTGAAGAAAGAAAAAAAGTTTTTGTACATCTTAAAGCTAATTATACCAGCTTCTGGGTTTTCATGATCATCTATTTTCATTCCGGAGGCAGGATAACTGAATTGCTTAACCTGAAAGTGCGGGATATTAATTTAACCAGGCAGTACTACCGGACAGTTATTAAAAAGGGCAGCCATTACAGGGAAGTTGACAGGCCGATTAAAGATATTGCTTTAGAATTTTGGTCTGGCTTAATAAAAGATGCTGAACCTGATATGTATGTTTTTGCAGAGAACCTGGAACCGGGGCACAGGGATAAACCTATCCGAATTGAGCAGATAACCCGCAGATGGAGAACGCACGTAAAACAACAGTTGGATATAACGGCGGATTTCTCTTCATTAAAACATTCCAATTTAACTGAGACGGTTGATGAACTTTCGGCACAGCTTGCCGCTAAACTTGCCGGGCACACCACCACTACAATGGTTAACCGGCATTATGATGTGAATAAAGAAGCCAGGGAAATGGAAATTTTAAAAAGAATGAAAAATCATTTTATTCCCGCAGATTAAAGGACTACCGATTCTATTTCCACTTCATACTGGTCAGGCGCTACTTGTGTCTTCTGATAGTTTTTTACCAGGTGAATGTTGGTATAGGCATGAATGCGGCTGCGGGCTGTAAGCCCTATGAGTTTTTCGTAATGGGCTTTAAATGTCCATGTAAAGGTTTGTGAGTTAATGCGTTTTTCCAGCCATTGCTTGTGGTAATTCTCGTGCAGGTACGGAATTAAAAGCTGAGAAGGATCTACGCTAAGGTTAAGCCCACCCACAAGGCCATTATATAGTACAAAAAAGGGCTTGCTTTTATCTTCCAGGAACCCATGTGCAGTTTGCACGCCACTGCGGAACAGTAGTGGCAGGGGCAGGGCGTTAATTTCTATATCCGTTGTCTTATCGTCGCGTGTATAACCTGCTGTTACGCTGCCCTCATAATTCTGGAAAACTTCGGCATACGTGTACACATCGCTGTTGGCATCCTGATATTTGAGCAGGAACGAATTTCCTTTATTAAATTTCCTTTTCGGAAAACGCACCTCAAATTCTGACAGGTCACGTACAGCCGCGGTTAAGAGTTGTGTTTGTATATAGTTTATGGAAACCTGGGTGCCATTTTTTTCCATATACATATTTTTCATGGCCAGTACTGCTTTGATTAATTCCCCAAAGGTCATTTCCGGTACCGCCCTGGGAATGTTTACCTGGTTTAAATTCAATATAGAAGGAATTATATTTCCTTCAACGTCATGTAGTATAATGGGGTTGACCTGAATATCAAATATGATTTCGTCTTCAAGATAACGCGCAAATAAGTCAAATAAGAGAAAGTCAGGCTGTCCGTCGTCCAGTGTTTCAAAAACAATATCAACGTTCCATGTCCGGTAATGTGAGGCTGTGTCCTGTATTGTTTTTTCCCCAATCAATTGATCCCTGTAATATATTTTAGACCATACGGAGGGGCTTTGGCTAAATGTCCTTAAATATATGCTGCCTGTAATCCTGTATTTTCCCGGTTGCGTAATCTCAAGCTGGCGTGTTAATGTCATTGAGTAGCCTTGTATACCTACGTTTGTAATTGAATCGTACTGGTCTGATAAAGCCATTAGTTCAAGGCTATCCTGGCTAATAGAAGTATAGTACTCGCAATCGGCATATAAAAGTGTTTTTTGCAACACCGGATCTGATAGGATATCGCCGTGCAGGGTAAAGCCTGCAGCCTCAATTCCGGCCTTAATAATATAAAGTAAATAGGGCAGGGGCTGCATGATGTTCCTGTTAAAGGTTTCTTCTGTTTCAATGTCCACATCATTAACCAGGAATGCACCGTTGATATAATTATTAATTATCTTATTAAAAGCATACCACACCTCGCTTTCATCAGTGTCTATCTTATCAATATGCACCTGTGGGAAATTATAATTTACTTCCGGCCATTGCTTTGTAATTACCTCGGCAGCATGTTCATAAATATCATCTACCTCCTGCAGCAGCAACGGCAGCTCCGATAGCTTCTTTCCGAAGTTGGGGAAATCATCCAGGCCATAACGCAGGGTAAGAGAAACTGTTTTTTCAATTTCCCCAATCTCAAGTACAGCTTGTTCCAGGGTATCGCCATCTACATATATCCCTTCAAAAATGGTTTCGGCCCCGGCAGCATTATAATTGCCTATCATATTGAGCATGGCATCTGTGGCATCGGTAAGCTCCATAGTAAAAGGGTAGCTGTATTTGGTAAAGTAGTTACCGCTTAGCCAGGGATTTTCTTCGTTATCGGTAATCTGATAGGCCGAAAGGTCCAGCTCAAAATCAGAATGAATAAATTTCCTCATCGTACTGCCTGTTTATTTGAAATTCTACATCATACGATACCAGCGCTTCACTGTCATCCACATTTACTATTGATTTTGATACCGGAACAATATGTATCACCTGGCTAACGGTTATAAGTACGGCGCGCTTTGCCCTCATCAGGCTTTCCACTGCAGGTTTTTCAGATTTTAAAATCCACCCGGTATTAATAGTTAGTGTGCTTACTTTTGTGGAATCTATTTTGGTTAGCACATCCACCAGATCGGTATACAGTAACTGTGTGCGGCTGTCAATATCTGATTTAACCGTATACTTCCCGCCAAATTCCATTGCAGTCTTCAGCTTATATTCATTTTCCCAAATCACCATGTTTGAATTATACCCTTCAGGAAAAACCTTCAGGAATTTTGAAAGGTTGCCTTCGGGAGTTATCAGGCGGAACTCAAACACATCCCCCGGAGCTGCACCCAGGCTGGCCATGTCTAATTTTGTTGTGCGGATGCCTTCGTTAATGGCAAAATAGTCTATTTGTTCACCGTTTTTATAGAGCTGCGCCTGTTGGAAACCTTTTACCACATAATTAATGAAGTAATACCCTGAAGGCATTACGCGTGATGCGCCGGTATGTATCTCTAGGAAACCGGTACCGGACTTAAATTCGGGCTGCAGGCCGGCAACAAAACGTATATCATTTATAATATAATGTTCATCGTATTCAGTATCAGAAAAACTTTTTTCGTGCAGGTCCAGCGTTACACTGGCCACGCGGTAAGGCTCCCCGGCTTCCTGTATAAAATCAGGCATGCGTGCCATCACCCGGTCTACAATCAAACCGATATTGAATTTCTGCTTTTGGTCAAAAAGCGGAATTTTAAAAGGGTAGTGGTAATTTTTAGGGGTATGGGTATAAAAATCTTTTGCCGTGATATACAGCATCAGTTCGTAATAGGCATCATTCAATGACGAAGTAAACTCAATAAATTTCCGGTCCAATGTAAAGGCATGGCCTCGCGTAGGGTATGGCAGTACAATATTGCCCACCACATCATACGTCACTTCAATAATGCCAAGCAGTGTATTGTTGGGCACCTTCCGTACTTCCACATTAAAAACATAGGTACCCGGCTCCATATTGGCCTGTGATAGCGGGGTAAAGGTAAGCGTAGCGCCATTAGTAACGGTTTGGGGTGATACCTGCAGCCAGGGCGGCATTACAAAATCATAATTGCCCTGGTAATAGGCCATGACAGTTTGAGGAAAGGCATCGGAAATATTTTTATAAGCTATAAAGTGAAGGCTGTCATGCTCAAGGTACAAACCATTTTCGGTAACTATGGTAACCAGTATCGGCACTTCTGTTTCACCGTTATTGATGCTTAGCGTAAATGTGAGCGGGTTCTGGGTAATCTCCTCCGGGATAATGCCACCTGCACAGAACAGTGCAAAATTTACTGTGCCGGAACCCGACATTGTAGTGCCACCCCACTCATTGGGCTGCAGCAGTGTAGTACCGGGTATGTCCGGGAACAGAAAGCCGGCCGGTGCCTGCATTGTCCAGGCATCGCCTGTTATTTGCAGGGGCTGTGATGAGGCAAGTAATTGCGGCTGGCCAATGGTCCAGGTAATATTTATAGGGCTTGGGCTAAAGCCCACGGTACCTGCAGCCACCACCGTAATAGTAACGGTAAGTGTTTTTTCGCTGTGCAGTACATTTTGCCCGGATAAACTGGTAGCCCATATCTGGTGCTTTGCAGTATAGGTATAGGTGCCCACAGGCAACTGCTCAAGGTTCTGAAAAGAATAGACCATGTCTTCCTGAAGGCCATTCTGGTAGGTATTAAATGCCAGGCTGCCCGTATACAACGGCCCGGACATAACCACCGGGGGCGAAATACTTGAAAGGCTGCCTGATAAGTAACAACGGTATTTGAAATTGCTGAAACCCGAACCGGCAATGGATCCAATAACATCTTTAAAACGGGTTACAACTGTTACCGGGGCAAGCGGTGCACCCCCCTGGGTATATACCAGGCTTATGGATGATGGGTTTAGCAGCCAATCGTTGAATAGCGGCGTAGTGCCTCCACCGGCATAGCCTCCGTTATTTAAAATTATTCCGGGCATTATAAAAGTATTGGGTTAATATCATCAATATGCTGCACATATACGCCCTGTGTGGCGATAATGTTAATGGGGCCTTCCTGGTACCAAATTTCAAGGTATAGTCCGGGGAACTGGAAAAGCGTACGCTCAACAAATTTTATACATCCGGAATGGTCAATTTTTTTGGGTAACGATTGTTGAATGAAACCATACATATCACTGTCATTAAGCAGCAGCACAACATTTTTGCATTCCGTTTCTTCGGCACCCTGCAGTATGGCTGCAGCCCGGCCTGTAAGGCACATTACTTCGTGTATTTCCACTTCAGGAAACTGGGCAGTTATTGTGCCGTAAATAAGGTCTAAAATAGCAGAAACGTTAGTGTCCTGAAAGGTCTTTGATTTTGAAAAGTTGCTCATACCCTGGCTTTTTCTTTACTGTCTTTAATTTTATCCTGTTCCTCAATCAGTTTTTTAATATCCCTCGGGTCACGGCTCACGTAGGCTACAAGGCCTTCGTTAAATATTTTCTCCATTACCTGGGTATTGCGCTCAATAACCTTCAGTAAATATTCTTTACTAACATCCTGTGCTGCCTTGGGCGCCAGTGAGGTGTCTGCCGGTACCTCAAACCGCGGATTTTTAACTTCGTCACTGTAAAAGCCTTTTTCAAATCCTTTAATGCCCCGCAGTTCCCGTATAAGAAGCGATTTTGTTTCCGGGCTCATTTCCCTGTACGCTTTGCTGTCAATCACCATTTCCGGACCGTTCTCACCCGCAAGGAAATAGGTAGGCTTATTTACCATGCCGCTGCGGGTTTTGCCCCCATACTTAGCATTAAACATTTTGCCGTCCTGCTCCCTTTTTACATATTCCGGGTAAAGGCCTTCTTCATAACCACGTGCAGGCAGTGGCTGCTGTTTTATAGTGGCAATCTGCAAAGCCCCGGTAGCTGCTGCCAACGCTGCAAATACCAAGCTCAGCGGCCACGGGCTTTGCAGGGCAGAAGTGACACCCTTGGCGGTATTTACAATAGCCTCAACTATATCAATGGTACGTTTGCGTTTTGCAGCTTTGTACTCCAGCTCTGCCTTTTTCTTTTCATAATCGGTCTCCAGCTTACTCATGCTGCGGCGGTACTCTACCTGGCTGATGTAGCCATTGTCAAGCTGCCACTTCAGTTTCCGCTTTTTAGCTTCTGCATTTCTTTCATATTCATTAAGCCGGGCGCTTTCCTGTGCGCTCACAAAATCAGAATATGCCCCCCACGCATTTTGCAATGCCGATGTACCCATTTTTACGGCGGCGAGTTTTTCTTCAAGGGTATCAAGGCTGTCAAAGGTTTGTTCCCACTGGTCTACTGTGAAGCCTAAAATATCGGCATCGCCAAAAACATTTCCGGCTGCCACACCAAAATCATCACTGCCACCTTCTCCCTGAAGTTCGGCTTTTGCCTTTATTATTTCAGAGATTTTAAGTTTCAGCTGTGCAATTTCTTCTTCAAACTGTTTCTTTTGCTCCGGGGTAAGAAGATCGAAATCTATAGCATTGTTCTGGTCGTTAATTACAGCCTGAAGCTGTGCTACCATTTGCTTTAAAAAGTCCGATTGCCTGTACAGTTCTTCTTTGTTAAACTGTTCCTGAAGCTTCTTTTTGCCTTTTTCATTTTCACCCAATGCAGCCATGGCATAATTGTGGGCCGTTTCCCGGGCAATCGTTTCTTTATCAAATTGCTGTTGTAAATCGTCAAAACGCTTATTCTCCGCATTAATGGAAATAGTTTCCATTGCCAGTTGGTGCCGTCCTTCTTCCAGTTCTATAAGCTCATTGATGTGCTTATTTTCCTCCAGCCAGTATTCCCTGATGTGTACCAGGTTGGCGCGGTCTACCACAGAGGTTTCCGGCGCATCAATCCGGGCATTTAATTTGGCTATCTCGCTTTCGTTTACCAGCTGTTGTTTCAGGTCGGCCAGGCGGCGCTTATGCTTTTCGGCTTCCAGCGCTTCCTGCTTATCATAACCATCTTCAATAAGTTCCAGCCTTTCGTCAATAGCATCACGCTCCAGGTCTAATGCTGCCTTGCGGGCTTTCTGTAAATCATCCAGGTCTTTTTTGCGCTGGTCATCTCTACGTTTACGGGCTTTGTCTTCTGCTTTTTCATCACCGGGGACAATAGCAGAACCTCCATCATCTTTGGATTTGGTTTTTATATTAACAGTAGCATCATAGTTTGCCTGTTCTTTAAGCAGGCTATCAATTACATCCTGTATTTCCTGAATGCTTGCATTTTTATTATTTATAGCCGTCAGCACATTTAGCATAGCTCCGCCGCCGGGCATAGTCGCGCCTGACTTCATAGTGTTCCACAACATCTCAAAATATGAGATATTATCCTTCAGGTTTGATTTTTCAATATCAAGTATCTGGCTGTATAATTCAGTGATTTTTGAAGCTACCGCTTTTGCCCTCGCAGATTTTTCAAGAGCTACTATATAATCATCAATGAGTTTCTTCCCTTCCTTAGTGGCGGCGTTCTGGAGGGTGAGGCCTTTAAGCATTTCCGGATTGAGCGCAATAATATCTTTAAGGGCTTTTTCCCTTTCTTTATCACTACGGTTGGTATCATTAACTATTTTTAGGCGTTGCTGAAGAAGATCCTTTTCTTTTTTAACGGCAATGGCTGTTTCTGCAGCCACATCGTTAAACATCTTCTGCTGGCGTGTTGCTTTATCACCCTTTTCTGCAAATAAAATGTACGCTGCAGCAACTGCAGCAACCATACTTAATACAAGCCCCCATGGGGTGGTTTTCATAGTGGCAGCCATTACCCTTATCGCCTGAGTGGCGCCTTTAATATTACCGGTAAGCAGCATGGTAACTGCTGCGTATGCTTGGCTTGCAATTATTCCTAAGTTTTCCATTAAAACACGGGCTTTTAAGCCCAGTGTATATAACTTAGATGCCTCCCATGCGCTCTTTGTGGTCAATGCCACAACCTGAGTCCAGGCAGCGTTTGTAATGAGCGCAGCCGTAACCACACCTACTACTTTAGCCAAAAAGGCAAGCGTATTCCGGAAGGCAGAAACATTTCCTTCAGTATCTTCCATAGCGCCTACAAATTTTGCAAACCAGTTTACCCCGGCTTCAATAAAGGCTACTACACTATCAGATGTAAACCAGCCCAACACCGTTTTCCTTAACCGTTCCATTGTGGCGGCCAGGTTATTATTTTTTATATCATACTCCGCTGTGAGGGATGTTGCTTCGGCCATGCTTTCCCCTGCCAGGCGTATTTTATCCCGGAAAAGTTCAACGTTTTCAGATGCAGCACCCAACACCTGTTTTACCTGCTGGTCATTCAGCTTCAGGTAATCTAATATTTTGGCAAGCTGTGTGGCATCAAGTCCTTTTATGGACTTAGAAAACTGGAAGAAAAATTCAGTCGGGTTAGTGTTTATTAACTCCTCCAGTTCTTTTGCCGGCCGTCCCATAACTGTTGCAAACTTGTCTACATCCCGCGCGGCTATAGTTATAAATTTGCTATAATTGTTTCCGGCAATTTCCGCTTTAAGCCCCGATTCTTCAAACGCAGCGCCAAGCCCCAGAGCCTCTTTAACAGTTGGGCGCATCTTTCCCGGTATCGTACCCACAATCTGTACAAATTGTGATACATTATCTTCAGATGCAGTTCCGGCAGCTCCTAAATCATTCAAAGCAGAACCCACAGCTTCAAAAGCTTGTTCTACACCCACATCACGTAACTCTGCGTAAAGCCCTTTAATCCTGCCCAGCTGTTCGGCTACCTGGCTGGCGCCACCCTCAAAACTATCACCCAGGGCTACTGAGGCTTTATTCATTACTTTTACAAAGTCTCCAATTTCCTGTTTTGCAATACCAAGGCGTCCGCCTATTTCGGCAATACCCAACAGTTCTATACGTGATGTACGGGTTTTCAGCATTCCGAATGACTTGGCCAGGTCTTCCACCTCCTTTTTAGTCATTCCGGTAGTTTTCTGCACATTACTTATACTGTCTGACAGTTTAGCATTAAAATCAAGGATCTTCTGTATCGAAAGCACCACCCCCGTAACCCCTGCCACGATAGATGCCCCCAGGGCAGCATACCGGTTAAAGTTATCGGCAAGGCTGCCAATACTCCATTTTGCCTGCTGCGCATTACCTCTAAGCTCACCCATACGGGCATTTACTTTTTGTAATTCGGCTTCGTATCGCTTGTAATCTTCTGTACCGGGAATTAAATGAGATAAAGTGGCCCTGAGCATGGTAGCCTCGCTACGAAGCTGGCTCATGGTTTTATCAGTAAGGTCAAGGGATGATTTTAGTTCTTTTATCCGTTGATTATTGCGCTTAACAGCTGCTTCATTCTTATTGATTTCGGCAGTTAGCGTTTTGTAGTCTGCTGTATCGGTTTTCTTCTGGCGCTGTAGTTTCTTTTGTTCCTTAAGTTGATCGGATAACGATTCTTTAAGGCTTATGTTCGCCTTTTCAAGGTCCAGTATTTCTTTCTGGGCCTCATTGCCATTAATAACAATGGAAAGTTTTATTTTATCATCGGATAACCGCCGGGCCATAGTAAGTGGAATTTCCCCAAAAGTGGCAAACCCCCGGCACCTAAACTGTAACATGAAAAAAGCCCCATTTACGGGGCTTTTAAAATATAACTAATATGAAGTATTAATTAATATTGAAGTTTTAAAGACGATAATTCTGAACCTAACTTATGTAGTGCGGCTTCAATTTTTTTCGCGCTTTCCGGTCGGGGTTTCCTGTGCCCGGTAGCATAATGATGTAATTGCTTCTGGTTTATACCAGTTAGCTTTTCAAGCGCCGGATTGTTGAACAGGCGTTTGTAATGTTCTAAGAAACTCTGCGTGTCATAAGTGTATTCCAACACATACTCCTTCTTTAAAATGTCTGGCACGTTCTCCGCAGTATTATGCTCTTTTAATAAGCGGATAGCATTTTCAACAGACCTTTTAACTTCTTCTACAGATTCCCCGGCTGCGTACACTCCTTCGACATTTTCTGCATAAGCAGAAAATAAGTCATCTGTACGCTCAATGACAATCTTAATAGTTTCCATTGTTTTAAATTAAATTTTTAAAGTACTTACAAGCGACTTTAATTAGCTTATAATATGATGAAATATGTTAAAAAGGGGAGGGGCTAAAGCCCCATCTCCTTTTTAATTTTACTGGCAAGACCTTTACCAACCTCTTTAGCGCCGTGATAAGGTACAGGGTATGTTTTGCCATCCTTTTCATAGATGTAATGACTTCCATCCGTTCTAACATGCAACCACCCTGCTTTTTTTACCATCCGATGTAACTCATTAGATTTCATAAGCGTTAAATTAAGAACGTATTACAATATTATACCACAAAGATATACAAATATATATCATTAATCAAGCTAAATGATAACTTTTTATATATCATTTAGTTTGATTACACTTACCATAAGATAATGGTATTCTTTATTTACTTCAATCCGTTTGGGTTTTAGCCCCCGGAAACACTTCAATGCCTGGCTGTAATTATCGCTGCCCCAGGTAAACATAACCATTACATCAGTTACGGCATGGCCCACATTGCTAATAACACTATCCACATCCGGAAGTTGACCAAGTTGCTGTACAGGCTGCCTTAGCAATGCCGGCAGCGAACCAAGCACAGGTAAACGGCCTGCGTTTGGTATATATGTTGCCGCATCCATCAGGCAATTTTTTCAAATAGTTCATCGTTTGCAACACATATAACGCTTCGGTCATCATCAACCAGATGAAATTCTCCATCACGTAGCAACCAAAGGTTACCTCTTTCAATTTCATCATGCTTGCCGGTTTTTAAAACGGTTGTATTTCGGTACAATCCTAGGCAATGCAGTATGGCTAATAGTTCATTATAAGTAGTAGCATCTTTACGATACTGCTCCAATACATTGGCATTGTAATATAGATGTGTACCAATATTAGGCCGGAGGATGGCCAGGGGGTCATTTCCATTTACAGGCGCAGGCCTGGAAATAAGCAGTTGCTTTACTGTAAAGTCAGCAAAGGTGTGTGCGGTACCATCGGGGTACAGCAGCACAAGGGTAGTGCGCACATCCATAACCTACACATTTATAGGATGAAAGATTGCAATAAAATGTTTTGGATTGTTACAGTGTACCCAAGGTAGGGCAGTGGCCAATACAGGTACTAAACCCGCAATGGTGTTTTTGATACTTTTGTTCTGCATAAAAAGTTCTGATTAAAATACCCACTAGCAAGGCTTGCAGAACAAAAGATTTTCATCAGAAGTGGGGTGCTACCCCTTCCTTGCCGTGGGATTATTGTTAATACAATAGATTTAAGAGTCATGTTAATGAAAAGTTTTGTTCTGCATGACAAATATAGGGAAATCATTTAATTTATTAACTTTGGATATTAACCAATCATTATTAATATGCAAACAGACACAATTCCAAAAGGGAAAGGTATATCTTATAACCATACCCTGCTTACCGATAAACATTTTTTTGGGGGCTTTTTCAATCTTGCTGAAAACAATAAAGAAGCGGCTTATGCACTTTATAAACAACGATTCGGGAAGTCAATTCTTGAAGATGTTTTAAAACCAGACAGTAATGTTTCTGAGCCTGACTATATAGACCGGGTTGAGTTTTTAAAGCAATATTTACCGGTAGTGAAATATCTTGATCTACCTGTAGAGCATGATCTGTTTTCTCGATCAGCAGATAAAGTACATGCACGGAGGGAGTACTTAATAAATAACTTTAAATTACTCACAGGAACTGTAAACGACCTAAGAAATTTTTATACGCATTACCATCACGATGCACTTCCTTTAGATAGTACATTATTTAATCTGCTAGACAATATTTTACTTAATGTTGCTAAAGATGTAAGAAAAGCAAAGAAGAAACGGGATCACACCAAACAATTAGTAAAAGATTCATTAAAAGATGAGTTGGTTGTACTCTCTGAGCAGAAAAAGCAACAACTTTTGGAAAAGGGAAAGTCGAATCCACGGGTTAAACTGGATGATGAGTCTATCGAAAACAGTATTTTCAACGACGCTTTTTCACATTTTTTATATAAGCCTAAAGATGCAAAGACAGAAATGCTTACTGACAGGTATAAGTCTGTGTACACAGGAGACCCTGCTGAGAATAATATTACAATATCTCAAAACGGAATTATATTTTTATTAAGCATGTTTCTTTCCCGTAAAGAAGCTAAAGACCTTCGTAGCAGGATGAAAGGATATAAAGGCAACGTAATAAAAGATGCCCCTGATTTTCCTAATGACAGAAATAACAGCCTGAAATTTATGGCAACCCACTGGGTATATGAATACCTGAATATTAAAACTATCAGGCCAAAACTTACAACCGGCTTTACAAAGGAAAAATTACTTACTGAAATTGTTGATTACCTTACCAAGGTGCCGGATAAAGTTTATCAAAACCTTTCTTCAAATGACCAGCAACGCTTTGTAGAAGACACCAACGAATACTTTAAAGATAACGAAGAGGCTGATGCCACCGAAGAAGCCCGGGTAATACATGATGTGATAAGGAAGCGTTATGAGGATAAGTTCAACTATTATGCCTTACGCTACCTGGATGAATTTGTAGATTTTCCATCTTTAAGGTTTCAATTGCATATTGGCAATTACACTCATCATAGCCAAAGTAAAGAAATTAATGGCACCAAATATATCACAGAGCGAAAAATAAAAGAAAAGGTCAAGATATTTGGCAGGCTGTCTGAAGTTACTAATATAAAGTCGGAATATATTCAAAGCATCAGGGATGAAAACTCAGACATAGGATGGGAAGAATTTCCAAATCCTTCTTTCAATTTTGTAGGTAATAATATCCCGATCCACCTAAATATTGATGGATTTGAAAACAGGGGAAGCAAATATAAAGACAAGCGAAATACAGCAGAAAAAAGAACAGGTAGGGGCAAGAGGCTACATAAACAGGATGTGGTTAATGAACTTGTAGCTGATAACAACAGCGTTATTGTTTCGGAACCTATTGCCATGCTCTCTTTAAATGAGTTGCCAGCGCTTTTATATGAACTTTTAATTATTGGTAAAACAGGGAAGCAAATAGAAGAAATTTTAAAGAAAAAGCTATGGCAAAGGTTTGCAACTATAGAGAATTATAAACCGGGAGAGTTGCCAAATAATCAAATTCCTAAAAAACTAAATAAGAGTACAGGTACTGATAGTATTAATATAGATAAGCTAAAACGGGCTTTGCAAAAAGAATTAGACATTAGTGAAGCCAAGCTCACACTCATTAAAAATAACCGCCGTGAAATGGATGTCTATAAGCCTACGCGAAAGTATGTATTTTACGCTAAGGAACTCGGAGCGGAGGCGGCCTGGCTGGCAGACGACCTTAAACGTTTTATGCCCATAAAAGCCCGAGAACAATGGAAAGGCTACCATCATAGCCAATTGCAAAATTCTATAGCATATTACCATCAAAAACCGGGAGAAGCTTTTGACCTTTTGCGGACTGTATGGAATTTTAATGATGATGATTTTTCGTGGAACTCCGGAATTAAGAAGGCTTTTGCCAATAACCGCTTTTTTGATAAATTTTATGAGGCCTATTTAAATAACAGGAAGAAGGTTTTAGAAGATTTTTTAAATCATATAGCCCAGCATGCTGATGACAAAAAAATGCTAAAAAGATTCATTAAGCAGCAACATATAGATAATTTATTTTATATGCGCCTTTATACTATAGACAATACCCAGGCAATTAAAGAAAAGCTACTGGCAAAGCCTTTTGTTTTCCCAAGGGGCATTTTTGATGATAGGCCAACATTTATAAAAGGAACAAATGTAACTGATAGCCCCGATGGTTTTGCCGCCTGGTACCAGTACCTGTATAATAAGCATGACTATCAGGAATTTTATAACTATGACCTTGATTATGAAGAGAACTACAAAGCATTTAAAATATCTAACGATGGGTATATTGAAAACAAGCTAAATCTAAACGCAGAAGAGCAGGAGCAAAAATTTAAAATGAATGAAGACCTGGCTATTAAAAGGGAAAAAGGTAAAGATGTTTATCTCAACCTTATAGCAAATCAGTTATTTACTGACCTCTTTAAACATTCAGCAGATTTTACATTAAACATGTTATATAAAGACCGCCAGGAGCGTATACGGATAGCAACTGAGGCAAAAAAACAAAACGACCGTGAGAAAGGGGATATTTCTGAAAATATTTTAAATAACAGCTTTATCTGGGATGAACAAATCAGTTTTACTAACGAAAGCGGGCAGATTACTGAAAAAATAAGGCTTAAAAATATAGGTAAGGTAAAAGTGTTTTTAAATGATAAACGGGTTAAAAAAATCATGGGGTATGATCCTGCCAGGAAGTGGACCATACAGCAGTTGGAAGATGAACTATACATAAAAGCCAATTCATACGAAACCCTGCGCCGCGAAGAAATATTGAAGGCCATTCAGCACTTTGAAAAGTTTATTATAGATGAAAATGGCGGGCATAGCACTGCGTTTGAAATTGGTGAACACCCAAACTTTAAAATGTATATGGTAAACGGAGTATTACAGCACATACCTTACATAGACAGCGGTGCGGTAGACTGGCTAAAAAATTGCAAAGAGGATTATTTTAATAAACCTGATGTAAGTGAATTAAATACTAAACCCGAAGAAATTCAAAAGGTATTTTTACTTACTGCAGTGCGAAATAAAGTAGGGCACAACCAATTGCCGGTAACAGAGTTGTATAACCTGATTAAAAATACAGTACCTAACCATGACGGCCTTACTACAACAGAAATTTTGCTTACTTTTACACAACAAATAATAGAATATTTTCAAAATATTTTAAAAAATAAGTAAGTAACTCTTTAACATTAAAGGTTTTACGGCCTAGAGGCTGTAACAACCCTGATTTTAGAGGGTACTCACAGCCCGTAAGGTTTTTATTGGTAAAGCTTACAGGCTGTAACAACCCTGATTTTAGAGGGTACTCACAGCGGCATTCGCCTTTATAAGCTGCCCACAATTGCTGTAACAGCCCTAATTTTGAAGGCTACTCACAGCTTTTGTAAATTATATTTCAACATACCTACAGCTGTAACAGCCCTAATTTTGAAGGGTACTCACAGCTAGTATTACCTTGTAATAGGTGTAGAAATTGCTGTAACAGCCCTAATTTTGAAGGGTACTCACAGCCACAAAAAGCAATAATACAGATTTGAACTTGCTGTAACACCCTTACTTTTGAAAGGTACTCACAGCTTATGTTTTTCTCTTAACCATTTTTGTAATGCTGTAACACCCTTACTTTTGAAAGGTACTCACAGCTTAAAATCCTGCTTCAACATCGGTACTCTCGCTGTAACACCCCTAATCTTGAAGGGTACTCACAGCCATCGTTCACTTTGCATTTTAGTGGCTTAAGCTGTAACAACCCTGATTTAGAGGGTACTCACAGCGACAACCCACTCAATTTGAGCATCAAAATAGCTGTAACAACCCTGATTTTAGAGGGTACTCACAGCGTCATGAGGCGGGTTTATTATGTTAAGTGGGCTGTAACAACCCTGATTTTAGAGGGTACTCACAGCATTAAGCAAATGCAAAGCTTTTCCGGCAGCGCTGTAACACCCTTACTTTTGAAAGGTACTCACAGCTGGCTTGCAATTGTCCTTTAAAATTCAGTAGCAGTAACACCCTTACTTTTGAAAGGTACTCACAGCGCTCACGCCGTACATCTGACCATTGATGTTGCTGTAACAACCCTGATTTTAGAGGGTACTCACAGCGTACACGGATTTTTTCCATGTTATCAGTCCGCTGTAACAACCCTTATTTTAGAGGGTACTCACAGCTAGGTAAATATCAATTCTCCCGTACTTTCTGCTGTAACAACCCTGATTTTAGAGGGTACTCACAGCTTATACTATTTTCTGAACTGGCTCCAATTAGCTGTATCACCCTTACTTTTGAAAGGTACTCACAGCACCGTAGTCGTTGTACGCGAAACTTGAACTGCTGTACCAATCCTAATTTTGAAGAGTATTCACAGCAGTAATTCAGGGTTTTCGTGTATGTTGCCTGCTGTATCAACCCTTAATTTTGAAAGGTAGTCACAGCGAGCAGTCAGAGCAGTCAGAGCAGTCAGAGGCTGTAACACCCTTACTTTTGAAAGGTACTCACAGCAATTCTTGTAGTAATAGAAATAAAAAATGCCCCTCTTCTGTAGAGGGGCATTTTACCAACCAACCAATTATTAATACTCAAATAAGTATTTGATGGCAAAAGTAGTCCTATATTCTATCCTTCCAACTTTCTTAAATCTTCTTTAACAGCTTCAGTAAAGCCATAGGCAAGTTCCCGCACAATGTTATTATAATGGCCCCACATAATGCGGTTGTATATAGGGTGGGCTTTCTTTTTATGGCGGGCTTCGCCCTGGCCAATAAACTTCATATCTACAAACCGGTGCTTTAATTTTTGCGAATATTGCAGGGCATTTTCCTGTACATCAAAGGTACGGTCGCTTATCCAGTCAGCATTGCTAAAGTTATGGCTGCCTATATATTGTACTTGGGCAAGGTTTACATCATTACTGTAATCTGTAAGTACCCGGCGTATAAACCTGCCCTCCAGTATCTCGTCCAGATGCTCAGTACCTTCAGCCATTATGGATTTGATTTAATATTGATCTGTACATAAAAGCCATTACAATCAGCCAATACCCTTACCGGGATTGCCGTAAAGCTCGCTTCCTGTAGCCAGGCTAAAAAGCCGCAGAACAAGCCCTGATTTGTGCTCTTGTCAACCATAAGCTTATCCATAAATGCCTTTGCTACGGCCTGAGTACGGGCAAAAACATCAAGGTAAGCCTGGTGGTCTTTATTGTGCTGGGTAGTTTTTTCAAGGAAATAAAAACCACAGATATTAACGTACTTAGCGCTGTCCTGTTCGCCCTCCATCGCATGATCGGGCAAAACCGAAAGCATCATGATGTTATCTTCTTTTTTCATGTCCTGCATAAATTTTATAAGATCTTCCTTCACCACGGCCACTTCAGCTTTTTGTATACCCGGCAGGGCTTCCATTACCTGCGCAGTATAGTCCCGGAGGTTATTAACTGTTATCATGATTTTTGATGTTTTTCATTTAGTTTACGGTCCAGCTCATTTTTCTTTAGATGATACAATAACATAAACACTTCCCAAAGGTTCGTGTTACGTACTTTATCAAAATTGCCCAGCTGGCCATTCTCTGCCAATGCATAGGCTACACCATCCATCCCCAGGCCGGGCACCGCTTCTTTAAATTCACCTTCACTTTCATCAAATAATATTGAAAGGTCAAGGTTACGGCCACCCCAGGGCACCACTGCTGTGGTTATAAATTTTTGGAACGAGGCAAACATTAAGTATACGCCATAAATAAAACCTTTGGGGCAGTATTTAAAAGCACTCCTGGCCTGCTCTTCTGCCGTATGCTCATTATATTTCCTGCGGATATCGCCTTTGTAGCCAGGCAACATTTTTTGCAGCCACGGCAGCGGCTTTGCCTTCCGGTATAATATTGCCGCCATTAAGTATAGGTGCTTTTCGTTCCGGCTACATCCATGCTCCATAAACAGCCGCAGGCAGTCCAGGTACTCTCCAAAGGTAATATTGGCCATTGCATCGGCCGGGCCATAATAATATTTCCACAACGGCCTGAACCTGGGCACAGGGTTATGAAAATAATCCACCCGCATAATCTTTCGCCCATTGCGCTCCTCAAAAAAACTTTCAATAAGTTCTGACATTTTATAGATATTACTCCACTTGTCTTCTTCCTCTGCAGGCATCAGGGTTCTGCCGGAGGGCTTAAGGTTTAGCAATTTGTACACGGCATGTACTTTTACATCGGCAAAAGTTATTTCCCCTTCCATATACCGGTACAGCAACCCGCACATTTCCACATACTGCTGCCCCTCGCATTCGCCCAGGTGTTCCGGCATGTACAATGTCTTTTTTAATTTAGGGATCGCTATCGTATGCATACTGACAAATCATCGTTTAAAATCACGCCCCATTTATCCATATCACGGCCAAATTTTGCCAAAACTTCCTTCCGGCATTTCTCTTTGTTCTTGATGTGTAGCGGGATAAATTTAGAATGGCCTTTAATACCCAAGAAGGTGTACAGGTGCTTTGTAATTTTGTATTTGAGGACAATCTGCTCAACCTCCCTTTCGCTTTGTTGCTTTATATGGGCTGCTTTTAGTTGTTTTTCAAAGGTTTCAAACTGTCTCTTTTTCTTTTGGCCAATCAGCCAGAAAAATGCGCCGGCAATGGCTGAAAACATTTTTTTCATGTGGATAGAAATTTACTTCCTGTTATTATTTTTGGTATGATTAATTTTTCGCAGCCTGGCTCCGGTGGCGGTGCCATAAGTTTTTCTATACGCTCCAGCGCTACGGCTGCATCTTCAAGAAATGCCTGTTTGGCTGCCTGTAGTTCCATATTCTGGGCCGGTTGCTTTATCTGCCTGCTATCCCTGTCTGAAGTATAGGCCTGCAGCACACCTTCGGGGAAAAGCGTAACCGAAAAGCGCGGCATTGCCCATGCAAGGGCTTTATAGGCACAGGCCTCGCGTATTAGCGAAAGCAGTTCCTGGTCTTCCAATTCATCTTCCCCTGCCTTTACTTTGGCTTTCAGGGCATCAAATTTTTCTTTGCCAATGCGTGGCAAAATATCCTCGCGCTCGCATTTGCTAATGCCCGGCTCCAGCTTCAGGAGTATCAGCCTGGATTCAATCCTGAAAAATTCATCAAACTGAAATGCCGACCTTATAAAAAGCCTGTTCAGGCGCTTGTATTGCTCTGAAGATTTCCAGCCGTCATAGTCTTCCAGATATATTAAAAGGTCTTCCTGGGCGCGGTAATAGCGCTTCTCAAGGGCTTCATTGTCGCGGTCTATCATCCATTCCCAAGGCGCTTTTTCATATTCACCGGCACGCATTTTGCGCCCGTTTGCAGTATGGGCAACATCATTGCTTGGCGCATAGAGGGTATAGGCACGCACTGCAATAGGGTAGCGGGTCAGGTATATTAAATGTTCCTGGTCTTCGTCTGCGCCATCAGTATAAAATCCTGTAATTTCCTCATACAGCGGTTTGCCTATCAGGGCAATCATTTCATTCGTAGCGGTAATGATGTCTGCCTTTAGGTTGGCAAACTCAAAATCGGCATCCATAAAGCCCATCAGTTGCTTTATTTCATAGCCGCCATCTTCTCCGTCCTTATTAAACAATAACTTCATTATATAGAGTTTTTAAGCCTGTTTTCGGGGTTTACGTCCTGCTCTTTCTGCGGCTGCATATGGTAAAAGCCCATCTTAAGCCCCAGCTGCGGAAAGTTCGCCTTCAGGGCGTAGTTAATAGCTTTCATGATGATCATTTCCGGAATATCAATGCCGGTAGCCATGTAGTTTTTAAGGGCATATAATTGCTCAGAACCGCTGTCTGACTTGCCCTGGTCTGAAAGGTTACCCAGTGAACCATGCAGGCCTATGCCTGCGCTTACTGCCCTGTCTGCACGGTTGGCAATGGCTATCTGAGAATCCACAAAATCTTTTAGCTGATTGTCAATTACCTTAATTTCCCATCCATGCTCAATAAGGTTTACGCCGTCATGCTCAATTTCTTTAACCGTATGCCAGAATTTCCCTGTATTATGTTCGTCAGAAAGTATTTTACCCACATGCTCCAGCGTTTCCTGTATGCAGGCCTGCAGCATTTCTTTTTTATATTCCTGGCCCATCTTTTCGCAGTTCGACTTAATATCCTTTTCTTTATTTTCCCAATACTTAGCCGGGGAAATGATGTGGTACTTTAAGTTGATGGCATTTTTAGAAAGGGCTTTTAGTATAAGTGGAATTGCCGTAGAGCGCCTTAGCCACTCCAGAGAGCCGTACAGGTCAGGCACCGTATAATAGTCGGTACAGAAGCTGTACATGTTGCTGTACAGTATGGCATTCTTTGAAGCAAAAGGCTTTGTGAAATCGAATTTATCATACACCTTGCAATCCAATGATTGAGGCCCCGCAAAGCTCCAGTCATTAACAAGTACATGGGTAGGCTTACGGGTATTAGCCGAACGTAAGGAGGCAAGCCTTGCCTTATCTACAGACACATGGTCAAGGCTATGGATAAAGCGTTTGCCTATACGGCTGCCCCTGCTTTGTATAAAGTTGCTATACACCCCTTCCATATGATGATAGTCTACACACAGTTTAGTTATATAGGCTTCAAAATCCCACGTATCAAGCCAGGCCTGTATAGTAGTATTATCCTGCCAGTCCCTTACTAATTCCCTATTCTCAAATACTTCTTTATACAACTTAGGACCGCTGCCCCACAGCAGTTGTGTCTTCTTAGTAATAATACCGGGAGCGAGCGAGTTGTTCATCACCACATTGCGGATCTGTTCCGGCAAATCGTTCCTGTTGCCATAGGGGTACACAATATAATCACCTATGTAGTTGGCGGTAGAGTTCCAGTTCAGGTCATCCACATAGCTTTCCTCCCTTAGTTCCCGGGGCGTTTCTGATGTTTGGTAAGTAAAGGCCAGCTTATCGGTTTGTACAATGGCATCCCTGCCCACATACTCTACATGCATACAATTATGGTTTTATTCTTATTCCGTTGAAATTCATCAGCAATGCAAGGTGAAAGAACCTGGGTGTAGTACCGGCACTATGGTCGGTATATGCTACTAAGGTGTTAGCCATGTGGCTCTGGTCGTTGCGCAGCCCCTGCCTGAGCTGTGCTCTGGCTACAGCTTTAAATCCATTGCTTTCATTCTTGGTTGAGTTGTATGACATAAACTCAATAGAGAAAGGTATACCAGCCCTGCTATGCTCGCGCATACGCTTGATAGCCTGGTATGGTGTAATGGAAGTTTCCATGTATTGCCTTTTTATGCAATATTATTGCAGGCAACTGCTTAATACTGTAACATGGTAAACACCAGTAAACACTGGTGTTAGCGAGTGGTTGCACCCCCTGCGGTGGTGGTGCGCGCCCTCATATTTCCCCCCGAGGGGGGCGCATGGCAACTGCTAAACCGATACTTAGCGGGACGGAGAGAATTAAACACATACAAAACCCTAAATATAATTTTTAGGGTTTGTTTGTTGTTTTTCTGATAGTTATAATTTTAGTAGTTATTTTTAAGGGCTTTTTTTAGCTGTATTATTTTGCAATTCTGCCTAATTAGAATGTGTTTAAATAACATTTTTAATTGCAAAAAAAAACGTCAATTTACCATTAAAAAGTTGGCTATATTGCTAACATTTTGTATCTTTAAGTATTGAAAATCAAATAATTGTACACATTATGAAAACACAAAACAGAAGCCACGACTACAAAGAAGTTAAAACCCTTAAAGCGGCAACTGCCGAAAAAGCAAAGGGAGAAACCACCCCAACAAAGGAGGAAACCAAAGCCGAAACTGTAATTGTGCCGACTGCTGCACAAAGGTTAATTAACGCGCAAAAATTTGCCATATTAGGCACTAAGTTTGAGCAGTTGAAGGCTAAAGGCGATGCCCTTGAACGTTTTATACTTTCAAATGATGGCACGAGGGAAAAATTAACCCTTAGCAATCAGGAAGGATTTATTTTTGAAATTAGTAATACCATGACTATTAGCAAGGTTTTAGGTGTTGTTAAAGAAGATGTTAACACCCTAATTCAAAAGGCTGAAACCCAAATTATGGAGTTTACAATTTAAGACTATTTTTAATGATAAACGCCCGCAAGGTCGAAGCTGCGGGCGTTTTGAAAATCAAATTAATTTACACTTACGAAATGCAAAAATTAATTCAGGGTAAAGGTACGCCTTTTACACCCAGTGCGCAAGTTATTGCCATACTTCACGATAAAGGATTATCTAAAATTTTCAATTATAGCGATTACGAATATTTTAAAAGGCTTTGTAAAGGCGCTTTTAACCTACCTATGGCTATTGTCGATTTGTTTATTCAGTATAACACAGAAATTGTAAGCGACTATGAAGAGTATATTTTTTGAAAATATACGCCATTTTACAATCTCTTCAATTTTTGTAAAGGCGCAATTTAAAAGAAGCCTTAAACCCAAACTTACATTAAGCGGCGACTGGATGAATGCCGCAGGGTTTAGCATAGGCGATAAGGTAACCGTTAAAATTTCAGATAACCAACTAATTATAGATAAAGATGACAGCAACAGCAGCACCAACGACTAAGACCAGAGCAGAACAGCACAAAGAAAAAAGGCAAAAACTTATTGAATTAAGCCAGGAAGCGCGCGAAATTCAAAAGGAAGAGTTAAGCGATATGTCCATAAATGAAATTTTAGTTAATGTATTTTACAGGGATGCAGACAATACAGAATTTAACACCTTCAACCAATGGAAAGAAAAAGGAATGAAAATTAAAAAAGGCGCAAAGGCTTTTTTAGTGTGGGGCAAAAAGAAAGAGGGCAAAGGGGCAGAAAAGCAGCAAGAACAGCGAGAGCAGGAAGCAGAAACTTATGAATATTTCCCGCTTTGTTACTTGTTTTCTAACAATCAGGTAGAGCCAAACAATGATTAAAACGCAGGAAGCACCCAAAGGACTAAGGGAGTTTAATAAAATTTTTAACTCCCTTACTTATAGGCATGAGGTTGTAACGGTTTTTGATGATTTGCTAACCATCATAATTTGCTGTTTGGGGCGTGGCACAAACGAGCCATTGTATTTTGATACAATTAAACGTTACAACCCTGACGAGCTGCAGCAATTTGCACAACTCTTTGCCGAGTTATGTATATATTATGAAAAAGAGATTAATGCAAGCGGATGGGCTGACCCCCTTGGAACCTATTACGAATTATTAGCAGGTAAATATAAAAAATCCCGTTTAGGGCAATATTTTACACCTGCTGCAGTATGTACCCTGATGGCTGAATTAACAGTGGGGCAGGAATGGGGGCAGACCATGAACGAACCCTGTTGCGGTAGTGGCAGGATAGTATTAGCAGCCAACCACAAAACCAAAGGGAATTATTATGTGTGCGAAGATTTGGACCCGATTTGCTGTAAAATGACTGCCATAAATTTATGTATGCACGAAATCAGGGGCGAAGTACATTGCCACAACGCCTTAACGCGTAAGGATTGGCGGTTTTCCTATGCTATAAATTACGAATACTGGAAACATAAGACTAAGACCGTTTTTATGTATAAGCCCTCTTAAAAGGGCTTATTTTCTAAATTTTCTCGCGCTGCGCGCTCGTAGCCGAAAGATAATTAACAATGTTTTAACTTTTTTTTAATAGTTCTGGGTTAATGGTACTCTATTTTTGAAAAAACCAATTTATTAAACCAATGAAAAAAAATCTTCTGAGGCTTACTAAGCCATTAATCTCTATTTTTATTTTTATCATTTTGCTAAACAGTTGTGAAAATGATGATTCTTTAAAAACTAACCAAATTGTAAATGTTGACAGCAATGGAGTTTCTTCAAAAATTATATCTCTTAAGGATATAGAAGGGATTCCTGGTTTGATGGATAAAATTTCTCAAATCAAGTCACTAAGAAATCAAAGTAATTCCAACCAACGGATAATAGATAATAAAGAATTTGATTTTATCATTGATACCGATTCAGTGCTTCTTGTTCAAAAAGGTTCTTATCACTCTTTATCGTTTCCTGTTTACAGGGATGAAGATAATCATTTGCAGGAAAATTTATTTTTGCATCCTTATAATGGGGGATACTTAGCTTTCCTAATGAAATATAATTTCAACTCCATTCAGTTAAGTAAAATCAATAGTGGTATTTCATTAGGAATATCTGAAATTCTAAACACATTACAAGTCGTTCCACTTGACGAACAGTATACAACATATGGAGCTCCTACAGGTATAATAATAAGAGGCGAAGACGGTAAATGTTACAGGCCTAATCTTTATGAATGGGGTTGGGGATGGATAGAGTGCCCCGGTTGTGAGTGTCCTGGAGAAGGAAGTGGATCTAATAATAGCTTTCCTGGAACTTTTACATTTGATGTTAGGCCTTGGGGACCCAGTGGAACAGGGGGAACAACAAGTTCAATATTTAACCCACCTTCTTCTGGAGGCGGTGGAGGTAGTTCCACCCCTCCTGGTCAGCCTGATATACCATATCCCGATCCAAGTAACCCAAGTGATCCGACATATAGTTTAACACCAATACGGAATATAGACAATGGCGAACCAATTATCGGATTTGTTATGCCTAATAGAGGTATTGCTGTTAGATATATAAATAATTTACAAAATACTTATCCTGATTTCTGGAATGACTCTAGTAATTTTACTACTGTAAATAAAATAATATCATTTATAAATAACAATACTAATCACGAAGACTATGAATTTGCAAAGCAGGCGATTGAAGTTTTAGAGGACGGCGGTGATGTAGACTTTTTTTATAAGGTAATTTTAGATGAATCTTTTACAAATAATCTTATGTTAAAAGGTATATATGATGCTTTAGGAGGTTCAGCAACTTTTCAAAATTATGTTCAAAATTTTGACGAAGAATTTTCGGTTGCCCATCTAAAATTTAGTGTTGGGCTTGATAGTGGTAATACTGGTGCATTAGCTGCAACTTATCCTCCTGATAATTATATTATCGAAATTAAATTTAATCCAAGTTATTTACCGCCAAATCAGACGAGACCAGATCTTGATATTGTCGGTACATTTATTCATGAAATTTTGCACGCAGATATTTTTAGAAAATTGCTATCAGTTGTAGAAAATGAAGGCACGATTTATGGATTTACCCAAGGTGATATAGAAAATTTACAGGATAGTTTTCCAGGTTTATATGATTATTACATGAGGTATATGTTTGGTGTGGTAGATAGTAATTTGTTGACAGATGCTCAACATCAGATGATGGCAACTCATTATAGAGATATTATTGTAGATGTTTTAAAAGAATATGATTCTTCTAAGCCGAATGAACTTTACGAAGCAATTGCTTGGGCAGGGCTAATGGGAAGTGGACAACTTGACAATTCGACTTTACTTTACGAAAACTCTACTGTTGCATGGGTAAATTTAACGTTCTCTGAAAGAGAAGAAATTTTAAATTTATATATTAATTTTATAAATGGAGTAGAATGAGATTAATTTATAAAACATACTTATTTATACTAATCGCAGGAGTTAATTTTTTTTCCTATGCACAGGACAAAGAAAAACTATTTATTCTTTTCAGGCCTGAAATAGACTCAATAGTGTATTTGAATGGACAAATAGATTTTTTTAACATCAAAAATGATAATTACGAAGAGGAATTATTGAAGTATAAGGAGTTAAAAAAAGAAAATAGTTTTTTATACCCAGACCCTGTTCTGCCTGAAAAATATTTTCCATTTAAGGTTTTATATGAAGAAAAAGAAAATTCAATAAACATCTCCGACTTTTGTTTTATTGATGTTTCAAAATTAAGGTCATTACCACCTTCAAGGTCCAGAGAATTTTATATTATTGATCAGTCAAATAACAAATGTTTTAAAGTAAAGTTTTATTATAATTTTTATCAGTAAATTCGAAACACATCAGGATATCGTTTTATTTTATTATAATATTGAGGGATAATGAATCTCCTCCGGGATAATAACAACAGTATACTATTTTTAGATGAAATCCTTCCTCACTTTTATATTATTAATTTCACTACAATGTTTCAGTCAAAATATTGAGCCCTTTTACTTAAATGGCCCTATTTATATTGATATGACAAATGACTCAATTGTAATGAACAAATATTTGGATTTTAACTCATTTAAATTTTATATTACTGATAATACTTTTCAAAAGGAATATACATTTAATGATAAAAAATTAAACCATGGGACAGTAATTTTAGGTAATTATAATAATATTCATAGTGATGATATATGTGTTAAGAAAAATGAATTTTATATAGATAATGCACCAAGGATTTTTGATTTAGATTTTATAGATAAATTTGGTATGGGGCTTTTTTTTACATACTTTAAGAGTATGGAAGGCTTTTATGTTGTCGAATCGAATAAAAAAAAACATAGAAAACTTACTTTGATAAAAGTACAAGTTGTTAGAATAGGCTATTCTACCTTTTAATTTTTAAATCTTATATAAGCTGAAATAGTTTTTATGGTTACCATGAAACCAAGTGATTTTGTGTCCTTATTCATATAAAATTATGAAATCCTTACTCACTTTTATATTATTAATTTCACTACAATGTTTCAGTCAAAATATTGAGCCCTTTTACTTAAATGGCCCTATTTATATTGATATGACAAATGACTCAATTGTAATGAACAAATACTTGGAATTTAATTCATTTAAATTTTACATTACAGATAATACTTTTCAAAGGGAATATACTTTTAATGACAAAAAAATTACAAGCAGAACAGTAATTTTAGGTAATTTTCGTCAAATGCATGGTGATGATATATATGTTAAGAAAAATAAATTTTATGTCGATAATGCGCCAAGAATTTTTGATCTTGGTTTTATTGATAAAGTAGGTTTATCATTTTTTTTCCTAAATGTAAGAAGTAGAGGAGGAATATATATAATAGAAACGGACAAGAAGAAGAGTAAAAAAGTTAAACTGATAGAGGTCAGGCGTATTATGATAGGATATGCCCCTCAGTAGTTACAATTTTTTATTCTTTGATTATGAGTACATTAAGTTTGTATTATAAACCATAAATTAAACTTATAGAGGTCACACGTTTAATATTGGGGTATAGCCCTCACTAGTATTATCTTTCAATACACACCCGGAGCAATTCCGGTAAATGTATCTGAGCGTTTTACATATTGTGTAAAGTCCGGACGGTAGATGAAATATTTAAAGGCATCTGACATGTTTGTGGAGTAAAGAGGCCTTGATGCCAACGGCAATTTTTCGGAGGATTTGTCTTTGTAAATTCGCTTTGTGCCATTCGCATCTGTTTTTACTACTGTTTTTGTGAGCTCCAGGCTACTTTTCAAATGTTTGCAGCCGAAAGTGTCAATTTTTAGTTTCGGCAATTCCTTCTCTGCTTCTCCCATCAACTGGCGGGCAAAGTTAAATTCTTCTTCCTGGGTGATGTTGCCCTGGCCAACATTCTTCAGGTTTACCGTCCAGCCTGTTTTACTTCCGTCTACATATTCAATAGAACGCTTTACCTCAGAAGCCCAGTCACGCTTCAATTTACGATACTGGTTACCGGAACGGTCATAGTACATATCCAGTTCCTTACGTTTGTGATTTTTATAGAAATTCACAAACTGTTTGCCCAGTTCCCGGGAACTTTCCGGAGCAAGCGTGTGAAAGTCCTTCAGACAATAAATATAATTGCCCCGGTGCTGGCCGGTAACCATACTTATCATATCTCCAAAGTCGATACCACACTCCATTTTTTTATTGTGGTCTACATATCGCAATGCAAGGCTGCTTTCCTGAATGGTATCAGTAAGGGAATATTTGTCTTTATAGAAATCAGCATTGATCCCATCATCATAAAAGTGATGCTGGCCAAGGTGGGAGTAGAATTTTTCACCCTGTTTAATATCCACCTTTAGTGAAAGTACTGCAGACTTAAATTCTTCCGGGCCCAAAGATGCAAGTACGTCATAAAAGTAACCATCCGTAAGTACATCTGCATTGGCCAGTGTTGATATTACATAAAACAGCGTAAGGTCTTTCCGGGCGGCATACCATTTTTCTTTCCATTGTTTATAATGCCTATACACGCGGTTGAACTCTTTTTTATCTTTGGCCTGCATGGCATTTACCATTTCCAGCTTTATTTCATTCAGCACCATGCCCGCCTGCAGGGCGAGTTGCGCGCGCTCCGGATCCATTTCTTTTTGCATATCCCATATCCAGTCTTCATCCCCGGAAAGCAGGTTTGGCATATCTGTCATGAACGTACGACCGCGGTAATATGGTGAAGTATGGAACCGGGCATATTCCCCCCTTATAGCCGGATTTATACGCTTAAGCTTTTCAAATTTCAATAAGCGGGCTTCATCACCAAAAATATGCTGGTAGGAGTTACCGGCAAGCCCGCTTGGCTGGTCCATACTTCCTAACTGGAACAGATTGCCACACAATGTTGAAATGGTATGCTTAAAACTAAGCGGCGGCTTGTAAGGCTCTTTAAAGTGGGATGGCGGACGCTTGTCTGTTACAAAATGGATGCCTTCGCGCCAACCTTCACGTTTCCAACCATCAATTAATGTCGGTACAACGTTTGCCATGGCATTCACATACGTATCAGAAACCAGGGCGAGGTAACTACCCGGCATGTCATAACATACATCCATAGAACGGCGCGCCATAAAAACAGTAGTTTTTGCAGTACCACGGCCACCGATAACACCCAGGCTCTTGGGGGCTACATTATCAATAACAATTTGCGCCTTTGTTGCGTACCTTTTTTCGACCAGGGCGTGCTCAAGATCTACGTGGGTCCTCCTGCTCATCTAAAAATGCTTTAAAGGTTCCGTCAATATCTGCTTCCATGAACAGCGCCTGCTTTTCTTTTTCTGTTAGCCCGGGTATTTTATCTTCAATAAGCGCCTTGAGTTTATTACGGTCAATTTTAGGCATGCCCAAATCCTCCGGATTTGCTGTGTACACTTTAAATGGCCTGTTGAAAATTTCTTCCGGCAGTTCCTCCTGGTCCGGTTGGTCCAGCCCACGCGCTTTATACGCATCTGTAATAGCTTTTGATATTTTCACCATGTCATTTACATCTTTCATGATGTTCATAGCGAAATTGATAAGCTGGTCCAGTTTTTCAGCGTAAATGTTCCGCCAGGCTTTATTGGAAATATGATTATCGGCGTAGAAGTATTCCAGTGCTTCTTCATACATCTGCTTCGCCTTGTTGCGTTTGAGGCCCTCATGCACCATTAAATGCTTTATGATAGCCTCAGGGCTGCCATACTTGTCAATACGCTTGTGCATGCCACGGATCTTATCCAGCAGGTCCAGGTACTGATTGATGTGTGAAGGAGCTTCGCCTCCGGGTCCATTTTCAATGTATTCCAGAATATCCTTCAGGTCTATATTTTCTATGCTTTGCTTATTCACCTTCATCACCACCAAAAAGTATTTGTTTACGGATGTTATCTACCCGCACTTTTTCTGCTTCTTTAAAGTATATTTGTGCTGCTGTGATGTTTCCGGATTTAGCAAGTTCCAACTGTTTTTGATTTGTCAGAAATTCTGCCTCCAGCTGGCCACCATCATAGGCAATACGGATATCAGTGTCATGGTCATACCAATGCTGCAGGAACAGCTTTTTATCCACCCCCAGGTACAGGGCAATTTTCTCCGGGCTGTAGTTTACTGCCGCCAGATCGGACACTGCCTTTAACTGTTCTTCAGCAAGGCTTAAAGGAAACAACTGTTTAGCCATGGGAAAAAATTTGAGTAGATTAGCAGCGCAATAATTATAGCCAGATAACAGCCTTCTATAACTTGGCTGCGCCATTCTTTAAAATCGGCCAGCTGTAACGCCTGCATGGCTATTGTTGCCATTATCACAACCATTACTATTATTTGAAAAGGATCCATCAGTATTGTTTTAATTTTGTTTCTGTGAAAAGCTTCATCCTGAAATCGTAAAGGCCTTTGTCATCTACCATGAGATACTGCTCATAATGTGCATTTTCACTCCAGTTGCCGGAACCCTCAATTACAAAATGTGCCTGATCTGTGCGCAGTAAACATACTTTAGCGTGGACCCAGGCATACAGTACCTTTACGTTAGGCCGGGTTGATGCCATTGCCCGGAGGTTATCTATTGTGACAGGGTTTCGTTTTATCATGCTGTCTGAAATAAGCAGCGTTACCTGTTCTACCGCACCACGGTCGTGCAGCTCTATTATGGCATCTATAACCTTTCGGCTGATGCTGTATGTGGTGGCGTGCAATTCCTTTATCCTGAAACTTGATACTAACAATTCTATAAATGTGAAGGCATTAAAAGCACTGTCTGACTGAAGGAAGAAAATTTCGCCCTGGGTTGGAATGCGGACAAGATCTTCCCGCAGGTTGGCTACTTTTTCAAAATGCATAGCCCTGTAAGTGGACACGTATGCGCCGTGGCTCTTTTCTTCCCCTTCATCATCAGACAGGTGTGCCTTGTAATCAAAAAATTTATTTACCGGCACCTAACTTCTTATTTACAAGTTCCAGCTTATCCTGACGATCTTTAAGTTCTGCCTGGAGTTTTGCCTTACGCTCATCTGTTGTAGCTGATGCAATTGCTTTATTTTTTTTAGAGATGTAAGAAGCAGAGCCTTTTACGAACTTCAGACATTCTTCATTAGTCATTGCCTCGACTTCGCGCTCCAGGGTAAGGCGCGCAAATATGGGATGCTCTCCGAGCACCTCTTTTTTCTCCAGGTAATGGTCAAGCTCTTTTTTAATGGCTTCGCTTTCGGCAAAATTTTCCGTAGCTTCTTTTGCTAGAGCAAGCTGCTCATCTTCCGTCAGCTGGATCTTACCCTCTTTTGCTTCCTGAAGATTTTCATGTGCCTCTTTATACCTGTTATAAGCGGCTATTTTTTTACCCACCAAGATTAAAAGTTCGTCTGGGCAATTTTTATCGTTAAGAAACGGGTATTCTGAACGGATTTTTTGAGGTTCGTCTTCCGCTGCCGGCTGTGTGCCAGAAGACAGTTTATTTGCATCCTGTGCAATTAAATCTGCATTTTGCGAATTGCCTGGAGGGTTTAATCTGATTCCTTGTCTGTACGACATACCTAAAGGTCCATCAATAACAGTTTGTGCCTGGGAAAGAGGCTTAATTTTTTCCTTATCGGTAATGCCATACGCCTTTTGTAGCTCATATATAAGCGATTCCAGATTGTACCGGCTATAGCCACCTGTATTCAGGCTACGTACAATAGCAGCATTTTTATTAGGCGACTGGCTGTAGAGCTGGAAGGCGTGATTGAAAAAATCAACCTGGCTTTTTGGGGGGTTATGGAATAAATCCAATACTTTTTCTTTAGTCATGACTTACTATTTTGATTAATCAGGACAAAAATGGTAAACCCCATAAAATAAAAGTGTAACATGAAAAAAGCCCCGTTTTCGGGGCTTTTAAAGAAGAAGACACTAACAACACATTATGAACGAGAAAGCTCAATTAAATATTTATCATCCCCGGCATCAAATACCTGAAGATGTATCACAGCATTTTTAAGCGCTGTCCATGTGGTGCCTGAAGCAAGTAACACTTCTACCACACCGGCTGTGCCCTGGGTAAGTGTGGCTGGATCATCGCCGCCGCTACCAATAAATGTTACAATCTGCCCATTGGTCAATTCCATAGCTGTTGGCGCAATAGCTGCCGTTACATCCAGCGCCGGAACTACATAGTGGCTTCCGTTTGCACTGTTTATTGCAAATGCTGCTGTAGCTGCCGTGTATGGTTCTGCAAAAATCAGCGCGCCGGTATAATGGCCTGGCTGTAAGGTTGTTTTGGCAACCTGCTCAAACGATACCATTTTTTTACGCGCCTCATTGTTATCCTGCCCGGTAGGCTTGAGTTGTAACGGAGCACATTTGGTGCCATACGCTTTTTTAAAGTTGTCCTGGCAGCTGTCAAAGATAACTATGGCATTAATACCCATCCAAGCATGAAGGAACTCATTTACCTCCAGGCTATCCCCGGGTATTTCAGTATCTACCTTATGCTTTATAGTGTACGCATCTTCATCACCTTCTACCTCAGTTGAAGCATTGAATTTTGAAGTGGTCTGTGAAAATTTATACATGCGGGCACCTTCTTTTAAAACGAAGTTACCCAGCATCTTTACCCCCTTGGCATCGCGTAAAGGCCATACCGCTATATCTTCTGCAGCGATTATAGTTACTATATCGCCTTTTGCTGCAGCACCGGCAGGCGAGGGGCCTGCGGGCCTAATAAAGTCTACTCCTGCAAACATATCTTTTTATATTTAAGCAATTACACGTTTCGTTTCCATCCAGGTACCAGCTACATTAGTAAGCTGTATATAGTCTGCAGCAGATGCTAGTGTAGCATTAACCGTAACATGGATGTTACCGGTTGTGCTTAGCGTAACATCTACATCTGCGGTATCGGTTCCATATATCTTAATGCTCTGGCTTTCCACACCATTAAGTATATTAGTTATAGCCGTTGTATCTTCGCCGTTAAACCTGAATACATTACCCTCATTGGCATCTATAACCGCCTCTGTAAAGCCTACATCGGTAACAGCAACTTCAGGTGCCGTAGTTGTCCTGGCCAACTCTTTTAACGTTTTGTCTTCATTCACAAAAAGGGTAATAGTTCCCGGAGTGTTTAATGCATAATCTCCCTGAAGGTCGAATTTTGCATTGTCCTTTAGGTTTTTCACACTCGGTAATGATGCGTTACCTGTTATTCGTATTATCTGGCCCGGAACCAGATTACCTTCAATATCTGCAATATCCGTAACCCATGTTTCATCTATGATCATGTTCGGATAGTTCACTTTTAGTATTCCTGACTTATCATCAAAAACCGGTACTTTAGTTTCATTACTGAAGATAGGGGCGTTGTTAGACCACAACACCTGTTTTTCAAATTCCTTAGGGTCTCCCGGTACTGTTTTTGTTCCAACGAATTTGAAGCGGATGCCACGCCTGTAGTCGGCAAAGATGTGCATGTCCCTTTTCTCGAAGGTAAAGGTGAACATATTCCTTTCTTCAGGCCTGTACTGCATATCCTGAATATTTTTAGAATAGGTAAAGCCTATAAAGTCTGTCTGAGTCTGGTCTTTAAGTACCTGGAATTTAAAATTAGGCCTGTCGATAGGATGGTCAAGGCTATAATCTTTTTTTCCCTGATCAGTACTGTACTGGAGATTATATATTTCGCCGGCTTTTTTGTTGTAGGCGCGTTTCCAGCGGTCTGAAATCTGAATTTCCAGTCCCTGGTCTTTCCTGTTTTCCTCCGGAATCATCAGGATGGCTTTTTCTATGTAATCAACGATGTTAGCCTCAGTAGGCAGGCCAATATTGAACGGGCGGTATTTTTTAAGGACATCCCTGTAATACCACCATAGGTAGCGCAAGCCGTTTTGAGAGTTTACGTTTGCGCCTGGCGTATCACCATCACCACCAACAGAAAAGATACCGTTAATTTGGGCTATACGGTCATCTACCTTTTGCTGCTTGGCTAGTTCTGAAAGTAGGAAGCCTACAAAGCTCATTTTCCATGGATGAGAACCTTCCATGTTCTTAATCTGGCCAACCCAGGTGTTTTCCATTTCCTGAAGCTCATAGCCATCGAAAGTGATGTCTATTTTCTTGCGGTATACTTTACCTTCTTCAGTATCGAATTTGAATTTTTGCTTGGGCGCCCAGCCTTTTTTACGGCCCTGGACAATTTCAGCCGCAATTACAAAACCGGATGAGATCCTGTCCTGTACATTTGTTACCCTGTCCCATTCTGCCGGTAGTTCTTCATAATCATTAAACAATGATTCTATAACCGTTGGATTTTGCCTTACAAAGTGCTCAAGGTCGCCCTGGAGGGTAGGTATGGTAGATTTAGAATCGTTTGTAAAATCGGTAGCTTTGACCCCGCCATCACGCAGGCGCGCATTCCATGGGCGCTTATCAAAAGCATCGTATTGTTTGCCGGATGCAAATAAATGCGTGGCTGAATGTTCCATCGTAGCTTTGTTTAGTTTGATTATTGCTGCCGGAACATCGCCTTCAGAATCCTTTAGAAGTTCCTGTACTGTTGCTTCTAATTCCTTACGCTTTTTGGTTTCTGCGGACAATGCCGTGTTTAACCTTTCCAGTTTTGCGGAAACTGTAGCATCATCTTCTGTTTTGGCTTCAGGATTTTCAAGGTCTTCCTGAATGAGTTCCTGCTCTTTCAGGATTGCATCCAGTTCGTCCTGGATCGCTTTTAATTGGAGATTGCCGTGGAGCGCGGCTTTTATTTCGCCATCCATTGCCTTAATCATTTGTGCTGTGGGGGCTTTCCCCAGCGCTTTTTCCAGCGCGACCATTTGTTCAGCTGTAAGGTCAAGTTTCTTTTCTTCAGCGTTAATCGGAATATCATCCTCTTTACTGAAGCCTAACACCGCCATAAATGCCGCGAGTGTTTTCTGAAGCTTGCCAAACTTTGGTTTTTCGTTTGCCATTTTTAAAGGGTTTAATTAATAGTTATTTATATAGTGATTTGATTTCACTCTTAATCTGAACCATTCGTATACCGTCGGCTATAGTACCTACACCATCTGTGAGGCCATATTCAATTGCCTGTTCGGTAAAGAATGTTTTTCCGGTAAGCACTCCAGGCGCTTCTTTAAGTTTTGGCCTGGCTGCCCTAACGGCATCCTGAAACTTTGTCGCCAGCGGGGACAGCATTTCTTTCTTGATCATTTCATATTTACCTTCCATGGCCAACCGAAACGCAAGATTTTTATCTTCGCTTTCGTCCGGGTATATTTCATGGAATTTATACCCCAGGCTTTCGAGGTATTTCCTGTTATCGACCACTGAAAACACAACCCCGATTGAACCTATAGTGGATGTCAATGTGTTTTCTGCCATTAAATAATCACAAAAGGTATATGCTGCAAACAAGTGTGCCGAACAGCATAGCTCATACACGCCTACATAGGTTTTAGTTTTTCTGGCCGCAAAAGCCTGAAAGGGAGGAATAGCATTAACGGCGCCGCCGGGACCGTCAAAATATACCACTGCGCCAATAAAGTTTTCGTTTCTCTCCACTTCATCCAACGCCTTCACAATATCATCAGCGCCATAAATACACCAGTCTCCATAGCGTATGAGCGCGCCAACCATTGAGATGACGGCTACAGAACCGGGCGGCACTTCCTGATGGCCATCTTCCTCCGGGGCAATGTATCTGAGATTCTCATCAAACACCTGAACTAAAGAGCCGGCCTGTAGGTCCAGCTTCACAAGCTCTCCGGACATCAGCTTATTGGCGAATGGCGCCCAGAAGGAAATACCTTCAAATGTCATAGCCCAATAGCCTTTGGACAGGTCGTTTATTAGCGGATTTGATTTCATGATGCAAAAGTGATTTTATCGGGATAAAAATTCTGTAACATGGTTTTTCAGCTTTATAAGCCAGCCAAACCTCTTATTGAGGTACCATGCAACTGCTATAATTACTAGTAGGAGTAATAGCCATAGCCAGGAGAAAAAAGATGTTGTACGCTCTACTTTCTTATCGAGCGATTCGGAATATGCCTCTGAGCTGGCCACTTCAGTACCAGAAGAAGCTGTTTTATTTTCCTGTATAACAGTGCCCTGGCTTTGAGTAGTACCACTTTCTTTTTTGCCGCCGCTTGATGCTTTAATTTTTCCGGATCCTTTAAAAACAAGTTCCCGGACGATGCCGGTGGGGCCATACTCTGTAAAAACGAGGGAATCGCCCTCACAGCCGTCGTATTCCATATCAGTAAACTGATATTCCTGGAGGGTTTCAGTGTCAAACGACTGATTTTGTAATTTTACCACAGATGTTTCACTGGCAGTATCAGTCATTTTATATCTAGCTGCAGTTTCTGTGTGCCGGCTGACTTCCTTTTTGCTGCTGCAGCCTGATGCCATTACCAGGAGAATTATTAAGAGCTTTTTCATTACTGCAACACTTTTGGATTAACAAACAGGGCTACTTTAGCACTACGAACCCGGCGCATTACCTGGCCACCATTACTGTCATTACCAATAGCTGTATTGCCTTCAATGGTACAGAAAAGGCCTGCTTTCCTGTCTTTCCAGCTGTGAAATATGCCTACATGGTCATAACGGCCATCGCTATTCCAGTCAAAAAAAACAATATCACCCAGCTGCGGCTCTTTTGTTATTGTACCCAGCTTACTTAAATGCGCCACTGCGTACTGGCAACCGGCAAAGCCACGGAGATATCCAACATTACCTAATGGCACGCCCGCACGGTCAAATACCCAGCTGACAAATATGCCACACCAAGCCACACCGTTTAAGCCAAACCATGCGCCGTACTTTGTTTTATTACTGTTGGCTGGCGTTTCCTTTGTGCCCACTTCTGCCAGAGCGGCATCCACTACCTTTTGTCTGTTCATGATATTTATTGATTTAAATTAATGTCGCTGCTATTGCCGTCGGATGCGGGAGGGGTATTGCCCAGCCCTTGCTTGAGCTTATTCAATACACTGTCATCCTTCAGGGCTATTTCAAGAAGTTCCCGCGCTACTTTTTCAGTTTTACGGCGGTATTTTTCGTCTGCTTTTTCCCGTACAGACAGAAATTCTGTCCATACCAGGATTACAGCACCTATTATGGAAGCCAGTGGGAGTATGTTAAATCCTTCGTTTAAAAGCCCAAGAGGGCTAATGCTGTCAAAGAGAAGCATGAACAGCATCATTGCGAGGTAGTTTACTATTTTTTGTACGGTTTGCCGGAGTCCGTAGCTATGGGTTATCTCCCCCAGGCTTTTTGATTTCTTAATGCCAAAATAGAGATCTATGCCCACTGCCAGTAGTACCACCAGCCAGGTAAAAAAAACAATTGAAACTTTTATGTATATACCCTTAAGGTCACCATTTACAAAATCGAGTATCATTATTACTATTTTCCGCCAAACTTATTGCCGGAGCGTAATAGAAACTGTAACATGGTTTTTAACCGTAGTTTAACACGCGGTTAGGGGAGATGTGCTGGAAGCGTTCTAAACGGCCTTTTTTTTTTCACGGTAGTACAGCTGGCGCATAGATTCCGTGCTATGGCCAAATTCCAAAAGGTCATATTTTTTTATGAAAGAATCTATTGCCGGAATAATCTTTGCTCCGGGCGTGAGCATATAACCGTCTACATAATAGACGAAAGAAGTCCTGAAGATGTCCTCCAACAGATCATTAATTGCCCTGTTAACATCTTCAGGCATCTTTAAGAAGGAACGCGCCCCGGATTCATACTTATAGTAATTACCCTCATATTTTTTTCCTGTAGGGGTATCTTCTACTGCCAGGTAAATATTATAGTAGTCCGGATCTTTCTCCGGTAAATCCACTTTTATCATAAACAGCCGCATCATCCTACCCAGGGAGGAGGATGTAGAAATCTTGATAGCAGTTACTTTCTGGTTTAGGTATACAGCTTCCCGTCCATTAAACTCTTTTAAGAAGAATGGCACCAGGTGTGGGCGTATATGAACCGGAACTGTAGACATTTTTATTTTTTAAATAAGCCTATAAATCGTTTCTTTTCGCTCGCAGGCAGCTGGCTCCATACAAACGGGTAAAAACACAGGCAACATATTATGAATACATGTAGTATTTGCCAGTAGCTGTAATTTTCCCAAACCGGTTTGCCTATAAATTCATATATGCCCAAGGCTATGGGCAGGCACATAAGGACCGAAAGTATACCCGCGCACATGTCGCTTACCTGCATGGTACCGTTACCGGTTTCTCCCTGCCATATTTCCAGCCCGATAGCTGCCAGTACAGTAACCAGAGCTGCTATACAAATAGCCGCTTCGTGTACAAATAGCATGTCAGCGCCAAGCGTTGTTACAGTAAAAAGCACAGCAGCACCTATGGCGTGGTCTACAAAGTCGAACCCTGTAAACCGCATAAAGTCAAGTAATTTTTTAATAAGTGTTTTCATTATTTATAATTTTAATTAAAGTTCCAGTCTTCGGGCAGGATATCTACCTGCCTGGCAAGTTCCTGCCCGGTAAATAGGCCTTCAAAATTTACAGGCGCAACCAGGGTTGTACCATCATGGTTTGTAACACCTTGTACATTCTCATACCATATTGCGGCTTTATCGTCTGTAGGGTGTATGATTAGCGGGTGGTATGCAACACCTTCAGGGAGATAGCCTGCCGTTACCGCATCATCGGTTAAAATCTGAAGCCTCATTTGGGCGGTACTTACTTTGTCGTAAATTATATATGGCATAGCTTTAAGTATAAAGGTTAGGGTATCTTATGTTTATATATTCGTTGTAAAGCCGTGCATGCTCATCTAATATTTGCGCCTGGCTTTTTCCGGTATTGTCATAAATAATTATTTCGTAAATATGATTGTTCGCTGTGCCGTTACCCTGTCGCCCGCCAAAGGTTACGGTAAACATATTGCCATCATTTCCAGTGCCAGGTGCCTGGCTAAATTTTTGTTCTTTTTTTAAAACATTATTGAGATAGGATTTGCGGTGCAGAGTTGAAGAAGTGGCATTGTAACCCAAATCCACCAGAGAAATTACCTGTGCACCGATTGCAGTATCATCAGCGGGAATACGATTATCGGCAATATTTGTTGATGCGCCTGAAGTCCACTTTTGAGTTGACATACCAATACCGAATGTTGTTGGGGCTGCTATTGTAAATCTACCATAATCGGGCGTTATGACATTATCGGTAGAGCCAATAAAGTTAAATCCGCCCCCCGTAATGTAATTACATTTAAATACTATAAATATTGTTATTGGCCTCCCGTCATAAAACATTGTTTTAAATGCAGTGTCAGACGGGCATAACATCCGGGCAGAACCATCACCCCCACCAATAGCAACACCATGTTGGGTATTTTCAAGCCGTCCCATATATACATGATAACTATTACTATTGTTGGTATACGAAACTAAATCACGGCCATAGCCACTAATATCTCTCCATATATCTACATAATTTCCCGTTAAAAACTGCACGCCATCTGTTGCGCGCCACCAGCCTGCCAATTCGCCGTTAAGTGAAAAATCTAAAGGAGACAACCCACCGTATTTAAAGCCCTCTATTTTACCGCCTTCTATATGCATTATCCAATATTGTATTTAATCTCGGTGAATGCACCCGTATAGTTTGTGTTATCATCTGCATCAGGCGTAAAGTAAAATTTGATAGTATTTGTACCGGCTATATGCTCTACACCTACCGCCCAATCGTGATAGGCTGCGTTGCTGTGGTTGGATGTGATGTTTACCGTATAAGCCGATATTGACAGGTTGTTGTTGGCTATACGTGCCACTATTGGCTTGAAATCACCAGCTATTATTTCACTGCCGGAAGCGTTTTTTACAATAAATGATATGGAGGCCTGTATGGTTTGGGCATTGCTGTCCAGTGTTAAAGAAAGGTCATTACCCAGGCTGTCTTTTCCGTATACTTTAGTCCCTGCACCGGCTGTGGTTATAGCGGCCTGTTCCCACTGAAGATTAAAAAACACTCCCCTTGATATTACCTGACGTTGTAGAAGTATAATACCCTGCTGCCCGTTTAATGATTTAAAGGTCATGTAATTGACGCCGTTGGTATCTATAAACTGCAGGGCTTGTTCCTGGTCTGCATTAAACTCCACATAAGCATTGCCTGAAGCAATGTTATTCTGGACTTTTAAACGGAACTCGTTCGATATAACCGTTAATTTACCCGTACTTATTCCATCCTGCCCAATGGTAAGATTATTGGTTATTTGGTTAAAACTTATATCTGCTTCGCCTATTGGAGTACCGTCCGTTGTAGCTAGAATTACCCGTACAGTGCCCCCTGTCAAAGAGGCATTAGCCCCGGTATTTAATTTATTATTTAAGGCAGCTTGGGTGGCATCGCTTACAGGTTTAGCAACATCACTCGTATTATTTACATTGTTTAAACCTACGGCTGCTTTATTTAAAGTTTGCCAGGATTTATCCCCACGCCAGTATTGTGCTGCAGTTCCAACCTGTATAGGGGGCTCGGCATTTACTTCGTTCATTATCGCGTAACCTGTGCCCGTCCACCGGTACATTTTTCCTCCGGGAATATTATTAACTAATGTCTTAACGATGTACAGGACATTATCCAAACCCGTTTCAGGAAATTGTGCCGTGCTGGAGTATTGTTGCACGCTTTCTATTGCGGCAGGCTGTGTGTTATCTGTAATGGTGACAAAATCACTTGATACAAATGCATTACCGGAGGTGCCGCCATATTGCTGGTTAATGCCTATGAACTGAATCAGGTACAGGACATCCTCTACTATGTATGTGAAATAATACGTCTTTTGATCATCGGTAAAATCATAGGCTTCGCTATTAAGCGTACTGAGCAACGTTTCTCCGGCTGCTATTATGCCGAGAGTTGTTATTTCGGTGTTGTCATTGGGTTGTATATCGCCTGGCTGTAGGTTCTGTACCGGCAGCTCGTACAACATGTTTTCCGATATTTGTGTATAGCCTATGCCAGCGCCCCAGTTGCCCGGGCCTCCTAAAAAAAAGAAGCTGTATTTTTTGGTGGCAACCAGTACAGGGTTGGGTAAGCCCGGGACATCCTGCAATTCGCCACTCAGGGCATATATAATATATGGCGCTCTGTTACTGGCTACTGTAAAGTGGTAGGATGACGAACTGTTGATTATATTTACCAGGTAGGCTTTTGTTACCGGAACAGTAGCAGCTCCCGAGCCTATAGGGATCCACTTTGTTTCTGGCAGTATATTCTGTACCGGCCCGGCTGCATTTAATTCAAGCACACACCTTTTCAGTAAGTTGGTAAATTCTGCATCCACATATTTTTCAGGACCGAAAGACTGAAAAAAAGCGACAAGCTCCGGGCTGTTAACCTTATCGGCATATGCGGCAAGTTGATCAAATATTGTCATTTATCATTCAATTAAATCAATAGGTAAAAATTCAGGCAAACCTGCGGCATTAGGATCGGGCGTATAACCTGATGGAAATATGGAATACGTTATAAACTGTGCCTGTGCGAGGCGCTCGTCTGTTTTTGTCAGGATTTTTGGGCGTGCATTTTGCTCAAAGTCGTTACGGCCCATCAGGATGCTCCTGCCATTAGAAAGGCGTACCATTATATATATAGCCTTACTTATTTCGGCAAGCCTTTCCGGGCGCCTTTTGTCGGAACCGGGAAATTTAATGGCAAGTGTCTGTTGATAGGAATAGCCGGCATTACTTTCATCAGATGCTTCTGAGAACTGTACACTTGCCTTACCAAAATACGCTTCCTGGAATTGTGTGCCATCAGGCAGGCTGTTATAAAAGGGCTGATACCCCTCAATTGAAGAAGGCCTTACAGTACCGGAAAAAGCGAGCGCAATTCCGCAGATGTATGAAGAAGCTTTCGCCCTTTCAAATAATTCGGACATTTTAAAATTTTAGTTGGACAGCAAAAATAATCAAAAACGTTAACAAAATATTAAAAGTAAACAATATAGTTAACTTTATATTATGCTGTATTATTGTGTTAAAAAAAATATTACTTTCATATATATTTTTTTACTTAACGACTGTCATGATAAAATAAACGATAGGATTGGTAAAGAAGTGAAGTTTGCCGGAATGGCGCTGAACCAATAAACTAATTATAATTATCAAATTGTAGATGTAATGAAAGTATTTAATAGTAGTTTTCCATTATTGCATTATAAATATTCAAAAAGGTATTTAGAAGAAGTTTCAGTTGAGAATAGAAAAGAACGTAACTTCTATCACTTATTCAAAAAATTATCAGTTGCAAATATGTATCTTGTTGCGAGAAATAAAGATAACATTTTGAGGAATGCAAAATTTACTGGAAAGTATGATCATTCTTCTCGTAAAAATAAAATACATTCAACACTATATGAAGAGTCTTATTATATAAAATTAGATTTTTCGTTGACAGGACCGGGTTCGTATTGGGCTATATGTGACATGGTTTTAACAGCTGATGAGTACAAGTTGGAAAATAGGATGGAAAATTTCACATCTGACCTTTTAACAATAGGAACAAATCACTTTTCGATAATTTTACCTGTAGATCACAATACTGAGCTTGAAGGTACTGATGCAGAGTTGACATTAATATTACAGGGACAAGTTCTAACTTATAACCCTTACACTTTTGAAAGTGATCAATATTTGCAGAAGATAAATGTACTGTCTTTGCCAGACAACAAAATTGAAATTTTATATACACTTTTATGATAAAAATAAACCCTGCAAAGCAGGGGATTATATATTTTTATCCATTTCATAGAAAAGAAAACTTTACGTTTTGAATTGAGTATTCGTACCATTGTTTAATATAAAGCAACCTGTTGCATATTTCCAGAACCTTTTCATCGGTTGTGTCCAGAGGCAGCAGCGTATCAAAAGTTATAACCTGGGTATTTTGTGACGCGTCTATAAAAGTGCATTTCACTTTTGCCAGTTCCCCGTTGGGGACACTGCAGGCACTGCACAGGTCAATCTCCACCCAATAGCAGGGTTTTCCGGTAACGGCAACGCATATACTGCAGTCTTCTTCAGTACAGCCACACACCCTGCATTTTTGGTGATCAAACACCGGATCATGAAGCCCTGCTTCTTCATCCCAATACTCCTGCAGCTGTAGCAGCAGGTCATGGAGCGATTGCTCAGCTTCATCAGCGGTTAGCGCAGCACTATCGTTTATAAGCCACATATAAAGCTGGCCAATGCCAGCCATAAAGGCACGCTTTGTTTCCTGTACTTGTAGCGGATTCATAATATTTTCGCTAAGCTGCACGCGCTCCAGGTACAGCTGCCATTGTTCTTCTATATTAAATGTTTTCATTATTCCAGCATTAAAAAGTTTTTATCATTAATACTATCGTAAACTGTTTTGCCGCCTTTTGTAAGCGCGTAAGGAAGGAACACCTGGTCAATTGAGGCAAGTTCTGCCTGTATAATTGCCGTTTGCGCTTCAACCCAGTCGCGGATGATCCGCCAAGAAACCCGCTGTGCCTGGTCTTTTTTACGTAAAGCCCGCGGCACCTTTTCATCTTTTCCCATTGCATTTAGTACTCCCTGCCAGTTTGCGGGTAGCCTGAAGCTAATATTGCCTTTGGCTGTATCTATCTGGAAAGTAATGTCTGAAGGGTCTTTGTCCTTATATTCTACCATTATCTTTTGAGCGCCATGCGCCGCCAACATCTGCTGGATTTCTGAAATGGTTTTATGCGTGGGAATTTTTGTAGTGTAATTTGAGATTGGCATACCTTAATTATCTAATTGTGTTAAATATGCCTCTACTAAAGCCCTGCCTGAATAATCCTGCCGGTTGCATGCATCCTCTAAAATGTGACCGGGACACTCCCTTAATAGGTGCACAACTTTATCCATATCCTTGCCGCATAAGTCACTCCAGAGGACATACAGATTAGTACCACGAAGGGATTTTAAATCATTAATTTTGAAAAAGGCAAACTGTGCCGTTTCCGGATATGTTTTACCAATGTTGGCTAATTCCATTAGAAACGCCATAGCTCCCGGATTCCCTTTTGAAAATTCTATTATTGTGTGTTGCATAATTTTTATTTTGCTTTTGATTCTTTATCCCCAAGCAATGCCTGGATTCCTTTTTTAAGTGCTGATTGTATCGGTTTTGCCTGAGCTTCTTCCATTTCCTTAATTTTTGCGTTTTCCTTTTCTATGCGTACCTTTACAATAGCTTCATGTTCTACCGTCATTTTTTCCACATCAATGTCCTTATGGCCAATAGCCAGTAACATAATTATTTTACCAAAAAAAGTTTCATGGGTAGTACTGCCTTTGCATTTGCGAAATAGTGCCAGGGCACATATCTGTTTGCGCTGCTCACTGCTTAATGGCTTTACAAACTGTAGAAAGTTCTCCAGCGTATCATACTTTATATCATAGCCCAGGGCCCGGATGTCTTCTGCCAGGTAGTGCAGCTCTGCATTGTTCAATGCCATATAAATGAACATGGCATCCACAAAGTGGTCCGTTAGCGTAATGGGCTGTTCCTGCTGCTTTTCAAACTCCATACGTAGCGCCTCCACAATCTGGCCATGCAGTTTTTGTTTGTCCAGTTCCTTGTTTCGCTGCGCCCTGTCTTTAAGGCGGTCTAATTCGGTATAGGTTTCTGTCAGCGCCGGGCTTACAGCTGTCTTGTCAGCAGGCCTGTATGCTTTGCCCCAGGTACCTACTTTTTCGCCATCTACATAAAATACCTCTACTTCTTCAGCATGGATGGCATTTTTATTCGGGAAAATATCCTGGTATTCCTTGTTAATTTTAAGGTCGTATGCTGCAGCCATTTCCTGCACACCTGCAGAGGGGCTACCTTTTGTATTGCCGGCCAGTGTTACTGGTTTGCCGCTGTTAATAATTTCCTCCAGCTGTTGGGTAACATGCAGGTCCAGCTTTTTGCGAAAGCAGCTCTTATCGGTACAGCTGTCGGCATCCTGCATGTCCGGGAACAATATCAGGTTATTGGCTGTGCGCTTGGGGCAGGCAGAACAGGCTACAATAGGCCCGTAAGGCTTTTCCAGCGAGAATTTTGCCTTTACCATGGGGATGGTTTCTTCCCGTATTTCTTTTTCCAGTTCCCGTACGGTACCATAACCATCGACCTGTTTATCTTTATAACCGGCAAATATTTCCTGCTGCCTATCTTCCGGCATACGGGCTATTAATATGGCATGGCCAATGCCCAGCTGGGCATTGTAAAAATCCTGCTTAATTTGGGGTATTAGGTGGCAGAGGCTAAGGCGCTGGGCTATAAAACTTTCGGGCTTTACAAATTTTGCAGCAAGATCCTGTAAGGTGTACCTACCGGTGTCCAGCATTTTCTGGAACGCTTCCGCTTCGTCCATCGGGTGCACATCCTTGCGCTCAAGGTTCTCCATGATCTGGAGTTCAAAAGCTTCATCATCGGTAAGGATCCTGATGTTTGCGGGAATAACCGTCATGCCTGCCATTTCCGAAGCCCGGTACCGGCGCTCACCGCATACCAGTTCGTAATTTTTTTCTACAGGCCTTACCACTATGGGATGTAGTACGCCTACCTTTTTAATGCCTTGCGCCAGTTCTTCCAGCGCTGCCTGGTCGAAATGTTTCCGGGGGTTTGTGGCCGAAATCCTGATTTCGGCTAACCGCAGTGTTTTTTGTTGATTTTTAAGATTCATATTTTACGATTTAGGAGATTAAACTGGGCGACTGGAATAAATCCCAATGGTCTGTATGTTTTGAAATGTTGTAGGGCTTGCGGCATTCATCTTCATCCAGGTCATTAAAATCCGGAGAGATCCACACATCACAGTTCACCGAGGTCTGATTCCAGGCTATCGCAATAAATTCTTCGTCAGAATTATAGAGGTTTTCAATTTCGTCGGCTTGCTGTGGTAAAGAAGTATCGGCTTCAAAAGCCCTGTAAGCTTCAAGCAACTTTGGAATATCTTTACGGAGTACTACAACATTGTCAAAGGTTGAACCCAAAACAATTCTATCTATGATGCTTACTTCTGGATTTTTAAATAAATCCCATATTTCCTGTCTGGTATTATTAAACATGTCAAACATTCGAGACATTGATTTATCTGGCATCAATGGATTAACTATCTTAGGGAGATATGTTTCTTCCATTGCAATCCAAATTGCCATTCCGCCCCTGAAAGCATTTTTAATTTCGGCAAATACTTCAGCATCGCCATCTTTATTAAATTTGAAAATTTCTGTGTAGGACATTATGTTATAGTTTAAGAGATTACTTTTTGTTGTGGATCTTCTTTTTCCACTTTGGGGATTGCCTTTATCATGTTCTTTAATTGATTGTCCAGGTCATTCTGATAGATTAGCGCCACACAGCTCTGGAACTCCCCGTCTTCTTTATAACCGTAGGAACAGGCAAACAATAGCGTTATGGCCTGGTAGATTTTTATCGAAAATGTAAACTTTAGTTTACCGGATTCAATTTTTTTACGCAACTCGTAATACAGTTCCAGGCATATGGCCATTTCCTGCAGCGCAAGGGTATGGTCTTTAGTGACGTTCTTAAATTTTACCGGGGGGAGTTTCATTTTTTAAAAATTGTGTTCTTCTAAAAGTTGACCGGTATGGTTATCATAAAATTGTATTACCTGGGTTTCCTGGGCAATGGCATGTTTCATAAACCGGGATTTCATACGGGCGATAATTTCGTGTGGCGGCTTATTGTTTTCCTTCAGGAAATTGTACCAGGGAAAGTTCTCTTTATTGCCTTTGGTTAAAATCTTCATCCTGATTTTGCTTTTTTCTCTGTCTATTCCGTGCATGTGTCTGCTCTTAAGGTGTCTATCTTTTTTTGTTTGTACTGGATGATCCTGTTCAGCCGGGCTATTTCGTTTTTCATGTCCGGGTACGCCTCCAGCAGGAACAGGAACACATCTTTGGCACTTTTAATATTTTCGGCGGTGGCAATTTCCTCCAGCAGCGCTTTTTGCCGGGGGGTAAACTTGCGGATGTAGGCCTGATTTTTAATCATTGTTGTTGATTAGTCGACTTTTTAATATCATGCATAATATGTTTTTACTCCTGCAGCGTTTTGCAAACGCCTGGCATATTCATCGCGTACTTTATCCAGGTAGTCCGGGATATTTCGTTGCACATACTGCAGCAGCTGGTCAGTTGTCTTTCTGCCGGCCATGAAATCATCCATTACGGCTTTAAATTTTTCTTCAGACGTACGTTTGTGTACAATCTTTTCGGCCATTTTTCGGGCTGCCTGCTTCATTTTAGGCTCTATGCCACTCCGTTTCTTGCTATCCTGGCTGAGTTTGATGGCACCGCGGATGTTTACACCCATACCGGGTTTGGAATTGTGATTGAAGTATATGCTAGGCCAGGGGATGAACAGCTTTTTTGTTTTCTGTGGTTTTTGGCTGGCTACCCACCGCGCGGCGTGGGCAATGGCATCCATGTATTCGTAGTACCAGGAGAGCATATTTGCCTTATTCTGGAAACTGCCATGCTTGAGTATAAACTGGTTACGCATGTGTGAGAGGGTATTTATCCAGCAGCCAATAGATATATTGCGCCTGCCGGGGTAGAGCTTGTGTGCCGAAAAACTGAGAATGCACTGCAGCACGAGGTTCACAAATTCCTGGTTGGTCATGGTACCGTTACCCGACTTGACTTCGCGCTCCAGCTGGGCAGGATCCAGGGGCGCATAATTATCGTACCGGCCCCGGGCAAGGCGCTCACAAAACTCATTATCGTTCAGTATCAGCGACTTTAACGCTTTAGATTCGGGGTTTTCGGGAACATTTAACACTTTTCGCGCCGCGCCCCCCGGTGAATTTTCTTTACTTGTGCCGAGGACGGTGCTCCTGTCCTGCTCTTGTCCCGTAGAGGGCGCCGGCTTTGCCGGCACCTTATCAACAAAAGCGCCAACAGCGTTTTTGCTCTTTTCTGGTCTAATAGTTGCTCCTGTACCACAAGAACACTCCGGCAACTTTTTACCACTGACCCCGGTAAGAGGCTGGATTTCAGTGCGGGTTAATTTTTGGGTTTCGATGTCAAAAAAGGCCAGGATTTCCGGATTTATGTGCACATGGATGCCCCGGAAGCTGCCCCGGAACGTGTAATTAACAAATACCCCGGCTTCGTGCAGGCGCTGGCGGTGGTTGGCCACTGTTTTTTTATGCACAGGGAGGCTGTATATGCCTTCTTCGCGCTTTATCTGGGTAATCCGGTAAGAATTTAAGTCGAGTGGAGGAATAGGCTCAGGTTGCCTGACAGGGGTGTACTTTAAGTGTACCGTGTTGCGCCGGTTAAGCTGCACGCTGTATTCGTACAGGAAGGTAGAGAAGAACTGTTCTGTGGCCGCCTTTACGGTCTGGATCCTTGCTTTTGTCAGTATCGGCCCGTATTGCGCACAGGCTTCATCCACCGCGGCATTAAACTCCCATACACCTTTCGATGCATTCCGATGGTGGAACATCTCCTGAAATTTTCCAATCAATTCCAGGTCCTGGGCTTTGGCCAGGTGTTGCTCAACGGTAAAATTGTGCTTTTCGGTTTTATCATTGGCTACACGTACCTTCCTGTTATAAACGGAAATGTGCCGCCGGTAGGCCTGCATGCTCAGCGCGTGGCATTCGTTTGTGATGGCCGGGAGGTACGCTATGGGTATGCCTTCCGGCAGTTCCTCCAGCTGCAACTTTCGCTGTATGGGGCGTGTTTTTAAATTGGGGTGTGGAGGCTGTTGTTTTAAATGTGTCGGGATTGCATTGCCGGCAGTTGTTGTGTTGTTTGCTCTCATGATTGTTCAGGTTTGGTTATGAGGTGTCTTTCTATAAAGAGGCAAGCATCTTCAATATCATCAATTGATTTAAGGTCAAAATTGCGATATCCCTTTCGGCCTGTTGCAAACTCATACCTGATATGAAGGCACCACATCCCACCGTCAAAAATTATCTCCCAATAAGAATTGTTTTCAGGATCCATGCTTTCTATCATGGCATATCCAATAAGTTCAATTAGCCGTTTCATAATAGGCAGTAGTTTTTTAACCCCTCGGCGGGGGCAGGTTTCACACTGCCCCTGGCGTTAGGGAATTTAAGTGCACACTATTGTGCCTCGGACGGTATTTTTAGTTAGTGGAAACGGCCGGATTTGAACCGGCGGCCAGCAGATTTTCAGTCTGCCACTCTACCAGGCTGAGTTACATTTCCAATTGCCCGGGCTTTCACCGGGCTGTCGCTTAACAGAAAAACAATAATTAATAAAGTTTGCACGCAGGGCAGGATTCGAACCTGCAGGGCTATAGCCACGGTTTTGGAAACCGCCTGACTCACCAATGACGCCTGCGTAGATGCCGGTCTATTCCCGGCTGTCAATTGATAATCTATAACTTTAAATATGAAAACAAGAACGTTCCTGGATTGGGCTGACCAGGCTCAGTTGTGGCAGGAACAGGATTCGAACCTGAGAGAGGATTGATGACCGGATTTATTTTTCTGCTTCTCACAGCTTGCAGTTCTGTTCTGCCTGTGTACCCCTGACTTAATGCGGGGCCTATGTATTCGGTACCTCTTAATCATTAGCTTTGCTACTTCCATAGCCATCCTGCCAGTTGCCCCCCGAAAGGGGCGTTGCTGGTTATTATGAAGAAAGAACGTTCCCGGGTTGTTCCCGCCACGCCGGGTAATTGAGACAGGAGCAGGATTCGAACCCGCAAACCGATTATTAATTTCGGGCGTCTACCAATTCCGCCACCCTGCCTTATGGCCCCCGGAGAACCGGGGGCACCCCCAAAATAAAAGTACTGCCGGCTTATGCCCCGGATGGCTTTGTTTTACTACCACCGCCCATGGTAAGGCTGGCAATCAGTTCTAATTGCTGTTCCGGACTAAGCTCATGCGCCGCCTTGCGGCGCCGCCCATCAGAGTTCCCCAACTCATTCAGGGCGGATTTAAGCGCGCTTTCGAGATTAGACGCTATTGCTAAATTTTGCCGGGCAACTTCTTTAAGTTGTGCCGCTGAAGCTTCCATTTGACGGAAAGCTTTTAATTTTTCTGCTTTATTCATCTCTAAAACATTTTGTTGCGGGGGCGGGATTCGAACCCGCATACACGCCCGGCGAGAACTACCGGGAGGGACCTAACCACTCAGACACCCCGCATACCACCCCGTGAGGGGATCTATTTACCAACCAATCATTAATATTCTAATCTGTTGCCGCCTTTAAAAGGCGACCCGAAGGGCACATTTTTATACTCTTTATCCAATGGCTTTAGCCTTAGCTCTGCAATTGCATCCCAAGCCAGGTTAACTTTTTCCTGCAAGCCATCGGTATAGGGCCGCCTTGTAATGCCGCTTTCCATACGGCGTAGCATCACTATCTCACAGCATGAGATAATGCGTAACAGCCGCCTCGATTCGTTTAGCACATATTCTGCAGCCAGTAATGCTGTGGCCACCCCGCTGCCACTGCCAAGTGTCATGCACTCCAGCGCGGCATCCCTAACCCCTTCGGGCGTTTGCGGGTAGTTGTATTTTCGCTGTGCCTCCCTTATTTCTGTCCTAGCGGCCAACACAGCAGTTTGCCATGTTTCCGGAAACTTCCTTTTCACTTCCTCCAGGGCATTGCGCCCCGCTTGTTTATTGTATCTCATGCCAGGCAGATTAACGTTATTGCACTAAAAAAAAGAACGGTAGCCCAGGCTATAACCCTGTTTTCATAACGGCAACGGTCCTGCATGTTTACCGCCCGGCAACGCAGCCGCAGGCTGTAGGCCATCTGCAGTACTGCAATCGTGCCGGCTATATATCCCATAGTAATTAACCCTTCCATAGCTGTAGTATTTCAGGATCTACCACTTCAATTTCCGCTAGGTGTAGTGTATTTATTGTCATAGCACAACCCTTTCTATATATGCCTGTTCTAACAACCCCGGCCTGCTTAGCACCCCTGCCTTACTGTAAATGTTCCTTTTATGCACGCTCAGGGTACCGGTACTCATGTGCAGTTCTTGCGCTATAAGTTTGTCAGGCTTATCGCTGGCCAGCTTGTCGGCTACCTCAATTTCACGTCGGGTAAGGGTATTTCCATTGATGCGTATTTGTTTACTGTTCCATTTAAGGCAACGACAGTTGCCGCTGCACCTAAAGTTTTCCACTTCGCCCATGGTACCATCCGGTGTAAAGTCCGGCTTGTGGTCCGCATCGCCAAAAAGGCAAAAGGCAAATTCCTCCAGTGCGGCATTTTCATCCATGCCTTTCAGATCATTCATGGCAGGGTTATCGCCCAGCATTTTTTCAAAAATGCGCGCTTTAAGAGCCGGATTGATATTTGTAAAAGGGATGGTACGGCCATCTACCAGGGCAAAAACTTTACGGGAATCGCGGCAGCCGAAAAGTTCGGTACCAAAATCGCCGGGCAGTAACCCTGCCGGCAGTGGCCGGGCTTGCGGGAGTAGAAATTTTGTGTTACTTTTGTTGTACATAAACTTATAATTTAGGAGATTATATTTTTATCCCGGAACCTGAAGTTGCATCTTCAGGTTTTTTTGTTTCTTCAAAGTCTTGAAATGCTTCTGGATATGCTTGCTTTATTGCTGCTTCTATAACCAGATTATCTCTTTCTCCATTAAATACTTTTGAAATTGTTGTACTGTCAAAAGGCTTATCATTTCGGTTTACAACACCTAACTCCAATAGCACTTCTTTAATCTTGGTGATGTAGTAATTACCATGCATAACCTTAATTCTAACTCTGGCTTCTGGATTTATCATACTAAAATGGTATTTAATTATAAACCTAAATAGTGTATATTTGTCAAGAGTTGACAACGATACAAATATATGACAAATTTGCCAACTATTGACAAAAACGCTAAAAAAAAGTTTGTAAAAATGCAAACAACAGGAGAAAGGATATTGTATCTAATTGATCATCAAGGGGATAATTTAACTACGTTTAGCAAAAAAACAAAGATTGATTATACCTCATTGAGTGCTTTGACCAATAATAACAGAAAGTTAGGAGCTACTTTAATAAAAAGAATAGCGGAATATATACCTAATTTAAACTTAAACTGGCTATTGCTGGGACAGGGAGAAGTTTTTATTGGCAAAAATGCGAATGAAGATTCGTTAACAAATTTACCAACTCTTGCTGATCCTGTTGGCAATTATGCCAATATTGACCCTGTAGAAGAAATGTTTTTAAAATACCTTGATAGGCAGAGCGTACAAGATAAAATAAAGAGTATAACCAACCGTAAATAGATTATTAATTAAAACCAACCATAATTATGTCTTTACCTAAATCATTAACAAAGGAATATTTAGCAGAAAAATCAGAAAAAGAATTGTTAGAAATCAATGCTGCTTATGCAGCAGAATCAAACAATTATTTAAGAAGGATTAGCATGAATGTTCAATTCTTCTTTTGGATATTTTGTGTCTTTATGATATTAGCAATAGTTGTAGTTGGTATGAACAAATAATTATATTGGAAATGTCATCTGGAAAACGCCTGGAACAATATCTAAATGATAAAGGTAATAGCAACCTTAAAGACTTTTGCAGGGAGCATGACATTACCTATACTTCATTTATTGCTATACTAAATGGCAAGCGTACATTCGGTATGCCACTGCTTATAAAAATAGGGGAGCTGTTTCCGCAGCTTAACATTAACTGGCTTTTGTTTGGCCGTGGTCCTGTAGAGATAGCCATAAATAACCAGGAGGGACTTAATGATATGGATTTTCAACTGGCCAAATACCTAAACCGGGATAAAGAAACCCGTAATAACGTATTAGAATTTTTAAACAAAAATAAGCCGGAAGGCCAGTAAATACTGGCACTACATCAATATTCTTTCCGGCAAAGTAAATTTATAAGAACATTAATTAATAACAATATTATAGTATAAAATCAAAAATTTACCCTGCTGTCTAACAGTTGTTTATGATTATAGCTTTGTGCGGCCTTACCTTTCATAACCCTGAGGTCACGGGTTCAACTCCCGTCTTCGCTACAACAAAATAAAGGCTTTACAGAAATTTCTGTAAAGCCTTTTACTTTTAAGTGCTGTTTCAAATAAACTTATACTACAATTATTAAGCAAAAAATATTGAACCCTGTAGCTAATGTATGTTTAAAAATAATACAAAGGGGCTGTCTCAAAAGGGACAGCTCCTTTTTTTTATAATCAATTCTGATTTCTCTTTATTTACTGATTTATATG
>NZ_JBELPZ010000008.1:0-175129 GCF_046000445.1 Flavobacterium rhizosphaerae | reverse complement strand
CGTATGCCGTCTTCATAAATCTTGGCACCATCTATAGTGTATGAAGGATAATTAACATTGTTTATTAAATCTCCATCATTGCTAAATTTCATCAGTGTTAGCATTTCGGTTTCGGCAGAGCCGGATGTTCTGCTGTTGCTTGCGATGTAAAAATTACCGTTAGCATCAATATTACTGCTTACTAATGATGAATCTAAATTTGCCGGCGTTTGAAGGCTGTAATGTAATGTCCCCTCTCCTTCTAATTTTATAACCTGAATTTTTTTTGAAACACTAAGGGTGTATGCCAGATAAATATTATTTTGTGTATCTACATGGAAATTTCCAAGGTAAAAATATAACCCTTCATTATTGTTTATATAACTGCTCAGGCTATATGTTACCAGATTTTCATTGTCAATTATAAAAATAAATTGTTCGTATGTTCCTGTTGATACATTTTGATAGTTTTTTCTTTGATGTACAATATAAAATTTGTTATTAATAAAATACGTTTTATACCAAAGACCCATAATATCGGGGTTTGTATAGTTGATAAGCGTATTAACCAAATAATCGGTAATAATTTCTCCGGTAGCAGAAATAGTCATAAAATGCCATTGCGGGTATGTGTTGTAGGCTAAGTGGAGATTTCCATCAGAGTCAAGACCGGCACCGTCAAATTTTGCAAAGCCATAATTATTTTCCCATAATAAATTTCCCTGACTGTCTAATTTTGTAACTATTATTTTGTAATCGTAATTGTTATCAAAACTTTTGTAGGTGCAATAAATATTATTATTGTTGTCAATTAAAGTGGATACAGGTACATCATAAGACAATTTTGTGTTTCCGGATAGGCGCTTATTCCAGACTTCTTCCAAATTTTCATCAAGTTTTACAATATACACATCATTGAAAGTAGAATCTCTTTCTGTAATACATGTTATAATTTTATTACCATTGTTGTCATCATTAGAGAAAAACGTCTGGTCTCTATTGGTATGGTGATTAGACCCAAATGAATTTGCCTGTACCGGATTTAAAAAAGTTTGCGAAAAGCATATTTTAAAAAAAAGCAATGTAATTACAAGAAGTGTTTTTTTCATTGGTGGTGGTTTAAAAAAGTAATACTTTGGTGTAAAAATACCACTTTTTCAAATAACCGTGGTAACCAGACCGGGTAACATGGTTTCTTTGAGTCCCTCCTGTAAAAAAAGCCATAAAAAGTTAAAGACCGATTTATCTTTTTTACGTTCTACCGAAACATCAGCTTCTTTTTTGCCGCCATTACTGTCGTTTTTTACTAAGAGGTTACCTAAAAAGGTTTTTAGCTTGTGTTTTTTAGAGCCGTCACTTTTGTAAAGTTCTACTTTAAGGTCTTCATAATTTATAGCAAAATGCCCTGAGCCGCGTTCCCGGTTGCCGTTAAAAGTAAATTTTATATTATTTAATGTGCCCTGCGTGGTAACATTCATCAGTGGCTTTGATATTTTGTTCATGTATTGGCTGGGCAGGTTTTGTATATTTCCTATTATGGTAAACGAATCGCTTTTGTCTAATGTATTAAACGTCCAGGCTACATTAAGCGGTGCCGCCTTCATAAAAAGGCACTGCACATCTATTTTAGTATCGGGCAGGGTGTCTTTACCTACGGGGCTGTATATATTATATACTGAGGCATAAAATTTTGAAAACTCTACCTTGGCTGGTGGCCTGCTAAAGGTGTTTTGTTCCTCATATTCTATGGTACTGTTTTTAAGCATAATCTTATCGGCTTTGAGGTCAAATTTTATGCTTCGCAGCATGTTGCTATACAGTTTCTTTATACTGGGGTCATCTTTTGGCTCTTTGCTGCGGTATACATTGGCAAATACATTTTGAAGCACCACTTCGGGGGTGTGTATATACAGGGTATCATTATTATATCCCCAGTCAATTTTCTTTACGCCTATACTGTCGGCATTTACAGTGTACTGGTCATGTTCTACGGGAATCATTCGGGTATATTCGCGGCGGGTTTGCTTGGGCATCATGCGAAAGTCTTTTGCAGCTATAGCGCTGTCTGCCACGTTAAGACTGCCCAAATATATTTTGTAATTTACCCCGGCATCATAATACAGGCTATCGCACGAAAAAGCATAGTCTTTATACGTAACCGGAATTTTTTGGGCTACCGTTACGCTGTCTGCTGTAATGTTGCTTAACTCAAAACTTATGTGCGAGGCCAAAAGCGCGGGCTGTTGTGCAGAGTCCAGCAGGGCAAACCGCCCATCTTTTATTTGTAAGGTGCCTGCAGTAATACTGTTTTTAAACGGTTTTTTTACGGTGTCCTGTTCTTCGTCTTTATTTTTTGGGTACAGATTTACATCCGGCCTGTTTAGTATTACTTTTTTTACGTCAACATTTTTTTCCCGCCAAAGCTTCCATAAGTCCAGGTGTTTTACTTCGAGTTTTTCAATGTTGCCAAACATACCCTGCCTGTTAGCGCCATCGGTGCTGTCTTTAGGTGTTAGTTTGGCGTTGTATATTGTAAAATTTCCCGAAATAAGGTTTACGTCCATATCGCTATAACTCACATAATAGGGAAAGTCTTTTTCAGAATTTAATATTGAAGGGAGCTTTTTAGCGATATAATACTCAGCCCCCTTATTAAGGAGCACAATGAATAGGGCTAAAATGCCGAGAATAAGCAGTATTTTTTTAAAACGAGACATAAGTAAGGTAATTGTTGATGTAATTTACAACAATATGCCCTGTGTGCTAATTATTTATCTTTTTATTATGATTATAAATTTATTGCTGAATTAATGTTAACTAATGGGCGGGGCTACGCATAATTGTTTGATTTTTAAAAATATAATTAATATAGGTGCGCTTAATTTGATAATATGCTAAAATTTAATATATAATTTTGAGAAATAATTTATTATGAATGCATAATATTTTTGCCGTAAATATTGTTTAAACCATAATTTCATGCTAAATTTGATAGTGTGATTTTAAAAATGAGACAATTATTAATAATGAATGTATGAAAAAAATATTACCAATTGCGTTAACGGCATTAACAGCGGTATCTGCTTTTGCCGGGGGCTACAGGGTTAGCTTACAGGGCCAGAAACAGCTGGCTATGGGCCATACAGGGGTTGCGGTGGTAAACAGTGCAGAGACTTTGTTTTTTAACCCGGCGGGAGCCGCTTTTTTAAAAGACCGTTTTAACTTTTCGGCGGGGGGCAATGCATTGTTTGCACGCACCAAGTTTCAGAACGAAACGTATAACTGGAGTGCCTCTACCGAAAATTTTGGTACCCCGTTTGAGGTATATGCCTCATACCGCGCTACAGACTGGCTTACGTTTGGGGTAGCAGTGTACAGCCCTTACGGAAGCTCGGTGTCATGGGATAAAGACTGGCAGGGGTCTCACCTTGTTAACGATATTGACTTAGAGGCTATATATATACAGCCCAGCGTTACCTTTAAAGTAACCGATTACTTTAGTGTTGGCGGCGGCCCTATTTATGTAACCGGCGGGGTATCGTTAAACCGTAACCTAAACCGCAGCCTTACAGACGAAGAGGGTAACCGGTCTGATATTACTATAGAAGCCAAAAATGTAACTGCCTGGGGATGGACAGCCGGATTTATGTTTAACCCTGCCGATAATGTAAGGCTTGGGGTAAACTACCGTTCTGAAATTACTATGGAGGCACGCGACGGCGATGCTACTTTTCATGACCTGCCTGCCTTTGCACAGGGAACCTATACCAATACTACCTTTAGTGCCGACCTGCCATTGCCTGCCGAACTTACCGCAGGGCTATCGGTAGAGCTATCTGATAAATGGCTTGTAGCCTTTGATTATAACCGTGCGTACTGGAATGTGTATAAAACCCTTACAGTAGATTTTGCTAATAATACACCATCATCTGTAAACCCGCGCAATTATAAAGATGCCAGCACCTACAGGGTGGGTACGCAATTTAAACCGAACGATAAATTTGCTTTCCGGGCCGGATGGTATTTTGATGAAAGCCCCGTGCAGGATGGTTATTTTGCGCCTGAAACCCCACGTAATGATTCTATGGGCTTTACCGGAGGCCTAACGTACCAGATAAGCCCTAAACTTGGCATAGATGCATCGTTTCTTTACCTGCATTTTGATGAAACAGACAATTCTTATGACTACTATAATGAAGAGGGGCAGAATGTGTCTTTTGGGGGAACATATAAAAATGTGGTATTTTCTCCCGGGCTTGGTTTAACCTACAGTTTTTAAAACCCAGATTTATGAAAAATAAAATTATATATATAGCACTACTGGCAGCGGGTTTTACCGCGTGCGAGCCGGAATTTGAACATGAAGTAACCAATAGCGACTATAGCTCTGGCGATGCCGATTTTACTACCTATGTAGCTGTGGGTAATTCGCTTACGGCCGGATATATGGATGGCACCGTTTTCAGGACGGGGCAGCAATATTCTTTCCCAAACCTGTTGGCGCAGCAGTTTGCCTTGGTAGGTGGAGGGGCTTTTACACAGCCTTCGTATGAAGAGGATGTAGATAACCTCGGGGGTATTTCCGGCATTCCCGGTTTTTCTACCCGTTTAATTATTAATGCCTCTACTTCGTCACCAGAGCCTATAGCAGGTACCTCTACCATAACACTTACCCCGCAGGCAAAAGCCTATAATAATATGGGGGTTCCGGGTGCAAAATCGTTTCACCTGCTCAACCCAGGCTATGGCAATGCAGCCAACCTTTCGCTCGGCATGGCCAATCCGTATTTTGTTCGTACGGCCACATCGCCCAACGCAACGGTAATTGACGATGCCACATCATTAAACCCTACCTTTTTTACCTGCTGGATAGGCGCTAATGATGTGCTTTCTTATGCCACAACGGGCGGTATAGGCGTAAACCAGGAGGGTAATATCAATCCGGCTACCTACGGGGGCAATGATATTACCGATCCTAATGTGTTTGCCGGCACGTATAGTGCAATTATTGACAAACTAACCGCTAACGGCGCCAAAGGTGTAGTGGCTACCCTGCCTAATGTAACCTCTATACCGTTTTTTACCACCGTACCTTATGCGCCGCTTTCTCCTGATGCATTAGGTGGCACAGCAACCATAACACAGTTGAATACATCGCTTTACGGGCCTATGAAGCAGGTGCTTACCCTGCTTGGTGCCGGGGACAGGGTTAACCTGCTTAGCGATACGGCTGCCAACCCGGTTATTATAAAGGATGAAACATTGACCGACCTGAGTGCGCAGCTTACCGCAGCGTTTACACTTGCAGGGTATGATGCTGCCACGGCAGGATTTCTGGGGGCTACATACGGCCAGGCCAGGCAGTCCACTTCGGCAGACCTTATACTGCTTACCACACGCACGGTAATTGGCGCCAACGCCACAGGCGTGCCTGCACCGTTTAATGTGTATGGCGTAACTTATCCGTTACAGGATCAACATGTGCTTATCCCTTCAGAAAAAGCGGCTATAAACACGGCTACAACGCATTTTAATACAGCCATAAGGGATGTTGCCGCATCGCACAACCTTGCTGTGGCTGATATGAATCAAATACTGGGGCAGCTTGTTTCAGGTCTGCGTGTAGATGACGGGCAGATATATACTGCAGATTACTTTAGTACGGCTTCACTTAGCACAGTAGTTTTTTCGCTTGACGGTGTACACCCCAATGCGAGGGGGTATGCATTAGTAGCCAATGAGATTATCAAGGTAATAAATGGTTATTATAATGCCCATTTACCTCAGATAAACCCGGGGTATTATCCGGGCGCAACAATTTTGCCGACAAATTAAAAAATATAGAATATACTACTAAAAGCACCGGAAACTTCCGGTGCTTTTTTTAATTTTATAGCAAACGAAAATTTTTATGAAAGTACTTATTAATATTTTTTTTACCACAGTGTTTGTAGTGCTATTGGCGCAGTTTATGCCCGGTGTTAGGGTAGACAGTTTTTATACGGCTGTTATAGTGGCACTGGTGTTAGGGTTACTTAATATATTTATAAAACCACTGCTTGTTTTTTTAACCCTGCCGGCTACCCTTATAACCTTCGGATTGTTTTTACTGGTAATTAATGCGGTAATAGTGCTAATGTGCGACTGGCTGGTTGATGGTTTTGATGTGGTTGACTTTTGGCGTGCGCTGCTTTTTAGCCTGGTGCTTTCATTCTGCCAGTCGTTAGTATCAAAACTATCAGAAGATAACCCTAAAAAAAAGTAATTGGGCGGCGGCACGTGTTTTTATGGCGTGTTATTGAATTACAAAGTTTTAAAAAGTTGTACACTACATAAAAATACCTTAATTTTGCCACCCAATTTGAGTACAAAAAAACTGAAAGAATGAATATAACAAGAGAGCAGGTAGATGCCCTTAATGCTGTTGTAACAGTGGCTATTACCAAAGAAGACTATAAGCCAAAGGTGGATAAGGTACTGAACGATTACAGAAAAAACGCTTCGATACCCGGATTCAGGAAAGGCGCTGTACCTATGAGCCATATCCAGAAACAGTACGGCAAAGCCGTATTGCTTGATGAGGTAAACAAATTACTTCAGTCTTCGCTTAACGATTACCTTGTTGAGGAAAAGCTGGATATACTGGGTAACCCGCTTCCTAAAGTTACAGAAGATTTTAACTGGGATACAGATGATTACCAATTTGAATTTGAGCTTGGCCTGGCCCCGGAATTTACCGTAGACCTTGGCGCCACAAACAAAGTGGTAAAATATACCGTGGTTGCTAACGATAAAATGCTTGATGAGCAGGTAGAGCGCATACAAAAACAGTATGGTAAAATTATACCTAAAGAAACCGTAGAAGAAGGTGATGATATTACCGGTACCTTTACCAACGAGGAAAAAGGTATTAACAATACGGCTACTATAACTACCGATGTTTTTAAAACCAAAAAGGACGGTAAAAAATTTATAGGCAAAAAAGTGGGCGATGTGGTAACACTTTCTACCAAAGGCCTTTTTGATGACGACCATAAACTAATGGATTACCTTAAAGTAAGCCATGATGATGTGCACGGCCTTGATATTGAGGTGAACTTTACTATTGAAGAAATAAACACCCGCGAAAAAGCAGAACTTAACCAGGAACTTTTTGATAAGCTGTTTGGTGAAGGCACTGTAAGCTCTGTAGAAGAAGTAAAGGCTAAAATTAAGGAAGATGCCGAGCAGCAGTTTGCACAGCAGGCCGACCAGAAGTTTCTTAACGATGTTACAGAAGCACTTATAGAAAACACTAAATTTGACCTTCCTGAAGAATTTCTTGTAAAGTGGCTTCAGAGTGCCGGCGAAAAGCCAATGACTGCTGAAGAAGCTCAGGAAGAATACAACAAGTCTGAAAAAGGGCTGCGTTACCAGCTTATTGAAGGTAAAGTTATAACAGGTAATAACCTGCAGGTAACTTTTGAAGACCTTAAAGCATTTACATCTGTACTTATTAAAAAGCAGATGGCACAGTTTGGCCAGACAAACCCAACGGATGAAGAAGTTGATGGCATTGTAGCCCGCGTGCTTCAGAACAAAGATGAGGTGAAGAGGCTTAGCGACCAGTTGATGAGCGAAAAAATGCTGAACCTGTTTAAAGAACAGGTAAAATATAAAGAGAAAGAAGTATCGTACGAAGATTTTGTTAAGGAAATGTACGGCGAGTAAATCTCGTAAAAAATGAGTATCTTTGAACGTCGGCTTATACAAGCCGGCGTTTTTATATTTATTCATTAAACCATAAATTTTTACCTATGGATTTCGGAAAAGAATTTAAAAAATATGCCACTAAGCATCACGGCGTAAACAGTTTATATTACGATAAGTTAGTTAATAGAGTAACGCCCACAAACCTTACCCCGAACATTATTGAAGAACGCCAGATGAATGCTGTTGCTATGGACGTGTTTTCGCGCCTTATGATGGACAGGATCATCTTTTTGGGCACAGGTATAGACGATCAGATTGCAAACATTGTACAGGCACAGTTATTGTTTTTAGAAAGTACAGATGCCAGCAAAGACATCCAGATTTACATTAACTCACCAGGGGGTAGCGTATATGCCGGTTTGGGCATGTATGATACTATGCAGTATGTAAAGCCAGATGTTGCTACAATATGTACCGGTATGGCAGCCTCTATGGGTGCTGTGTTACTTTGTGCAGGTGCGGCAGGCAAGCGTAGCGCATTGCCCCATAGCCGTGTAATGATTCACCAGCCATCGGGCGGCGCACAAGGTGTAGCTACTGATATGGAAATCAACCTTCGCGAAATGCTGAAGCTTAAAGAAGAGTTGTACCAGATTATTGCCAAGCATTCAGGACAATCATTTGATAAAGTACATAAAGACAGTGAGCGTGATTACTGGATGAAAGCCCAGGAGGCTAAAGAGTACGGCATGATTGATGAGGTACTGGTAAGAGAATAAATTGTTTAACAATTAGTTATACTTAACAGGGGTGCCAAATAAGCGTCCCTGTTATGGTATAAAAAAGTAAAATAATGGCGAAAGAAGTATTAGAATGTTCTTTCTGTGGCAGGAAAAAGCCGGAAACCAATTTGCTTATTGCAGGTATAAGCGCACATATATGCGACCGCTGTATTGAGCAGGCCCACGGCATAGTGCTGGAAGAACTGAAACAAAGTGGCGGTGGTTCGCTAGCTGGAGAACTGGAACTTAAAAAACCTAAAGAAATACGGGCGTTTTTAGACCAGTATGTAATAGGGCAGGACCAAACCAAAAAAGTGCTTTCGGTTGCGGTATATAACCATTACAAAAGGCTGTTGCAGCAACAGGGAGACGATGAGGTTGAGATAGAAAAAAGTAATATTTTAATGGTAGGGCAAACCGGTACCGGTAAAACCCTGGTGGCTAAAACCATAGCGCGCATGCTTAATGTGCCTTTAACCATTGTAGATGCTACGGTATTAACCGAGGCAGGCTATGTGGGTGAGGATGTAGAAAGCATACTTACCCGTTTGTTGCAAGCTGCTGATTATGATGTAAAGAAAGCAGAACGCGGCATTGTGTTTATAGATGAGATAGATAAAATTGCCCGTAAAGGTGATAACCCATCTATAACCCGCGATGTAAGCGGCGAAGGCGTACAGCAGGCCTTATTGAAACTGCTTGAGGGGACGATAGTTAACGTGCCTCCAAAAGGCGGGCGCAAGCACCCGGACCAGAAATTTATAGAAGTTAATACCCAGGATATATTGTTTATTGCCGGTGGTGCATTTGATGGTATTGAGCGTGTTATATCAAAAAGGCTTAATCATCAGGCAGTTGGCTACAGTAACTCACGCAGGGATAACATTGATAAGGAGAATCTGCTACAGTATATCATCCCCAAAGACGTTAAGGATTTCGGGTTGATACCAGAGATTATAGGGCGTTTGCCGGTGTTAACTCACATGGATCCACTGGATAAGGAGACTCTGCGCGCCATACTTACTGAGCCCAAAAATGCGCTTATCAAGCAGTATACCAAGCTGTTCGCTATGGACGATGTTTCCCTTACGGTTACCGAAGATGCTCTAGACTATATTGTAGATAAAGCAATGGAATATAAGCTGGGAGCCAGGGGTTTACGTTCTCTTTGTGAGGCGATACTTACAGAGTCAATGTACGAATTACCGGGCAGCGAGGAAACCGAGTTGAGCATAGATCAGGAATATGTTGAACATCACCTGAATAAAACACTTTTAAAGCGTTTAAAAACGGCTTCATAGTTGCTTGCTTTTTAAATTAAAAATCAGTAATAACTTACAGAAAAGAGCCTGAAAAATCAAAATCGTTCACACTTTGTACAAAAATTACACTTGTGGTGTGAAACAAAATAACCAAAACCCTGTGCGAAAGCATGGGGTTTTTCACTTTTACCGCCTGCCCTGTTAAAGAGTTTAAAAGCCTGACTTAGACCTTATAATTTTTTGACCTTATGACATTCGGCTTTAAGGCTAAAAAAAATAAACTTTTCAACACGCAAAGGTTTTCGTAAGTTGTAAATGCATTATATTTAATTTAATTGGGCTTAAATTGATAATTTTAGGCATTCATCATAAAATAAGCTATAATGAAACAAATTATATTGGCAGTAATGGTATTTGCCGCCACTACTATACAGGCCCAGAAAATTTCATCGCCCGATAAAAACTTTGAAATGACGTTTGCGCTCTCGACCAAAGGCGAACCTACCTATGCGCTTACCTACAAAAACAAGCCGGTTATTAAAACCAGCAAACTGGGTATAGATACAAAAGATGTAGCGCCCATGCTGGACGGCTTTACTATTGATAAAACCGAAACAGCAACCTTTGATGAAACCTGGCAGCCGGTATGGGGCGAGGAGAAAACCATCCGCAACCATTATAATGAGTTAGCCGTTACCCTGAGCCAAAAGGCAGAGAACGGCCGTTACATCCGCATACGGTTTCGTTTGTTTAATGATGGTTTAGGCTTCAGGTATGAGTTTCCGTTGCAGGAAAACCTTACCTATTTTGTAATTAAGGAAGAACGCACGCAGTTTGCCCTGGCGGGAGACCACAAAGCCTTTTGGCTGCCGGGCGATTATGATACGCAGGAGTACAGCACCGTTACCAGTAAGCTGAGCGAAGTGCGTGGCCTTATGGACACCGCCATTACTCCCAATGCTTCGCAAACGCCGTTTTCGCCAACCGGGCTGCAAACCCCGCTAATGATGAAAAGTGATGATGGCCTGTACATTAACATACATGAGGCGGCGTTGGTAGAATACAGCTGTATGTCGCTTAATCTTGATGATAAAAATATGGTGCTGGAGTCCTGGCTAACGCCTGATGCCATTGGCAACAAAGGGTATATGCAGGCACCGTGGCAATCGCCGTGGCGTACTATTGTAGTAAGCGACAAAGCCGGTGATATACTGCTTTCGCGCATGATTTATAACCTGAATGAACCTACTGCCTACGAAGATACTTCATGGATAAAACCCGTAAAATACTGCGGCGTTTGGTGGGAAATGATTACCGGTAAAAGCACTTGGGCTTATGCCGATGTGCCAAGCGTGAAACTCGGTGAAACCGACTTTAATGCGCTTACGCCAAACGGTAAGCACGCTGCCAATACCGCCCACGTAAAAGAGTATATAGACTTTGCTGCCGCCCATGGCCTTGATGCTGTTTTGGTAGAGGGGTGGAATGTAGGCTGGGAAGACTGGTTTGGAAAATCTAAAGATTATGTGTTTGATTTTGTAACGCCATACCCTGATTTTGATGTGAAAGAACTGCACCGCTATGCAGCAAGCAAAGGCATTAAGATGATTATGCACCATGAAACATCGGGTGCTGTGCGTAATTACGAGCGTTGGATAGATAAAGCGTACCAGTATATGGTTGATAACGGCTATAACGCGGTAAAAAGCGGCTATGTGGGCGATATCATTCCGCGTGGCGAATACCATTATGGGCAATGGATGGTAAACCATTACCTGTATGCCGTTAAAAAGGCGGCTGAATATAAAATTATGGTAAATGCGCATGAGGCGGTACGCCCTACAGGCCTTGCACGTACTTACCCTAACTTAATTGGTAATGAGTCGGCAAGGGGAACCGAATATGAGTCGTTTGGCGGTAATAACCCCGACCATACCACCATATTGCCGTTTACCCGTTTAATGGGTGGGCCTATGGATTATACACCCGGTATCTTCCAGACAAAAATCAGCGCCTACAACCCGGATAATAATTCGTTTGTGCATACCACTTTGGCAAAACAGCTGGCGCTGTATGTAACTATGTACAGCCCGCTACAAATGGCTGCCGACCTGCCGGAAACCTACAAAAAGCACTTGGATGCTTTTCAGTTTATAGAAGATGTGGCGGTAGACTGGGACCAGACCTGGGTACTGGAAGCCGAGCCGGGCGATTATATTACCATGGCGCGTAAAGCCAAAGGTAAAGAGGAGTGGTACCTTGGTGCCATTACAGACGAAAATACCCGTGAGGCTACCTTTACGTTTGAATTTTTACCGAAAGGCAAAACCTATACAGCTACTATTTATGCCGATGGTAAAGATGCCAGTTACGATAATAACCCGCAAAGCTATACCGTTAAAAAAGTAAAGGTAAACAGCAAAACCAAACTGAAGCAAAAACTGGCTACCAGCGGTGGTTGTGCTATAAGTGTTAAGTAGAGATTATAATAATTCTGTAAAACAAAAATCCCCCGCAACAGCGGGGGATTTTTTTATGCATTCTTTTTAAAATCAGGTGTATCAGCAGTTTTAACGTCATTGCTGTTATCCGTTATACACCGGCCACCGCGCCCACTGCAACCATAATGGTGTTTTGTGGCACAAGAGGTTAATAACATAACTGAAGCTCCAATGGCTAAAAAATACTTCTTCTTCATATAATCATCTTACATTTAATTGTTTGCGTATTATATAATGCAAATACAATGCCAAAATATCCAATCAGGATTCGTGATTTATTTAAATATAAACCCGGCTTGCAGCATAAAGTCGGTGCGTGTACCTGTAAACTGTGTATCGCCATGTTCTATATTAACCCCCAGGGTAAACAGGTTTTTACCTGTCTTAAAGTCAATACCCGCACCTGCTGAAAGTATGGCTTTAAGGGTAGTGCCTTTAGAATCCAGCGATTCATTATACACATTGTCATTAGATGGCGAAGAATTATTAAGCGGTGTAGAACGGTAGTTATATTCGCCCTTTTGGCTCAGGTAAAGTGCAGCACCACCTCCCAATTTAAAGTAAGGGATAACAGGCCATTCACTGCTGTAAAAAGAATATTTAAACGATAGCGGAAGTTTCAGGGTTACAAATTTTACATTGGCCTTATAAATATACCGTAGCGGAGACAATGTCCTTTCTTTGTCAGACTCATACTCAGCTATATTAAGCGAAGGGGTAAACAGCACGGCATATTTATTTTCACCAATAAAATTAAGGTTAAAATTTACAATAGCGCCAACTTCATAAGTAACCGTCTTATCAAAATCCAGGTTAGCATCCACATTATAGTCGCTGGAGCCAATTTGCCTTTCGGCTGTTTTTATGGTTGAGGGGCCTGCAGCTATATAAGCGCCATAATTAACCGTTATCGTTTTGTTTCTTGGGCTGTTAAACTGTTTACCGGCTTCTGATGGCGAGCTTAGTTTCTGGTAGGCTTTTGCAAGGTCTGTAAGGTCACTTTTATAACATTTGGTGCGGTCTATTTTGTCGAGTATGGCAGGATGGTCTTTTAAAAGGTAGCGCAGCTGTATTTTATACCGCTCAGATTTTTTAGCCAGCCCGTTTATAACATTTTTATGGATGAGTTCCACAAATGTTGTATCTTTTGCTACAAAATAATGCTCCTCAGCATCTTTTGTGTAATAAAATATACTCAGGTCGCCTTCGTATACATATTCTAAAAATACCTTGTCCTTTACTTCATCATACCTGTTGTATGATACGTAGTATTTACCGTTTTCTATATGGTAGGATTTTAATTCATCCGGGTGGTATGAGGTAGTAGCATCGCTGTTTGCATTTCGGAAATCACAAACCAAAGTATTGTATTTTTCGCTACGGTTGTCAATATCGCCCTTAAGCGTATCGCCCATTAGCGTTACAACATAGCCGGGTTTAAAGTTAGACTGGGCATTTATACCCGTAAAAACAAACAGGCATAAAAGGGCAAAGCAGGCCTTTTGTAAAGGAGTGGTAATCATGGTAGTGTTAATTGGTTAATTAAAATCCAAATATAGATTTTTTTTTAATTAACGCTACTGCAAGGCCTTATCCCACTAAACTTTTTTTCTGCATGGCCTTTAGCTCTTCAACATAATGCCTTTCATTACTCAGGCGGGGTATTTTATGCTGCCCACCCAGTTTGTCGCGGTCTTTTAACCAGTCATAAAACAGTTTTGGGCGTGCTACATTTAAAACCAGCGGGTTAAGTGTCATGTTATTATAACGCTTGGCCTCATAATCGCTGTTTACTTCCTGCAATGCTTTGTCAAGAAACTGCTGAAATTCATCAGGGTTTTGTGGCGGGCTTTTAAACTCTACAATCCATTCATGCGCACCTTTTTGTTTACCCTCCATAAACACAGGGGCTACGGTATAATCAAGCACTTCAAGCCCGGTTTGTTTACACGCTTTTGCAATGGCGGTATCGGTATTTTCAATCATTAACTCTTCGCCAAAAACATTAATGTGGTGCTTGGTACGCCCGGTAATTTTTATACGGTATGGGTTTACCGATGTAAAACGCACCGTATCGCCAATCAGGTACCGCCAAAGCCCGGCATTGGTGGTTATTACCACAGCATAATTTTTATTTTTTTCTACTTCGGCAAGCGGAATTACCTTTTGGTTCGGGGTACCAAAAGTATCCATTGGGATGAATTCATAAAATATACCATAGTCCAGCATCAGCAGTAATTCATTGCTGTCGTTACTGTCCTGTATGGCAAAAAAGCCTTCAGAGGCATTATAAATTTCATAATAGCGGAAACCCGGTTTGGGTATTATTTTTTTGTACTGTTCGCGGTACGGCTCAAAGCTAACCCCCCCATGAAAGTACACCTCCAGGTCGGGCCATATTTCAGTCAGGTCTGTTTTGCCTGTTTCTTCCAGTACACGGTTTAGTAAAACAAGCATCCACGAGGGTACCCCTGCAAAACTGGTTACGTTTTCATGAATGGTTTCCTGCACTATAGCGTGCAGTTTATGCTCCCATTCCCCCATCAGGCTTACCTTGTTGCTGGGCGTACTGCTAAATTCTGCCCAAAAAGGCATATTGTCTATCAATATGGCCGATAGGTCGCCAAAAAAAGTATTATTATCTTCATACAATTGTTTACTGCCGCCAAGCCTCAGGCTTTTCCCGGTAAAAAGCTGCGAGTCTTCATTGTTGTTCAGGTACAGGCACAGTAAATCTTTACTGGCTTTATAATGGCAGTCTTCCAGCGCTTCGTAGCTTACGGGTATAAATTTGCTTTTGGCATTGGTAGTGCCGCTGCTTTTGGCAAACCATTTTATTGTAGCAGGCCAAAACACATTTTGTTCGCCACGGCGTGTTTTTTCTATCAGCGGTTCCAGGTCTTCGTAGGTAGATATAGGTACGCGGCTGGCAAAGTCGCGGTAGTTTTTAACCGAGGTAAAGCCGTATTGTTTACCTATATCAGTATTTTCAGCGGTAGTTACCAAGTTGTGCAGTAATTCTTCCTGTACCTCGTTTGGGTATTTCATGAACAACTCAATCTGGTGTATCCTTTTTTTAAGTATCCAGGATGCAATAGAATTTATGATTGGCAGGGCCATATATATGTTTTATATTTATGCCACATAAAAATAGTAATTTTTTTGATGCAATACGAGGGCGTACTTACAAAAATGCAAACTGAGCAAGGAGTGCCTGTTCAGTATTTTATGGTGTTTAACGATGGTTTTCTTAATGTGAACCAGGCACTGGGCCGCGAAATGGAAATTACCTTTATGGGTTTTCAGTGCCTTAACTGCAGTAAGAAGAAGAAAATATGGCGCATGGGCTTTTGCTATGACTGTTTTTACAGCATACCCAGCGCGGGCGACTGGATAATGCGCCCCGAACTGAGCACCGCACACCTGGGTGTGGCAGACCGCGATATTGAGTATGAAAAACGGGTGCAGTTGCAGCCGCATGTTGTGTATTTGGCTTCATCTAACGATATGAAGGTGGGCGTTACCCGAAAAACGCAGGTACCCACGCGCTGGATAGACCAGGGTGCCAGTTTTGCCATGCCCATTGTAGAGGTACCCAACCGGTACCTGGCCGGCATTACCGAAGTGGCGCTGAAAGCACATTTTAGCGACAAGATTAACTGGAAAAAAATGTTACAGAACAAGGTGGCTGATATAGACCTTGCTGCACGCCGCCGGGAGATACTCCCGTTATTGCCCGAAGAGGTACAACCTTATTTTGAAACTACTGCCGAAACATTGCACACTATAGAATATCCGGTGCTGCAATACCCTGAAAAAATCAGGAGCCTTAACCTTGCAACCACACCGTTTTACAGTGGTAAACTGGTGGGCATAAAAGGGCAATACCTTATTTTTGAAGATGGAACCGTACTCAACGTACGTTCTTACGAAGGGTTTACGGTACGGATAAGCATATAATAAAAGAGGGCCGCTAACCGGCCCTCTTTTGATTAATATTATCTGTATTATTGCTTCTTATTCTTATTTAAAAGGTTCTGCAACCCTTTTTTAACCGCTTCTTCTGCTTTTTCTTTTACCTGTTCCTGCGCTTCTTCTTTAGTAACAGGCACTTTGGTTTTAGTAGTATCAGTAGAATTTGTTTGCCCTTTAATAAAATTGGTAAGGGCTTCGGTACCTTTGGTTTTGGCTTCTTCAACCAGTTTGTCTTTTAACTGGTTAGTAAGGTTAGTAACCGATTTTGAAAGGTCTGTGCTTACTTTAGGGTTGTCAAAAGTACCGGTAAGCAGTGCCGTAACCGGAACCATCATTTTAGAGGCGTCTACATTGCCGTATTTTGCCAGCAGTTTTGTAACATCACTGCCAAGGTATTTGGCAGGTACATCAAATGTTACATTATAATTCATGCTCTGGTCAAAACCGTGTTGCCCGGCTATTTGTATTTTTATATCCTGGTATTTAAGGTCAAACGGTTTAATGTTTACTTTACCGTCATCAAAAGTCAGGTTAATTTTCTGGTTGTTCAGGTTTAGGTTATCCAGGTTAATAAACTTAACATTATTGTTTAGGGCACTCAATAATTTAGATTTTTCAGGGTTAAGCGCCGCCGAAGCCAGCTCACCACCCAATGACCCTGTAAGTGTATTTAGGTCCGGAGTCATTTCCTTACTCTCCAAAAAGCCTTTAACAGCTATATTAGTGTTTAATTTACCGGTAATTACCTGGGCAATTGGGGCTATTTTTTTAAGCATATCCAGTTGCGTGAATGATTGTGTAATATCCAGGCTTTTTAACGCAAGCGCCATATCAAAGGTAGGTTTGGCGCCTTTGGTAGATACATCTCCGTTTAAGCCTATCTGTCCGCCAAAAATGGTGGTTACCAGGTCTTTCAGGCTAACAGTCTCATCCCGTATTACCATTTTACCCGATACGTTACTCAGGTTCAGGTTGTCATATACAACTGAGTTGGCTTTTGCGGTAATGGTACAGTCAAGAAAAGCCGGAATTTTAACCGCATCGCCACTGGTAGTAGTGGTTTTGGTAGTGGTTGTTTTCTCATCCTTTTCCTCTTCCTTAACTACAGTAGTGGTAGTTTTTGTTTCTTCGGCCATAAAATCAGAAACTACAAGCTTATCAGAGCTAAGCGCAAAATTACCTTTAAGGGTTTGATCTTTAAATAAAAACCCGTAAAAATTATCCAGCGTACCATTAACAGATAAGTCCGATTTTCCTGTTTTCGCATTAAATCGGTTAAGCGTTACCCTGCTGGGGTTAAACTGCATATCGGCCTCGTTTATAACAAACGGACTTTTAAAACCTTCTACATTATAAGTAAAACCGGTAAGGTTTAAACTGCCGCTGTTTTTTATTTTTTCGTAGGTTCCGGCTTCTACCGATGCCATATCAAATTGTGTGTCAACATCAGCTTTCAGCATTCCGCTTAGCGGAATATCAAGTTTTACAGGGTATGCCTTGCTGAAGTTAGCCAGGTTAATAGTGCCTTTAAGGGCAGCATCTACCAGCGGGTTATCCATTACATTGCGTATATGGGCGCTGGCAGTAAACACATCCTGGTCTATACGGAAAGCCAGTTTATTAAGGTCTACATAGGTATCGTTAAGTATGCCCGTTTCGTTTATTATTATACAATCTATAGTAATATCCTGAACCGATTTTGGTAAGTCTGGGTATTTAAACGAGGCATTATCAGATGCCATGGCAACGTTAAACTTAGGTACACTGTTATCGCCATTCAGGCCGTTAACTTTACCATTAATGGTAAAATCGCCCGTGGTTTGCACCGAGGCCAGGCTGCCGGAATAGGCTTCAGGTACCAGCCCCAAAAAGTTTTTAAACGATGAAGTAGGGGTTTTAAAGGTAAGGTCAATTTGCTGTCCCTGCTCTACTAATGCCACGCTGCCGTCAAACTCCAGCGGAAGCTGGTTTATAAGCGCTTTATTTTCTTTAAAGGTATACACGCTGTTTTCAAGGTCTATGCCCAATACGGCATCAAGCTTTAACCGTACATCGCGCATGTAGTTGGTTTTATCCATGTCAAAAGTAAGCTTTGCCGTGGTTTCGGTATCCAGGTCCAGCTTGCTCTGCTCAAAGTTACCAAAGCCCTTATGGTACAGGCTGTCTATTACAAGATTCATTTTAGAGCCTTCGTCATAGTAACGGAAACGCAGGTTTTCTACATTATAATCATGAACGTTAAGGGCAAAAGGTTTGCTTGCTGTTGTATCTGCCGGTGTTTCTTCGGCATTTTTTACAGCTATATCAAAGTTGCCCACACCATCTTTGTTAAAAAGTATATTTACAATACCGTCTTTGGTGCTAAATGATTCCAGGTTAATAGGTTCGCCCGCATCATTAAACAATTCTATTACAGACATGTTGAGGTTAATCTCTCCCATATATACCAGCGTATCGCCTTCAAACGGAGCCTTATTTATAATGCTCAGCTTATCAACGGTAACGCTTGCCTTTGGAAAATGGCTGAAAAGGCTCAGGCTTACATCCTCAAAAGCCACATTGGCGTCAACCTGTTCGTTGATGGCTTTAAGTACCATCGACTTAATTTTATTTTTAAACAGAAACGGTGCAGCGGCCAAAAGCAGTACCAGTACCAGCAGTACAATACCTGTCCACTTTAATATCTTCTTAACCATGATTAGTTTTTTTGCCTAAATTACAAAATATAATTAGGTTTACGGTTACTGAATAGTTATTTCAAAAGGCATTACCGCCTGTGTACCCCTTAATTTTGTTACACGCCTTATGCGTTGTATCACCTGGTAGTTCTCTTCACCCACCTCTTCACGAATCATGTCTTCTTTTGCAGATACCACAGGGAAACCGGCCAGTCTGTTTATAAGGTCTTCTATAGAACGCTCATATTCAGGATAGTTTTTTACAGAGTAATCATCCGTCTTACCCATTTTAGCGGCATATTTCACTGCATCGTCAAGGCTGCCTATTTCATCGGCCAGCCCAAGCTTCACAGCATCTGTACCTACCCATACACGGCCCTGTGCAATAGCATCTACAGCCTCCGGAGTCATCTTCCTTCCTGTAGCTACACGGTTTACAAACGTGGTATATATATCCTCAACCCCTTTGGTAAGCACCTCGCGGGTTTTATCATCAAGTGGGGTAAAAACACTATATCCTGCAGCATTGTCGTGCGTACTTACGGTTTCGGTATGTACACCAATGTTGTTAGAAAGTTTTGTAAAGTTGGGCAGTACGCCAAACACACCTATAGATCCTGTTATGGTGCCGGGTTCAGTAAATATTCTGTTTGCACCACAGCTAATATAATAACCGCCGGATGCGGCATAGTTACCCATAGATACAATTACCGGTTTTTGCTTTTTAGCCAGTTCTACCTGCCTCCATATCAGTTCAGAAGTAAGCGCGCTGCCCCCAGGAGAGTTTACACGCAGCACAATGGCTTTTACACTTTCATTATCAAGCGCGGCATGAAAAGCATCAGTAATAGCCTTTTCGCCAATTACATCAACATCACCATCGCCACCGGCTATTTCACCCTGTGCATAAATAACGGCTACCTCGTCTTTGGCATCGGCCAGCAGGTCGTCCAGCGCATGGGCTTTTACATAATCAAGTATCTCAACTGTGTTGTATTCTTCATCTTTTTTAACCTTAAGCGCTTTTTTAATGCCGCTTATATACTGGTCTTTATACCCAATTTTATCTATCAGGCCGGTTTGCTTGGCCAGTTCGGCATTGCGTGCCCCAAGCCTGTTGGCAATACTATTAAGGCTGTCAGTACTTATTTTTCGGCTTTTAGAAATATCCGTTACAAAAGTATCCCATTCAGCATTTAAAAGTACCGTAAGCTGCTCGCGGTTTGCCGGGCTCATTTCATTGGCAAGAAATGGCTCAACAGCGCTTTTATATTTACCGTGGCGAATTACCTCCATGGTAATGCCGGTTTTCTCCTGTAGTTCTTTATAAAACATTACCTCTAACGAAAGGCCTTTAAAATCAAGGTCGCCTACCGGGTTAAGGTAAAGGGTATCGGCCACAGAGTTTATATAATAATCCCTTTGGGAATAAGAATCTGAATAGGCCATAACAAATTTGCCCGATTTTTTAAACTCCTCCAGTTTATCACGCAGGGCTTTGCTTTGTGCTATCCCCAATAAAGAGGTGCTGTTTGTTATGGTAATGCCTTTAATCTTATCGTCTTTTTTAGCTGTTTCAATGGCTTTAAGCACATCGCTGAGGCCTTTGTGGGGTTCAGAATTCAGCATTTCAAAATCTGTAAAAATAAATTTTCCGCTATAATCTTCCGTTACTTCCGAAAGGTCCAGCTCTATTACAGAGTTGTCTTCAACCGTTACAACATCTTCTTTTCCACTCCCGCCGGCAATAACGCCCACAAATACTATTATTATAAAAAATAAAAAGCAAAACAGGAATAAGCCTACAATAGTGGCCAGTACATTTTTAAAAAATTGCATGATATAATTGTTTTATGCTTATAAGTAGCAAAAGTAAAAGATATGTTACAATACTGCGGTATGCTTTTTAAAATTATCAACATACTGCGGCTCACACAAAAATGTTTAGTTACTTTGCAGGCTATGAAATTTCAGAATACCGCTATTTTATCATTGGGCAGCAACATAGGGAACAGGCTTAGCCACCTGCAAGATGCTGTAAATTATATACATAACCATATAGCCACTGTTGTTAAGGTTTCTGCCGTGTATGAAACGCCTGCCCTTGGTTTTGAGGGTGCCCCGTTTTATAATTGCGCCATTGTTTTGCATACTATTAAAACTCCTCAGGATGTATTGCTTGGCATACTTGAGGCAGAACAAGAAGGCGGCAGGGTACGCAGTGCTTCGGGCGGGTACGCTTCCCGCACTATTGATGTTGATATTATAGCCTATAATGACGAGGTAATACATACACCGCAGCTGCAAATACCACACCCACGCATGCAGGAGCGCAATTTTGTGCTATACCCCATGAAAGATGTAGCGCCGCACTGGCAGCATCCGGTTTTAAAGGCTGGGGTAAAAGAGTTGTTGCAGAACACAACCGATATGAGCAGCTGTAAGCCTGTAGAAAAACTTGAACTTCCCGGTGTGGGGTTAAACCCTTCACGCTTTAATTATATTGCCATTGAAGGCAATATAGGCGCCGGAAAAACTACCCTTGCTACTAAAATATCTGAAGATTTTAATGCGCGGCTCATACTGGAACGTTTTGCCGATAACCCCTTTTTGCCTAAGTTTTATGAGGATGGGCAACGCTATGCTTTTCCGCTTGAAATGTCTTTTCTGGCAGACCGTTACCAGCAGATAACGGATGACTTAGCCCAGTTTGACCTTTTTACCGATTTTATAGTAGCCGACTACCATATTTTTAAATCGCTTATTTTTAGCCGTGTTACCTTGGCAGAAGAGGAATACAGGCTGTACCGCAGGCTGTTTGATATTATGTATAAAGAATTGCCCAAGCCCGGGCTGTATATTTACCTGCACCAGAATACCGAAAGGCTGCTGGAGCATATAAAAATGCGCGGGCGCAGTTATGAGCAAAATATAAACGCTGCCTACCTTGATAAGATAAACAGCGGCTATACAGAGTATATTCGCGCCGCGCCGGGCTTAAATGTGCTGATTATAGATGTTACCTCCCGCGATTTTGTAAACCGCCAGGAAGACTACATCTGGCTGCTCAACCAAATAGGGCAGCACCGCTAACCGTTAGCGTAGCAGCGCAAAATGCCCTAATATTTCTGGTGTTTTCCGGTCTATTTTTATGGAATACCAGTAATCGTCTGCCGGTAACGGACTGCCGTTAAAAGTGCCGTCCCAGTAGCGGTTGGTATAATTAAGTACTGTCAGTAATTTTCCGTAACGGTCAAAAATAGCTATTTCGGCATCCGGCAGGGCACTCATGCCCGCCAGGGTAAACATATCGTTTACACTATCGCCGTTAGGGGTAATGGCTTTAGGGATCAGGTAAATTATAAAGTTTTTAAAATCTTCACCACATCCGGCAAGCGACCGCGCAAAAGCGGTGTAGCCGCCCGCAGGCAGGTTATAAAATACTGGCGATGGCTGAAAGTTTACCCCGTCAACCGAATAAATATAGTCCTCAGTATTCTGCCCGTCCATTACAATGGTAGCGCTGTCATTAGTAAGTATAATTTTTTCTATTACCGGCTCCGGTATGGTTGATGTGGTAAAGGTGCGTACCCCGCTGCAGCCTTCGGCATTGGTTATGGTTACGCTATATTCACCGCCATCGGTTACCGCTATGGTTTCTGTAGTCTCCCCGGTAGACCACAGGTATTGCATACCCGGCGTGCCGGCCTCTAATGGTTGTTCGGTGCCTTCGCAAAACGCAATATCTTCATCCGGTAATATATCCGGCAGGGCAACAAAATTTACTGTAACTTCCTCCCGTATTGGCGAAGCACAGCCGCTGTCTACCGCTTCGGCATAAAATGTAGTGGTTACAGTAATAAGAGGGCTGTCTATACTGGTTCCGGTGCCTATAAGGGTGCCGCCTGTAGGGGCATCATACCAGTTTATAGTACCTGCAGTAGAAACCGCTTCGAGGGTTACAATACTCTCGCCACAAGCCGTAACCGGGGTAGTTACCGTAACCGAAGGCAGCGGTGTAACCGTTGCCGTAACTGCTTGCCTTACTGCCGATGCACAGCCTTCGGGGCTAAGCGCTTCGGCATAATAGGTAGTAGTGGTATACAGGTAAGGTGTTGTAAAAACAGTGCCGGTATCAAGCAGGTTACCGCCCGTTTGGGCATCATACCAGTTAACAACCCCGTCAGAAGGGGTAATTTCAAGGGTGACAATACCCTCTACACATACATTATTCTCTATAATATTGCTAAGGGTAGGCAGTGGGTTTACCGTAACGGTTACAGGCGTGCGGGCAGCAGATACACAGCCGTTGTTATCGGCCTCGGCATAAAAGGTTGTGGTAGCCGTAATAAGCGGGCTGGTAATGGTATTACCGGTGTCTATAAGGTTTCCCCCTGTTTGGGCATCATACCATTTTAATATACCGGCCGAAGGCGCACCCTGTAGTGTTGCAGTGCCCTCGCCGCAAAGGTCGGGAGGTGTAAGGACAGAAACCACCGTAGGCTGTGTAGCAACGGTTACGCTAATGGCTGTCCTGGCACCCAGCGTACAGCCTTGGGGGCTGGTAGCTTCGGCATAGTAAGTGGTATTAGCAGTAAGCGCCGGGGTAGTAAAACTACTTCCTGTAGCAAGCGCTGTGCCTCCTGTAACGGCATCATACCATGTTATGGTACCTGCTGAGGGTGTAGCCTCCAGTTGCGCTGTAGTGCCATAGCAGGTGTTAACGGTGCTGTTTGCCGTAATGGTAGGGTAAGGGTTTATAGTAGCTATAACAGCAGTACGGTTTGCCGTAGTGCACGAGGCATCATAAGCAGAAACGTAATAGGTAGTAGTTGCGTTAAGCGATGGGGTAGTAAACGTAGTGCCCTGCGCTATAGGTGCGCCGCCTGTTGTAGCGTCATACCAGTAAACTGTGCCGGTATCGGTGGTTGCTGCAAGGCTCAGGGTGCCCTGTCCGCAGCGGGATGCGGGCGTTGTACCGGTTACATAAGGTATGGTAAGGGTCGTGCTGGTAGATATATCCAGGGGAGATTCACCCGGCATACCGCCAAATTCAACAATATAGCCCTGGGCATCATATCCAGTGCCTGCGCCGCCGCCTGCATTAGGTAAATCGTTCCATGAACCGGAAATACCCAGCCCTGGCGCTGTTACGTGTGCATAATCTTCTTCGCCCTGGTTGTTTGGCTCACCTGTATTCCAAAAGGCAAAATTTGGGGTAGTGCCATTAGGCCCACCGTTCCAGAATATAGTACCGGCTTCGGGCCCGGTCATCCACCTCCATACGCCTTCTGTCTGGGAGTCGCTGCCGCCTATCCAGCCATTGCCGGACGACTGTTCGCCACAAAGCTGTGCTTCCTCGGCAGAAAGCAGGGTGGCAAGGTACCCCTGCAGGCCATAATAGGTGCTGTTTTCGGCAGCAGCTTTAGCATTGGTCCAGGTTATACCCAAAGAGGGTACAAACATATAATAATGTTGTGTAGAGGGCAGGTAATTGGCCTCGCCTATGGTTATTGAAAACGTACGGCTGCCCGAAGGGTTTGCGCCGCTGTTGTTAAATAGTACATTGTGCACCGCATTTACCAGTATGGCGTAGGACAGCTCCTGCCCGCCAACGCCCGATATGGTTAGCTTGCCTGCAGTGGAATTCCAGCTGGTGGCAACATTGGGTATAGGGCCGCTGAGGCTCAGCAAATCCTGCCCGTACACGTAACCTGATGATATCTGTATATAGAGGGCTTCGGCATGGTCAGGCCCGTTATTTGGCGGGGTTATGGTAAACGAAGGGGCAATAAAAATAGGAGTACCCGGGCAATATATCTGGTTGTCTGTGGCATTAAGCACCGGCGCTGCATTTTGGGAAAAAGCAGGGAGGCTACAAACCGTAAATAGCAATAGTGTGAAATAAAACGATATAGTATTCTTCATCCGGTAAAAATATGAAATTATTTTTACGGGATTTATAATTTTACTTATAATGTATTTTGCTGAAAATGTCCCAGATAACAATGCCGGTACTTACCGAAATGTTGAGGGAATGTTTAGTGCCAAGTTGTGGTATCTCTATAGCATGGTGGCATAAATTTACGGCTGCCTGAGATACACCCTTTACCTCATTTCCAAACACCAATGCATATTTTTCGCCGCTTTTGGGGGTAAAATCCTGTAGCATTACGGCGTTTTCTACCTGTTCTACGGCAATGGTAACAACATTTTGTTGTTGTAGTAATGTAATGGTATCCAAAACATCTTTGCTATACTCCCAGTCTACGGTTTCGGTTGCGCCAAGTGCGGTTTTATGTATTTCTTTATGCGGAGGGGTGGCCGTTATACCGCATAAATATATTTTTTCAATAAGAAAAGAGTCGGCCGTACGGAAAACCGAACCTACGTTGTGCAGGCTCCTGATATCGTCCAGAACAATAATTATAGGTGTTTTCTGTGCTTCTTTAAATGATTCCGCATCTTTACGGTCCAGTTCGCTGTTTTCAAGTTTCCTCATCCCAAAATTTTTTACAAAAGTACACAATGCTAACTAATCAGGCTGTAGCCTTTTCATTAGCTGCTATTTTTTTGATAAATTCGCTTCTTTATAATTTTAAATAAAATCCGTTTGGCAGCTAAAACAAAACAGGCAAAAGAAACCCCGTTAATGAAGCAGTACAACAGCATTAAGGTAAAATATCCTGATGCGTGCCTGCTTTTCAGGGTGGGCGATTTCTATGAAACTTTTGGCGAAGATGCCATACGGGCAGCCGGTATACTGGGTATTGTGCTTACCAAAAGGGGTAATGGCAGCGAGAGCGAAACCGCTTTGGCTGGTTTTCCGCATCATTCATTAAATACCTATCTCCCCAAACTGGTAAAGGCCGGGCTTCGCGTGGCTATTTGCGATCAGCTGGAAGACCCTAAAATGACCAAAACCATAGTAAAGCGCGGCGTTACCGAACTGGTTACCCCCGGTGTATCTATGAATGACGAGGTACTGCAAAGCAAATCCAACAACTTTCTGGCCTCGGTGTTTTTTGGGCGTAAAACGGTAGGGGTATCATTTCTTGATGTAAGTACAGGCGAGTTTTTAACCGCGCAGGGCAATGAGGAATATATAGACAAGCTGCTGCAAAATTTCAGCCCGAGCGAAGTGCTGGTGGCTAAAAATGAAAAAGCAGCCTTTCGAGAGGTCTTTGGTGAAGATTACCATACGTTTTACCTGGAAGACTGGGTGTATAAAGAAGATTATGCCTTTGAAAGCCTTACGGCGCACTTTGGCACCAATTCCCTTAAAGGTTTTGGGGTAGAGGAGTTGCAGGAGGGTATTATAGCCAGTGGGGCGGTATTGTATTACCTTTCAGAAACGCAGCATAAAAAGGTACAGCACATTACGGCAATACAGCGCATTGCAGAGGATGCCTATGTTTGGATGGATCGTTTTACCATTCGCAACCTGGAGCTGTACAACAGCAATAACCCCAATGCCGTTACGTTGCTTGATGTGATAGACAGGACGCTTTCGCCCATGGGGGCACGCCTGTTAAAACGCTGGCTGGCGCTGCCGCTTAAAGATGTAAACAAAATAACCGCGCGCCATGAGGTTGTGGCCTACCTTAAAAATAATACGCCGATACTGCAAAAAATACAAAAGCAAATAAAGCAGATTAGCGATTTAGAACGGCTTATCTCTAAAATAGCCACCGGCAAGGTTACCCCGCGTGAGGTAAATTACCTTAAAGATTCGCTGGATGCGGTTATACCCATAAAGCAACTCGCACTGGAGAGTGATAATGAGGCGCTCAAAGCCATTGGAGACAGCCTGCACTCCTGTGATTTGTTGCGTGAAAAGGTAAAGGCTACCCTAAACCCCGAAGCGCCGGTTGCTATAAACAAAGGCAATGCCCTAGCCAAAGGCGTGCATGCCGAACTGGATGAGTTGCGGGCAATAGCCTATAGCGGTAAAGAGTTTTTGGAAAATATTGAAAAACGCGAATCGGAACAAACGGGTATTACCTCGCTTAAAATAGCCTTTAATAATGTGTTTGGCTATTATATAGAGGTGCGCAATACACATAAAGATAAAGTGCCCGATAGCTGGGTACGAAAGCAAACCCTGGTAAATGCCGAGCGGTATATTACAGAGGAGTTAAAAGAATACGAGAGCAAGATATTAGGGGCCGAAGAAAAAATACAGGCACTAGAAACCCGGCTTTTTGAGCAGCTGGTAGCCTGGATAGCTACTTATATTAAACCTGTACAGCTTAATGCCGGGCTGGTAGCCCAGTTAGACTGCCTGGCCTCTTTTGCACAACTGGCTATAGAAAACAACTATGTACAGCCCGAAATAAACGATGGTTTTGAACTTACCATACAGGAAGGCCGCCATCCGGTTATAGAAAAGCAACTACCGGTAGGGGTGCCTTATATTACCAACAATGTATACCTGGACAGGGAAACCCAGCAGGTAATAATGATTACCGGCCCCAACATGAGTGGTAAGTCGGCCATATTACGCCAAACAGCCCTTATTGTGCTGCTGGCGCAGATGGGTTGTTTTGTACCTGCTGAAAGCGCGGTACTGGGCGTGGTAGATAAAATATTTACAAGGGTAGGGGCCAGTGATAATATTAGTATGGGAGAATCTACTTTTATGGTAGAAATGAATGAAACGGCAAGCATCCTTAACAACATATCAGACCGCAGCCTGATACTTTTGGACGAAATAGGCCGGGGTACCAGTACCTATGATGGTATAAGTATAGCCTGGGCCATTGCGGAGTTTTTGCACCAGCACCCCTCTCAGCCAAAAACACTTTTTGCCACGCATTACCATGAGCTTAATGAAATGCAGGATATTTTTAGCCGCATCCATAATTATAACGTATCAGTAAAAGAGTTGAAAGATAATGTACTTTTTATTCGCAAACTCGTAAAAGGGGGCAGCGCACACAGCTTTGGTATTCATGTGGCTAAAATGGCGGGTATGCCGCAAACGGTAATACAAAAAGCGCAGAAACTGCTCAAAAAGCTCGAAAAAGACCACAGCGGCGAAGCGCTTTCTACCATAAAGGCAGAAGCAAAAGACGACATGCAGCTAAGTTTTTTTAACCTTGATGACCCGCTATTGCAGGAAATAAAAGAAGAAATAGTAAATCTTGATATTAACACCCTTACTCCCGTTGAGGCCTTAATGAAGCTGAACGAGATTAAGCGTATGCTTAGTAAATAATGGTGTAAAAAAGCACGCATATTTTCCTGAAAATGCCGTTTAGTATTTAAACAATTAACAATGCGTTATATTTTTATAATCCTGTTAATCGTAAGCATAGCTAATAATGCTTACAGCCAGAATAACGGAAAATTGTATAATCAAATAATAAACCGTTCGGAATTACTGATTATTGATCACCGCTATCAGGAAGCGCTTAAAGAGTATGAACAGGTGTTTAATGACACTGGCATAGCTTTTACACGCGACATATATAATGCTCTGGTGTGCTCAGCAAAACTCGGGGACTATAAAAGGGTAAAAAAATTTTCGGCACAACTTGCAGAAAAGGGGGTAGGTGCAATGTTTTTCAGCCGCAATGTTTTTAAAAATTACTATAACCGTAAAGATTTTAAAAAAATAGTGAACATGGCCGCGAAAGTGCATGAACGCTTTAAAAACAACAACCTGCTTTATAATGATACGCTCAATGAGTTTGTTGGGTTAGACCAGGCATATAACAGGATACGGCTAACCCGGTATGCTGATTCGTTTGACTTACCCGATACCCTGGAAGTACTTTTCTGGCACAATACACAAAACCTGTTACGCTTTATAAAAAATAATGGCTTTTATACTGAAAACAAAGTTGGCGCCTATGTGCATGATACTATACTAGGGAGAAGTTATTCAGCCGACATTGTTTTTTTGCATTATCTTGAAATGGGTCACGATAAAGACCTTATAAATCAAATAAAAGACCTGTATTTAAATAAATTATATGATTGTGAAATACCTCCGGGGCATACAGAGCAAATAATACAATTGGCCAATAATGTTTTTGGAGACACAGGCGATTATGCCTACAAGATATACCAATGTGGCCTGTATAAAATGAAAGGCCTGCCTGAGCCGCAAAACATTTCGGCAAACAGGGAAAAGTATTTACTGGATAATATTGATGACTACGGAAAGAAGCTGGCTTTTGTATATAGTGAACCCGGTGAGTTTGCTTTTACACCCAGAATTATAGGGGGTAGTTATATTGATGAAGCCTTCCTTAAAGAATCGTATAATTTTATCGCTAAAATAGAGGGATGCGCACAGTAATAGCGTATTTGCTGCAACCTGAAAAAAGCTTAAAAGCACTTTTGTTTTTAAGCTAAACGTTATCAGAATGTTAGGTTTTTCGAGTAAATTTTTTGTAAAAAACGCTTGTGAAATTGAAATAATGTGCTACATTTGCATCCGCAATACTGAAACAAACAGCGGTAATTGATATAATGCGAAAATAGCTCAGTTGGTAGAGCGCCACCTTGCCAAGGTGGAGGTCGCGGGTTCGAATCCCGTTTTTCGCTCTAATCCTACCTAATTAAGCTCGAGTGGTGGAATTGGTAGACACGCTGGACTTAAAATCCAGTGGGCAGTAATGCCCGTGCGGGTTCAAGTCCCGCCTTGAGTACGATACAAAAACCCTTAAGTCATCTTAAGGGTTTTTTGTTTCTGTCCCCTTCGCCCCGGTATATTATCCCTTTAATCATTTAAGGCAATCTTAAGGTAAATTTCCTGTTAGATAAAGATTAAATTTAAAACTTTGAGCCGTTAAAATCATCCTGGTTTATGGCTCAAAAAGTAAAATTTCCGGCAAGGTTTTCCATTCTTATATACTTTATAGTTTGGTTTTTAATTGTATCATTTTTAATACGTATAAGCTTTTTTATCTGGGAGTATGACCAGGTGTCTTGGAGCTTTACAGATGTAGCAAGAACACTGGCAACAGGCCTTTTTTTTGATGTTGGGGCTGTAGCGTTTGTAAGCCTGCCCGCCGCACTGTATTATGCCATACTGCCCAACCCTTTAGTGGGTTCGCTTTTAGATAAAATAGTGGTATGGTTTTTTACAAGCCTTACGGTTTTTATACTCATATTTACCTTTTTTGCAGAATTCACCTTTTGGGACGAATTTAAATCGCGCTTTAATTTCATAGCGGTAGATTACTTAATATATACCTATGAGGTAATTGCCAACATCAACCAGTCATACCCATTGCCATTGCTAATAAGCGGGGTGTTGCTGTTAACTGCAGGCCTGCTGTTTTTGTTTTACAAAGAAAAAGCCTTTGCAAGAACCTTTACCGGCAAGCCAAAATTTTTAGAAAGGATAGCCTCCCTTGCAGTAGTAATATTAGTAGTACTATTTTACACAGGCTTTATAACCAACAGCTCAGCCGAATGGTCTGCCAACCGTTATAACTCCGAAATTTCAAAAGACGGCATTTATTCTTTTTTTGCAGCATTCCGCAATAACCAGCTACAATACGAGAGGCTCTACACCACTATCAGCAATGACAAAGCATTTGATATAATTGATGCACGGCTTGAGGGAGAAAACGTACACTTTACTGCCAAAGATACCCACAGCATCCACAGGGTAATATCAGACAGCCTTTCGCCCGGCAAAAAAAGTAATGTGGTTTTTATCCTGGTAGAAAGTTTAAGCGCCAGCTTTATGAAAGAATTTGGTAATGATGATGCCATTACCCCATTTTTAGACAGCCTGGCTCAAAAAAGTGTGTTTTTAGATAACCTTTATGCCACCGGCACCCGCACCGTAAGGGGTATGGAGGCCGTAACACTTTCTATACCGCCCACACCGGGGCAAAGCATTGTAAAAAGGCCGGACAACGCTAATTTATATACCGTAAATAATGTGTTTAAAAGTAAAGGGTACGATTGTAACTTTTTTTATGGAGGCGATGGCTACTTTGATAATATGAACGCCTATTTTGGTGGCAATGGTTTTACTATATACGATAGGGGGCGGGGCAGTATTTTAAGCGACAAAATAAAAACTACCCGTAATAACATAGAAGATGATGAGGTAACTTTTGAAAATGCCTGGGGCATATGCGATGAGGATATTTTTAATAAAATGCTCTCGGTTGCCGATAAACAATATGCATCAGGAATGCCTTTTTTTAACTTTATAATGACAACCTCAAACCACAGGCCGTATACTTATCCTGATGGTAAAATAGACATCCCCTCGGGTACGGGGCGGCAGGGTACGGTAAAATATACAGACTTTGCACTGAGAGAACTTTTTGCAAAGGCAAAAGCGAAACCCTGGTATAAAAACACCGTATTTGTAATTATTGCAGACCATTGCGCCAGCAGTGCCGGTAAAGACGAGATAGATATAGCCAATTACCATATCCCCGCCTTTATTGTAAATTTAGAGGGGCAGGAGCCTTTAAAAATTAAAAAGCAATGCTCTCAGATAGATATTTTTCCAACATTGTTCGGTTTAATGCACTGGAGTTATGATACAGATTTTTTTGGCAGAAACGTGCTGGAGCCTGGTTTTGAAGAGCGTTCTTTAATGGGTACCTACCGCAAACTATCGTTAATGAGGGGTAATAAGGTTATGATTTTGTCAGACCAGCAAAAACAGGCTTCCTATTTGTGGAATGCTAACGATAACAGCCTCAAGCCATGCCCGGCAACCCGTTCTTTTCTGGATGAAACTATTGCGTGGTACCAAACGGCAGACTACCTTTTTAATCATAAAATGCTCAAATAATGGTATATGTACATTTTATTATTAATCCTGTTTCCGGCAAGGCTAAGCATACTATTACACAAGCCTGCCTTGAGGCTTTTTTTCCAAAGGATTATAAAATTGTAACACAATATACCAACAGTAAGGGGCATGCTTCTCAGCTTGCAAAATCAGCTGTAGCACAAGGGGCCGATTATATTGTAGCCTGCGGCGGAGACGGTACCATAAACGAAGTAGCTTCAGAGCTTGTGGGTACCAAGGTAGCTTTAGGTATAGTACCGGTTGGTTCCGGTAACGGGCTGGCGGGTAACCTTGCTATAAAAAAAAGTATAGCAGAAGCCCTGGAAACAATTGCTGCCGGCAACACTATGTGCATTGATATAGGGCAAATTAATGATAAATATTTTTTTAGTAACTGTGGGGTAGGGCTTGATGCCGCCATAATTAAAAATTATGAGCAAAATGGCAGACGTACACTCATTTCATATATTAAAGCATCACTGGCAGCAGCCTTTAGCTATAACTACCCAAAAGCAATAATAACATACCGCCAAATAAAGTTTGAAGTTAAACCGCTGATGCTTTTTGTTTCCAATTCTAACGAGATGGGATATAATATGAGCCTTACTCCTAAAGCCAGCCTGCAGGATGGGCTTTTGGATTTTGTAATAGTACCCAGGCTAAATGTATTATATAAATCATATATGGGGTTGTTAGTATTGCTGCAAAAATTTCAAAAGTTTTCACCGGCTAAGCATATGTTGGTAGGTGGGCTTAAAATTGAGTTTCCGGACAAAAACACAACCGATGTTCAGATAGATGGGGAGTACCATTTGTTTAATACCAACAGTTTTGCCATAACCATACAGCCCGGTAAACTTAAAGTGATTGTATAACTGCAATAAGCATTTAAAAGGTACGTAATGAAAGAGCTTAACAAAGTAGCACAGATAACCCTGCTGTTTTGGGTAATGAAAATTATAGCCACTACATTGGGCGAGACCCTGGGCGATTTTTTTTCTATGACATTAAATTATGGCTATACCCTCACACTAATTGTTACCGCAATTATTTTCTTAGTAACATTAGCGCTACAGTTAAATGTTAAAAAGTATATCCCGGCGGTGTATTGGCTGGTGATTGTTGCCACCACTACACTGGGAACCGAAATTTCTGATTTTATAGACCGCAGCCTGCATTTAGGCTACATAGGTGGTAGTGCGCTGCTGTTATTTTGCCTGCTTATTACGCTGTTTTTATGGTATAAAAAGTTTGATGATTTGCAGGTTTATCCTATAGCTAACCGTAATAAAGAGGCGTATTACTGGGTAGCCATATTATTTTCAAACAGTTTGGGTACTGCCCTGGGCGATTTTTTAAGCGATGTGGTGGGGTTAAGTTATTTGCAGGGCGCCATGGTTACTGCCATGGTTATTATTGTTATGGCGCTGTTGCATTACTTTAGCAAAGTTAACCAGGCAGTGTTGTTTTGGCTGGCTTTTATATTTACGCGCCCGTTTGGGGCCACCTTTGGCGACTTTCTTACCAAACCCGCAGCCTCCGGCGGTTTGGATCTCGGCACTCTAAATGCCTCTTTGGTTTCGGTTCTGCTCATGGTTATTTTTATCATTATATCGCATTTTAAGGGCCGTAGCAAAAGCATAGGGTAGCATTTTTCTTAAAATCTGTATAAATAAAGTAACCCCTTATTTTGCTGTAAGTGTAATACCTATATTTGTTTAAGAAACTACTTTTTTATGCAAACAGAAGACCATTATGTAAACCGCAGTGGCTGGTTAAGGGCCGCTGTGCTTGGCGCTAATGACGGTATACTTTCAACTTCCAGCCTTGTAATAGGTATAGCTACTGCAAATAACACCCGGAGTGCCATTGTGCTTGCCGCTGTTGCCGGAGTGGTGGCGGGTGCCTTGTCTATGGCTGCGGGAGAGTATGTATCGGTAAGTTCACAGGCAGATGTAGAGCATTCAGACCTTGAACGTGAAAAAATTGAACTGGAAACCATGCCGGAGGCGGAGCTGGAAGAACTAACCCATATATATGTTAAACGTGGCCTTTCGTACGAGCTGGCAAAACAGGTGGCTGTGCAGTTAACAGCACATGATGCGCTGGAAGCCCACGCCCGCGATGAGTTGGGTATTAACGAAATCACTCAGGCAAGGCCATTGGCTGCCGCATTAGCCTCACTTGTTGCTTTTGTAGTAGGCGGGCTGCTGCCGCTTTTGGTTTCTATTTTTGCCCCGCTAAAAGGCATGCCCTATTACCAGTATGCATTTGCCATTTTGTTTTTGGCGTTTTCCGGGGCTTTTGCAGCAAAAACTGGCGGTTCAGGCTTTTATAAGGCCATTGCGCGTATTTGTATATGGGGCACGCTGGCCATGGGGCTTTCTGCCCTTGTGGGGTATTTGTTTGGGGTTAATGTATAAAAAATAATCCCTAAAATACACAAAGCCCTCAGTGATAACTAAGGGCTTTATTTTATATAAAGTATTTTTTTTATGCCTTTTCGTTTTTCAGCATGTGGGCCATAGATTTTATAACCCTGTCATGCTTTTTAACAAACGGGTTCTCTTCATTCCACACATAACCGGCCAGTACGGCACATATTTTTTCTTTTACGTCGGGGTTTTCCGGCCTGTGAAAAAACAACGTTTGCAGGTTGCCGGTATACCATTCTTTTACATAAGTGGCAAAAACATTTACCCCGCTGCGCATATATTCGGTATATTCTTTTTCCCAATCTACTTTTTCGCCCTTATGCTCTTTAAGGAAAAGCTTAGCCGATAAAATTCCCGATTCTGTAGCAAAACATACCCCTGATGAAAAAACTGGGTCAAGAAATTCAGAACTGTTGCCCGTAAGTGTAAAGCCCGGTCCGCAAAGCTGTTTTACCGAACAGGAATAGTTTTCTATTTTATGGGGTTCAAATATAAACGGAACATCTTTAAAGCGGTCGCGATAAAAATCACTCTGGTTAATTACATAATGTAGTTTTTCAGCATTGGTTTCGCCAGGTATAGCGTTTATATAAGTAGTTGGGCCTACTACGCCAATACTTGTTTTGCCATTAGAAAACGGAATAACCCACAGCCATACCTTTGTTTCCAGTATATCAAAAGAAATCTGTACACCTTCCTCCCCTACGGGGCGGTTTACATCGTCTACATGCGAAAATAGTGATGAATTTTCGGTAACCGATGAGGGCGCTTCCAGGTTAAGCAGCCTGGGCAGTACACGCCCGTACCCGCTGGAGTCTATAATAAATTTTGCCTGTATTTCTTTTACATTGCCTTCTTTATCTTTTACAGTAGTAACAGAATCAGAACCAGAAAATACCACATTGGTTACTTCAGTCTCAAACTCAAGGTCTACCCCTTTTCGTTTTACTTCCTCTGCCAGCGTGTTATCAAAATCGGCCCGGGGCACCTGCCATGTCCAGTCCCACCCTGTACCAAATTTTTCACTAAAATCAAATACACAAACCTCTTCATTTCGAATAAACCGGGCGCCAAATTTTTTTTCAAACCCTTTCGTATTCAGGGTATCAAGCAATCCTGCTTCCTCAAAATGATCCATCACGCGGGGTATAAGGCTTTCCCCGATTACAAAACGCGGAAACTTTGATTTCTCCACTACTTTCACCTTTATTCCATGAGTATGTAAGTAAGAGGCGGCAACGCAGCCAGAAGGTCCGGCCCCAATTACAAGCACATCAACCGTTTCTTTTAACATATATAATTTTTGTTTGTCTTAAAATTATCTTAAAAGATATTACATTTGTAGTATGTAAAAGTAATGACATTTATTTAAAATTTTTAAAAAATTTCGTTGCGGGCGAAATTAAAGTCAGTATAGATGAGCAGGATAACCAATTATTTGAGTTTAGAAGAGTTTAATGCCATAGTGTTTGGCAACAACAAAGTTGAAGTTAGTGATGAGGTGTTGCAACGGGTAACAGAAAGCTTTGACTTTTTAAAAGAATTTTCGTCTAATAAAATTATATATGGCGTTAATACCGGTTTTGGCCCCATGGCACAATACCGTATTGAAGATAATGACAGGCTGCAATTACAATATAATCTTATACGCAGTCACTCATCCGGCACGGGAAAACCGCTGCACCCTGTATTTGTAAAATCGGCTATATTGGCACGTTTAAACACGCTGTCTCAAGGCAATTCCGGCGTACACCCCTCAGTAATACACCTTATGGCAGAGCTGATTAACCGGGATATAACCCCGCTTATTTATGAGCATGGTGGCGTTGGTGCCAGCGGAGACCTGGTACAGTTGGCGCACTTGGCGTTGGTACTTATTGGCGAAGGTGAAGTGTTTTATAAGGATGAAAGAAAAGCTACTGCAGAAGTTTTTGAAGCCGAAGGGCTAAAACCTATAAATGTTGAAATACGTGAAGGGCTTGCCCTTATGAACGGGACTTCGGTAATGACGGGTATAGGTATAGTAAACCTTAATAATGCCCGCAAAATAATGGACTGGTCGCTTAAATTTTCGTGTGCCATTAATGAGCTGGTACAAGCGTATGACGACCATCTTTCGGAAGAACTTAATGCTACAAAACTGCACAAAGGACAGCATGAAGTAGCAGCCCGTATGAGAAACCACATTGCAGACAGCAAACTGATACGCAAACGCGAAGAACACCTGTACTCCGGCACTAATAACGAAAAAGTGTTTAAAGAAAAAGTGCAGGAATATTACTCCCTGCGCTGCATTCCGCAAATACTGGGCCCGGTACTCGAAACGCTTGATACTACTGCGGCAATACTGGAGGGCGAAATTAATTCGGCTAATGATAACCCAATTGTTGATGTTAAAAACAGGCATGTATACCACGGGGGTAATTTTCATGGCGATTATATTTCGCTCGAAATGGATAAGCTAAGGCTTGTGGTAACAAAAGTATCTATGCTTGCCGAACGCCAGCTAAATTACCTTATGAATGCGCGTATAAACGAGTTGCTCCCACCTTTTGCCAATATGGGCAAACTCGGTTTTAACTTTGGGCTGCAGGGGGTGCAGTTTACGGCGGTATCTACCACGGCCGAAAACCAGATGCTTTCTAACTCTATGTATGTGCACAGCATACCAAATAATAATGATAACCAGGATATTGTAAGCATGGGTACCAATGCAGCCCTTATGACGGCAAAGGTTATAGAAAATACTTTTGAAGTGCTTGCTATAGAATTAATGGCTGTGGTACAGGGTATTGATATATTGGAGCAAAAGGATAAAGTATCATCGGCTACCCGTAAAATTTATGATGATGTACGCGGTATATTACCTGCTTTTTCTGAAGATAAGCCATTGTATCCTTATATTGCAGAAATTAAAAATTACCTTATGCAGGAGTAATATAATAACCAACTAATTATAAAAATATAGTTTATGAAGTGTGCTTTAGTTACCGGAGGCTCAAGAGGTATTGGCAGTGCAATATGCCAAAAATTAGCAACAGATTCCGCATATCATATATTAATCAATTATCAGTCTAACGAAAGTGCCGCCCTTGAAACGTTGCAGAAAATACAGGCAAACGGTGGTAGTGGCGATATTATAAAATTTAATGTGGCAGATGCCGATGAGGTTAAAAATGCCCTCTCTGCATGGCAGGAAAACAATCCGGATGCGGTAATAGAAGTTGTGGTAAACAATGCCGGCATAACGCGCGACGGGCTTTTTATGTGGATGTCTGCTGATGACTGGTCTCAGGTTATTAATACCAGCCTTAACGGGTTTTATAATGTAACCAGCTTTTTAATACAAAAAATGCTGCGCAACCGCTACGGGCGTATAATTAATATAGTATCGGTATCGGGGGTAAAAGGCACGCCCGGGCAAACCAACTATTCGGCGGCAAAAGGGGCTGTTGTGGCAGCCACCAAAGCGCTGGCGCAGGAGGTAGCCAAACGCAAAATTACCGTAAATGCTGTAGCGCCCGGTTTTATAAAAACAGATATGACGGGTGCGCTTGATGAAAACGAACTGGTAAAAATGATTCCGGTAAACCGTTTTGGCGAAGCAGAAGAAGTGGCTGACCTGGTGAGCTTTCTCGCCTCTAAAAAAGCAGGTTATATAACCGGCGAAGTTATTAATATTAACGGGGGCATATATTCTTAACAGTAATAATAGCAGAAAATGAACAGAAGGGTAGTAATTACAGGCATGGGTATTTATTCGTGTATAGGTACAACGCTTGATGAGGTTAGGGAATCTTTATATTATGGAAAATCGGGTATTGAAGTTGACGAAGACCGAAGGGATTTCGGCTTCAGGTCATGCCTTACAGGCGTAGTACCAAAACCAGACCTAAAGCCATTGCTAAGCCGCAGGCAACGCATGAGCATAGGTGAGGAAACCGAATATGCTTATATGGCAACCATACAGGCGCTTAAAGATGCCGGTATAGATGATGCCTTTTTAGATGCTAATGAGGTTGGCATTTTATATGGTAATGATAGTGTTTCTAAAGCCATTATAGATGCCACTGATATTATAAGGGAAAAACGCGATACAGCCCTTATAGGTTCAGGTGCCATATTCAAGTCAATGAACTCTACAGTAACCATGAATCTTTCTACTATTTTCAGGTTAAGGGGGGTTAACTTTACTATAAGTGCCGCCTGTGCCAGCGGCTCTCATTCACTGGGCATGGGGTACCATTTTATTAAAAACGGCTTGCAGGATATTGTTATTTGCGGCGGTGCACAAGAGATAAATAAATATGCCATGGGCAGTTTTGACGGCCTTGGTGTTTTCTCCCCCGACGAAGCCGTGCCAACACAAGCCTCCAGGCCTTTTGATGCTTCAAGAAATGGGCTGGTGCCCAGCGGCGGCGGCGCAACACTTATATTAGAGGAGTATGAGTCTGCCGTAAAACGCGGCGCACCAATATTAGGTGAGGTAGTGGGCTATGGCTTTTCGTCTAACGGCGGGCATATTTCAACCCCAAATGTAGACGGCCCCTCACGCGCCATGAAAATGGCGCTGGAACAGGCAGGGCTTTCGGCAGCAGATATTGATTATATTAATGCTCATGCCACATCTACACCTGTAGGTGATGCCAATGAGGCCAAAGCCATACACGAAATTTTTGGAGACAGCAGGCCTTATGTAAGCTCTACAAAATCTATGACCGGGCATGAATGCTGGATGGCCGGTGCGAGCGAGGTAATATATTCTGTATTAATGATGCAGCACTCCTTTATTGCCCCGAATATTAATTTTAGTAATCCGGACGAAGATTCGGCCAAATTAAATATTGCCTCAAATACAATAAATAAAGAAATTAATATATTTTTGTCAAATTCTTTTGGTTTTGGAGGAACCAATTCAGCGCTAATAGTAAAAAAGTTTAACGATCCAACATGAACAAAGCAGAAATAATTGAGAAGATTAATGAATTTTTAATCGATGAGTTTGAAGTAGATGAAGCGGATATACAGCCGGATGCTAATTTAAAAGATACACTGGGGCTGGACAGCCTTGATTATGTAGATCTGGTTGTAACTGTAGAATCTAACTTTGGGGTGAAGCTGGGAGAAGCCGATTTTGTCGGTATATCTGCATTTCAGGATTTCTATGACCTTATTGAACGGAAAGTAAAAGAGAACGGTTAATAAATGAGCGAATGGGATGGTAAATCCAGGGGCACTTTGCTGGGGTACAAAATATTTGTGTTTTGTATTAAAAAACTCGGCGTAAGGACAGCTTATTTTGTACTTTATTTTGTAGCAACATATTATTTTCTTTTCCTGAAAAAATCCAACAGGGTTACTTTTTATTATTTTAATAAACGGTTAGGGTATTCTGCAATAAAGGCCAGAAAAATGGTCTTTATGAGTTATTATACTTTTGGGCAGACACTGATTGATAAAACTGCTATTTCGGCAGGAATGAGGGATAGGTTTACCTATGAGTTTGACGGGGTACAAACCTTGCTGCGCCTGTTGGAAGAAAAAAAAGGAGGGGTGCTTATAAGCGCGCATATTGGTAATTTTGAAATTGCCGAATATTTCTTTTCAGAAATAGCGCCCGAATCTCAGGTAAACCTGGTTACTTCAGACATGGAGCACCAGGTAATTAAAGAATACTTAAGCAGCCTGGCAACAGCCTCTAAAGTGAAATTTATAATAATAAAAGAAGACCTTTCTCATATTTATGAGATTAACGGTGCCCTGGCAAATAATGAACTTATCTGTTTTACAGGAGACCGTTATATGGATGGGGTTAAAAACCTTAAAGAGGTCTTTTTGGGTAAAGAAACCACTTTTCCGGCTGGTCCTTTTTTAATAGCCTCGCGCCTTCGGGTTCCTGTAGTTTTTGTGTATGTAATGAAGGAGAAAAACCTTCATTACCACCTGTATGCCCGCGAAGCCGAAGTAAAACACCGCGATGAAAAGGGGCTGTTACAGGCTTATGTGCAAAATGTAGAAACTATGGTGCAGCGGTATCCGTTACAGTGGTTTAATTATTTTGACTTTTGGGGTGCTTTTAAAAAAACAGAATAAGATATAAGCAGTAATTAATTCATCTGTGCTTCTTATCTAACCTTGTAATAAGTAACGTGAATGGAAGCAGTAGATGCAATTATTATTGGCTCTGGCGCAGGCGGGCTTGCTACAGCCATTTGCCTTGCCCGTGCAGGCCAAAAAGTACTGGTGCTGGAGCAGCATTATGTGCCTGGCGGCTGGTGCCATAGCTTTATGCTCAACGGGCAGCGGTTTAGCCCCGGCGTGCATTATATTGGCCTGGCAGATGATGGCCAGGCTACAAGCCAGCTATATAAGGGCCTGGGTATTGCCAATGAACTTGTTTTTTTCAGGATGAATAAGCATGCTTTTGAGCATTGCTGCATCGGCGATAAAAAAATAGACCTCCCTGCCGGGTTTAACGCTATGGGCGATGCCCTGGCAAAACACTTCCCGCAGGAAAAAGGCAAAATAAAAAAATACCTCCAACTCGTTGATAAGGTAAATACGCAGTTGCAGTATATGCCAACCATACGGGGGTTACGGCAAACACTTACCGCGCCGTTTAAAACAGCTGCCTTTGTGCACCACGCACCATACCGCTTAAAAAAAATTATAGGCCGTTATATTAAAGACCCACTGCTTAAAGCAGTACTCAATATACAATGTGGAGACCACGGCCTTCCGCCCGAAAAAGCACATTTTGTAGTGCATTGTGCCGTTATGGCGCATTATGCCGAAGGGGGTTTTTATCCCATGGGCGGTGGTGGCGGGCTGGTAAAAGCCATGACTAATGTGCTCAAAAAACATGGGGGTGAAGTAAGGGTAAGCACCAGGGTACATAAAATAATAGTACAAAACAATACCGCTGTAGGGGTAGAAATTGAAGATGGTCAAAAGCTATATGCTAAAACTATTATCTCAAATGCAGACCCTTCCATAACCTATTTCAACTTAATAGGGCGCGAGCACTTGGGTAAAAAACTTTTAAAAAAGCTGGACAGCACCCGGTACTCGGTTACATCGCTTATATTATTCCTTACCTTAGAGATGGATGTAACGGCTGCCGGTATAGATTCCGGCAATTTCTGGATATACCGCGATGAAGATGTTGATAATCTTTTTAAAGAGCTAACCCATGAAGATGTAACTGCAGGGGAAGAATTTCCTGCCATATTTATGAGCTGTACCACCCTTAAGGACCCGGTAAGCTATAACGGTAAATACCATAACCTGGAGCTGGTAACGTATATAGATTATGATAAACTTCCTGAATTTAAAGGAGAAGAAGATTATCATTGTGATGCCTATAAACAGTTTAAGCAAAAAGTCATTTCAAAATTTATGAATACGGCCGAGCGTATGATACCCGGAGCCAAAAAAGCAACCGTACAGGTAGAGCTGGGCACGCCAAAAACAAATCAGTTTTATATAAACAGCACCAAAGGAAATGTGTATGGTGCTGAAAAAACGCTGTTTAACATGGGGCCTTTTTCATTTAAAAATAAAACTGAAATCAATAATCTTTATCTTTGTGGCGCCAGTACGCTTTCGCATGGGGTTGCCGGGGCAACATACTCCGGTATAGAAACAGCTGCTAAACTTTTAGGCTGCCGTAAAGAAGATTTGCTACTGCCTGATGAAAGCCAGCAATTAAGGATAATTGATGCCGAAGATAAACAGGGCTGGCCGCAATGGCTGCTTAAAAAAAGGGATGATAAAGTGCGGAATTTCAAAGAAATAAAATTATAACGGCATATACTGTTTTATGAAAAATGTTTTGGTGGTTTATTTTACGCAATCTGGCCAGCTGGCACAAATTGCCCAAAATATAGCAAAGCCCCTGGTTGATGATCCCGGTATAAATGTTATATTTCATGAAATTAAAATGGTGCATCCATTTCCGTTTCCTTGGGATAGTGAAAGCTTTTTTGATGTTTTTCCGGAATCTTTTCAGCAAATACCCGCTCCCATACATCCCGTACCGCAGGAAATATTAAATATAAAGTTTGATATTGTCCTGCTACATTACCAGGTATGGTACCTTTCGCCCTCAATACCCACCACTTCTTTTCTTAAAAGCGCAGATGCCGCAATACTGTTGGATAATACCCCTGTGGTAACCATTAACGGCAGCAGGAATATGTGGTTTCAGGCGCAGGAAAAAGTAAAAGCGCTGTTAAGGGCAAACGGTGCGTTGCTAAAAGGCAACATTGCCATGGTAGACAGGGCTGGTAATTTAATAAGTGTTATTACCATTGTAAAGTGGATGTATAGCGGTAAAAAAGAAAAATACCTGGGCATATTCCCTAAGCCGGGTGTATCTGAAGCAGAAATTAATAGCGCCGGTAAATTCGGTTTTGCAATAGCTAAGGCGTTACACGCAGCAAGTTATGATGGGTTACAGGATGAACTACTGCGGCTTGACGCTGTGAGGATAAGGCCTTTTCTGTTAACGGTAGATAAAACCGGGAGCAAAATATTTACCAAATGGTCTGTCATTATTTTAAAAAAAAGTGGCATAAGAAAGAAACTATTAAAAGTATTTGTTGTTTATTTGGCACTTGCTATCTGGTTAATTTCGCCAATAGTATTTATTTTGTACCTTATAAAATATCCTTTTATACAAGGCAAAATAAAAAAACAAGTAGCCTATTATAAAGGCGTGTAAAGATTACTCGTAGAGTTTAAAGTATAATAATGTTTGACGTTTACATAACCAAAGCCGGAAAGTTTTTGCCTAATGAGGCGGTATCAAATGACGAAATGGAAAGCATCCTGGGGCTTGTTGATGGCAAAGCCTCCAAGGCCAGAAGAATAGTATTAAGAAATAACGGGATAACCTCCCGCTATTATGCTATTGATAAAAAAGGCAATATAACCCACAATAATGCCGAACTTACACATTTAGCCATAGAGCAGCTGTATGATGGCAGTTTTACCAAAAACAATGTTGAGGTGCTATCCTGCGGAACGTCTTCGGCAGATAATATTTTACCCTCACATGCCTCAATGGTGCATGGCCTTATGAAAAACCAATCCATAGAGCTTAATTCCTCTTCGGGAGTATGTTGTGCAGGTATGAATGCCCTTAAGTTTGGCTATCTTTCGGTAAAGTCGGGTAATTCAGCCAATGCAGTTTGCACAGGTTCAGAAAGGCCTTCGGCATGGATGCAGGCCAATAAATTTCAAAATGAGGTGGTAAACCTTAAAAAACTCGAAGAACAGCCTATACTTGCCTTTAAAAAAGACTTTTTACGCTGGATGCTTTCAGATGGCGCCGGAGCTTTATTGCTTGAAAATAAACCAAGGGGCGAAATGTCGCTTAAAATTGAGTGGATGGAGGCTTATTCTTTTGCCCATGAACTTGAAGCCTGTATGTATGCCGGTGGCGATAAGATGGAAGACGGCAGCATAAAGCCCTGGTTAGATTATACACCGGAAGAATGGCTGGAGCAATCGGTTTTTGCTATAAAACAGGATGTAAAACTGCTGGATAAATATATTATGGAAAAAGGGTCTGATGCAATGAAAGATGCCCTGGATAAGCATAATGTAAACCCTGCTGATATTGATTATATGCTGCCCCATGTTTCTTCGCACTTTTTTGCAACCAAGCTATATAACGCATTGCTTACAAGGGGTATAGATATACCCGAAGAAAAATGGTTTATGAACCTGAGTAGGGTGGGTAATGTAGGGGCTGCCTCTATATACCTTATGGTAGAAGAATTATTGTATAGCGGCAAATTAAAAAAAGGTGAAAAATTACTTTTGGTAGTACCCGAAAGCGGCAGGTTTAGTTACGCTTTTGCTTACCTTACAGTATGTTGATAGTTTGAGATATGGAGGCAATGCTGAAACATAATGAGGTAGAACGCCTGATACCGCAAAAGGCACCTTTTGTAATGGTAGACGCTCTTTTTTCTTTTGAAGAAAATAAACTGGTGGCAGGCTTTACGGTGCCCTATGGTAATATTTTTGTAACAGAAGGTTGTTTTACAGAGCCGGGTATTATAGAGCACATGGCACAATCTGTAGCCTTATATACAGGATACCAGTATTACCTTAAAAATGAGCCCGCGCCAACAGGCTATATCGGGTCAATAAAAGATGTAAAGGTGTTAACCCTGCCTGCCGTGGGCGATGAGCTGGTTACAAAAATTAGCGTACTGCAGGAGTTTATGGGTATAACACTTGTAGATATTGTCACTCTTGTTAACGGAAACACCATTGCCACAAGCCAGATGAAAACAGTTTTGGCCAAGTAAAAGTGTATGGGAATAAGTATTGATATACAAAATTATCTTCCACACCGCGCGCCCATGCTTATGGTAAATACCATAAAGAAGATTGATACGCAGAGTGTAGAAACGGTTTTTGAGATAAAAGAAGATAATATTTTTTTACAGGATGGCTTTTTAGTCGAATCCGGGCTGGTAGAAAATGCCGCCCAAACCTGTTCGGCTATTGTGGCACAGTCGTATGTTTTAGATGAAAATGGAAATGAAAAGTATGATATAGAGCTTATAGGCTTTATAAGTTCTATAAGAAAAATAAGTATACATGCACTGCCACCGGTAGGCACTACCATAAATACAAGTGCCAGCCTTATATCAAGGTTTGATGCAGATAATTATACAACCTGCATGATACATTGCAGGTCGTTTTGCGGAGATGAAATGTATCTGGAGGGAGAGATAAATTTATTTATTCAGGTAAAGCAAGATGAAAAAGAGCGAAGTACCGCAGGATAAAAGCAAAATTTCTTCGGTAAACATGAAAGAGCTGTGCTATGCAACAGATGATGGGGGCAACTATACCACGGCCCTTAGTTCTGGCTGGGAACCCAAAACCATAGCGCTTAACAATGCACTGGAAGATATAAAAGAACGTACCGAAGCCGCCCGGCAGCAGGTTATTGCAGGCCAGGCAAGCCCTGTTTTGTATTTTATGGAACTGAATAAAATGGATGTAGGCATACTCTCCAGTTATGCAGGTATCTGGAAATGGAGGGTAAAGCGGCATTTTAAACCCGGGGTTTTTGCCGGGCTTAGCCAAAAAACGCTCCAAAAATATGCCGATGTTTTTTCTATAACGGTTAATGAATTAAAAAATTTTAAGGGCTGATTTATAATGGATACCGGATTTACCCACCACCAGGCCGCACACTGCGAAAATGGGGTGGCATCAAATTTACTAAAGTATTACGGACTCGAAATAAGCGAACCCATGGTGTTTGGCTTAGGCTCGGGGCTTTTTTTTGTATACCTGCCCTTTTTAAAAGTAAACCATGCGCCGGCTTTTAGCTACAGGCCCATGCCGGGGCTCATTTTTAATAAGGCCGCCAAAAGGCTTGGCCTTAAAATAAAACGTCAAAAATTTTCTGACCCAAAAACAGCAGAAGAGGCATTAAATAATAATTTACGTAACAACATACCTTCGGGCTTGCAGGTGGGTGTATATAACCTTACTTATTTCCCAGAAGATTACCGTTTTCACTTCAATGCCCACAACATAGTGGTGTATGGGCGTGAGGGGGATAACTATCTGGTAAGCGACCCTGTAATGGAAAACGTTACCACCCTTACCACCAAAGAACTTGAAAAAGTACGGTTTGCCAAGGGGGCTTTTGCGCCGCGCGGGCAAATATATTACCCCATCCATATCCCCAAAAATGTTAACTTTGAGGAGCCTATAAAAAAAGCTATTAAAGATACCTGCCGCCTTATGCTTGTACCTATGCCGCTAATTGGTATTAACGGTATTCGCCATGTGGCAAGGCAGATAAAAAAATGGCCGGAAAAACACGGTATAAAAAAAGCAAACCACTATCTGGCACAAATTGTGCGCATGCAGGAAGAAATTGGTACCGGTGGTGGTGGCTTTCGGTTTATATATGCAGCTTTTTTGCAGGAAGCTGCCCAGATACTAAAAAATGACCAGCTAAAGGCGCTTTCGGCAGAAATGACTACAATAGGCGATTTATGGCGTGATTTTGCTGTAGAAGCCGCCCGTGTGTATAAAAACAGGAGTGCAAAGCAGGATGTATACCAGTTGCTATCGCAACATTTGCTGGAAATAGCCGATAAAGAGCAACAATTTTTTAAAAAACTGAGAAAAGCAATTTAAGCTGCGGATGGATGAACCGGTAATTGAAATAAAATCACTCTCTAAGAGATATAAAGATGCCGATTTTTTTTCTGTTAATGATTTTTCGTTACAGGTTAACAGAAAAGAGATTTTTGGATTGCTGGGCCCTAACGGTGCCGGTAAATCAACGCTTATATCCATGCTTTGCGGGCTTATTAAACCTACATCCGGATCATTTACTATAGAGGGATATAATTACCATGACAATGCCCTGGCCATAAAAAAAACCATAGGCATAGTGCCGCAGGAGTATGCGCTTTATCCCACCCTTACAGCAAGAGAAAACTTACTGTATTTTGGCAGTATGTACGGCCTTAAAGGTAAAGACCTTAAAACCAAAATTGCCGATGCCTTAGAGTACCTTGGGCTTACCAAATTTGCCAACAAAAAAACAGAAACGTTTTCGGGCGGTATGAAAAGGCGGGTAAACCTTATTGCGGGCATGCTGCACCACCCCACGGTACTTTTTCTGGATGAACCTACCGTTGGTGTAGACGTTCACTCTAAAAATGTAATTATAGAATACCTTAAACAGGTTAATGCCGAAGGCACTACCATTATATATACATCGCACCACATGGTTGAAGCGCAGGAGTTTTGCACCCGTATAGCTATTATAGACAGTGGTATTGTACTTGCCAAGGGCACGCCGCAACAGCTTATAAGCAGCACATCCGGGGCGCAAAACCTGGAAAACGTGTTTTTATCATTAACAGGAAAAGAACTGCGGGACCATGTATAAACTACTTATGTCTGTATATAAAGAGTTCTTGCTCCTTAAAAGGGATCCCGGTGGGCTTATCATTCTTTTTGTAATGCCACTGGTGCTTATTATTACAGTTACACCTATACAGGACAGCAGTTTTAAAACAGCTACCGAAACAAAAATACCAATACTCGTTGTAGATAATGATAAAGGGGAACTGTCTGATGTTATTAATGGCAGCCTTAAAAACAACAGTGCTTTTGAGGTAATTACCAAAAGCGAAGGCAAACCTATAGATGAAGCCTTTGCGCGCGATAATGTGTTTAATGGCAATTATCAGTTAGCCATAATTATACCTTCAGGATTAAGCAAGGGCCTGAAAAACAGGGTAGACAGTAATGTGTATAAAATACTGGGCAATTTAGGCGCCATAGAGCAACCGGAACCACAACCTGTTGAAGACAGCCTGCAACTAAAAGAGGTGCGGGTGTATTTTGACCCTGTATCGCAAACTGCTTTTAAAAACGCTGTTAAAAGCACTATTGATAAAATGATTTCCCAGATTGAAACCAAAAGTATATACGATGCTTTTGGTAAGCAATTGGGTGAAGAAAGCACAGGCGCATTTCAGCAGGAAGATTATATTACGTTTAAGGAAATCATCCCTATGTTTGAAAACCGGGAGATGATACCCAACTCTACGCAGCACAACGTACCGGCATGGTCTTTATTTGCCATCTTTTTTATAGTGGTGCCGCTTTCTATAAATATAGTAAAAGAGAAAAAACAGGGCACACGGGTGCGTTTCCGTACAAACCCCGTACCGTATGCCACCGTAATTGCCGGCAAAACCATTACCTATCTTTTTATTTGTGTAATACAGTTTTTCCTTATGGTTGTTGTGGGCTATTACCTGTTTCCGCAGGTAGGGCTTCCCCGTTTAGATATGCACGGCAGTTTCTGGCTTATGAGCCTTGTAGCTGTTTTTGCAGGCTTTGCGGCAGTAGGTTTTGGCATTTTACTGGGTACCATGTCTAAAACGCAGGAGCAGGCTGCCCCCTTTGGTTCAACATCAGTAGTAATACTAGCGGCAATAGGCGGTGTATGGGTACCTGTGTTTGCAATGCCGGGTATAATGCAGTATATTGCAAAAGCCTCACCTATGAACTGGGCGTTAGAAGCGTTTTATGATGTATTATTGCGTAACGGCACATTGCTGGATATACTGCCGCAATTAGGAATGCTTTTTCTGTTTTACATGGTAATGATACTGATAGCACTATTTTATGATGAAAAGAAAAGAGCAGTATAGCGAAGCAGAATTTTTAACCGTATCGCAGCAAATAAGGGTGCGTTTTAATGAAACCGATCCGTTAGGCATTGTGTGGCACGGCTATTATATTACGTATTTTGAAGATGGGCGAGAGGCTTTTGGGCGCAAACACGGCATAAGCTACCTAGATGTGCATAAGCATGGCTTTACTACCCCCATTGTAAAATCGTCCTGCGAGCATAAGCTCCCGTTAAGGTATGGCGATGTTGCGCGTGTGGAAACCACTATTGTAGATACCCCTGCGGCCAAAATAATTTTCAGGTATAAAATATTTGATGCCGATAAAAACCTGGCTTGTATTGGGGAAACCATTCAGGTTTTTGTAAACAGTGAAGGTGTAATGTGTTTAAACTATCCGCCTTTTTTTGAAGAGTGGCGGCGTAAGGCAGGGCTTATAAAATAACCGGGCATTGAAAAAAACATACATAACATATACCAATTGTGTTACTCCGCTGGGGTTTAGCGTTACTCAAAATACACAGGCACTAGCACAGGGTGTTACAGGTATAAACCTGCATAATACCTCTTTTGCAGAAGCCCCTTTTTATGCAGGTATAATTGATGATGCCCAGCTGCATAACGCTTTTACCCCGCTTGATGATGGCGGGCAATACAGCCGACTCGAAAAAATGTTGCTGTTGGCATTGGCACCGGTAATACAACAATCGGGTATAAAGCCGGGCGGGCGCACCGGGCTTATAATAAGCACTACCAAGGGCAACATTACTGCCTTGCAGCATAATGATGAACAAAAGGCAGCACTGCCGGCACTTGCCCAAACACTTGCCCGTTTTTTTGGTTTTGTAACAGAGTCGGTTATTGTGTCAAACGCATGTGTATCTGGCATCTTGGCGGTATCGGTGGCCAAACGCCTTTTACAGGCCGGTGTATATGATGATATTTTTGTAGTAGCTGGCGATGAGGTTTCAGAATTTGTTATTTCGGGCTTTAATTCCTTTCAGGCCATGAGCAGCACCCCGTGCAGGCCTTACTCGTCACAAAGGGACGGCATAACCATAGGCGAAGCCGCAGCCGCAGCTTTTATTACAGTTAATCCGCAAAATGCAAAAGCAACAATATCAGGTGATGGCGCTATTAATGATGCCAACCATATATCAGGCCCCTCACGCACTGGCGAAGGCCTGGTGCGCAGTATACAAAGCGCACTGGCAGAGGCAGGCCTTGCGGCAAATAGTATAGACTATATTTCCGCCCACGGCACGGCAACCCTGTATAATGATGAAATGGAAGCCATAGCTTTTAACCGCGCCGGCCTTGGGCATGTGCCGTTAAACAGCTTAAAAGGGTATTATGGGCATACGCTGGGCGCTTCGGGCCTGCTTGAGGCAGTTATTGCCGTAGAGGCACTTGCTAACGGTGAACTTTATCCCTCACTGGGTTATACTGAAAACGGGGTAACACAACCTGTAAATATAATTACAGAATATAGTAAAAAACCACTGCAGCGCATACTTAAAACAGCATCCGGGTTTGGTGGGTGCAATACCGCAGTAGTATTTGAAAAAACAGGAAATGGAAGCTGGTAATACAAAATATATCTCAGGTTATTGCCTTATTGAAGATAACAGGATTGTGCTTAATGGGACAGAGATAATGCATGCACCGGGACTTTCTTTTGCCGATTTCGCAAAGCAGGTATACCGGGATGCGGGTATTTTATACCCAAAATTTTTTAAGATGGATAACCTGAGTAAACTCGCATTTTTAGCATCAGAGTTTACCTTAAAAGGCCATAATGGAGAAAATGAAGCCCCGGCAGATACAGCACTTGTATTTGCCAACAGCTCATCCAGCCTGGATACCGATGTAAAATACCAGGAATCAATAAACGATAAACAGCATTATTACCCCAGCCCGGCAGTATTTGTATATACACTGCCCAATATATGCCTGGGCGAAATAAGCATAAGGCATCATTTATATACTGAAAACAGTTTCTTTATATTTGCAGCCTTTAATCCGGATTTTTTTGCTAATTATGCAGATATCCTACTGAATACTAATAAGGCAGGGCATGTCTTGTGTGGGTGGACAGAGTTTTTTAAAGATAAATACCGTGCCTTTGTGTATCTTGTTTCTGATACGGGCAACATAAAACACACTACAGATACTATTAAAAAATTATATAACAGATAAAATGGAAGCATTAAAGCAGGAACTTAAGGAAAAGATTGTTTCAGTATTAAATTTTGAGGACGTAAAGCCGGAAGACATTGAGAGCAGCGATGCGCTTTTTGGCGATGGCCTTGGCCTTGATTCTATTGATGCGCTGGAACTTATTGTAATGCTTGATAAAGATTATGGGATAAAATTATCAGACCCTAAAGAGGGCAAGGCCATATTCCAGTCTATAGATACTATGGCAGCTTATATATCTGAACACCGCACAAAATAACAAAACATGGGTACAGGGGTAGCTATTACCGGTATGGGAATTATTTCTTCTATAGGCGATACTGTTGAAGAAAATTATAATGCACTGGTACAGGGAAAAACCGGCATAGCTGATATTGAATATATAGCCACTGTACACAGGCATGCCATTAAGGTAGGCGAAATAAAAAAAACAAATAAACAACTGGAAGAAATTCTGGGCCTTGCGCCAGATAACAATTTTACTCGTACGGGCATGCTTGGGGTATATGCCGCAAAACAGGCGGTTGCCAATGCCGGTATAACCGATATTAACGCCCATAGTACCGGGTTAATATCCTCTACCAGTGTGGGCGGTATGGATATGACCGAGCGTTATTTTTATGAGTATGCTGAAAACCAAGAGAGCCGCCGTTATATCGGTTCACATGATGCGGGAGATTCTACCCACAAAATAGCAGAGCAGCTGGGTTTAAAAGGTGGGCTGGTAACTACTATAAGCACCGCATGCTCTTCGGCTGCCAATTCAATAATGATGGGGGCACGGCTTATAAAAGCCGGAAAGCTGGACAGGGTAATAGTAGGCGGGGCAGATGCACTGTCTAAATTTACCATTAACGGTTTTAAAACACTGATGATACTTAGCGATACCTACAATACCCCTTTTGATAACAACCGTAAGGGGCTCAATTTGGGTGAAGCCGCTGCCTTTCTGGTTTTGGAGAGTGATGCCATGGTAAAAAAGTATAATAAAACGGTACTGGCATACCTTTCAGGCTATGGCAATGCCAATGATGCATACCACCAGACGGCTTCTTCAGAAAATGGAGACGGCGCCTTTCTGGCCACCGAAAAGGCGCTTAAAGTAGCCGGGGTAAATCCCTCAGAGGTAAGTTATATTAATGCCCACGGTACCGCCACGCCTAATAATGACCTTTCTGAAGGCAGGGCGTTACTACGTGTTTTTGGGCAAAATACGCCCGATTTTAGTTCTACAAAACCTTTTACAGGCCATACTCTTGCTGCAGCAGCGGCTATAGAGGCGGTATATAGCATATTGGCATTGCAGCACAATGTTATATTCCCCAACCTTAACTTTACTACTCCTATGGAGGAGTTTAACCTTATTCCGCAAACTGTTTTAAAACAGAAACAAATAAATCATGTGTTGTCCAATTCCTTCGGGTTTGGGGGTAATTGTTCGGCACTGCTGTTTTCTAAAAGCTAATGAAAAAATGTTATATAAATGGGGCTTCCTGCATTTCGGCACAAAAAACCTTTGATGCCGATTTTCTGGAACATGCTGTTGTAAATGATAACGAGAATGTGCTTACTGTGCAGGAGCCTGATTATAAAGAATTTATTTCCCCTTCAGCCGGTAGGCGTATGGCTAAAGGGGTAAAAAACGGCATAGCTGCTTCATCAAGGGCGCTTGCAGAGGCCGGTATTGAAACCCCCGAAGGTATAATAACCGGCACAGGAATGGGGTGTAGCATCGATTCAGAAAAGTTTCTGACGGCAGTATTAGATAATAAAGAACAGTTTCTTACACCAACCTCTTTTATACAATCTACACACAATACCGTGGCGGCACAAATTGCTCTTGGCCTGCAATGCAGGTCATATAATTTTACCTATGTAAATGGTGCGGTATCTTTTGAATCATCATTAATTGACGGACTTTTACAGATACAGGAAGGCGAAGCGGCTAACATTCTTACAGGTTGTGTGGAAGAAACAGCACAAAGCACAGTTAATTTTTTAAAGTTAAACGGTGTAATAAAACCTGATGGTGAAGCGCCGTATACTGTACTTAATTCTGAATCTAAAGGAATTGTAATGTCAGAAGGAGCGGCATTTTTTGTGCTGTCAGACACTCAGTCTCAAAGTACCTATGCCGAATTAAAGGATGTTTCAATATACAATGTGCTCACTAAAAATGAAGTAGCTGAAAAGCTTTTGTTTTTTTTACAGCAAAATAACCTGACAATTACTGATGTTGATGCTGTGGTATTGGGCTATAATGGAGATGCAGCTTATGATGGTTATTACGCCCCTATAGCAGAGTTATTGCCGGATGCGGCACAGCTTTATTATAAACACCTTAGCGGTGAGTTTAACACCGCTTCTTCATTCGGGTTATGGGCTGCTGCCAAAATACTAAAAACACAACAGGTGCCACAGGTAGTAAAGGCCAATACGGTATCAAAAAACAGTTACAGCCACATATTGCTTTATAATCAGTATGAAGGGCGTGACCATAGTTTTATTTTACTTTCCAAATGCTGAAGCACAGAATAAATACCTTTTTTTTATTTTTTGCACTGCTGTTGCTGGCCGGCCTTTCTTTTTGGGTAGTTGTGCCATTCTGGGTTTTTGTACTTCCGGTATTGCTATGGCTAATAATTGCCGTAGCCGGTTCATCTGTAATAACACTAAACTATCACATAAAAGCCTATTGCGGTAATCCTGATGTTACCGCCAATACCATATCCCTTACTTTTGATGACGGCCCCACGCCCGAAACGCTTAAAGTGTTACAGCTCCTTAAAAAATATAATGCAGCCGCTACTTTTTTTTGTATTGGCACCCAAGTAGAAAAACACCCTGAAATTTTAAAAAAAATAATTGAAGAAGGCCATACGGTAGGTAACCACACCTACAGCCACGCTGCAAAAATGGGTTTTTTTAGTGCAGAAAAAGTAAAACAAGAACTACAACATGCTAATAAGGCTATATATAATGCCATAAGTAAACAAGCCCTGCTATTTCGCCCGCCGTTTGGGGTTACCAATCCTAACATTGCAAAAGCACTTAAAGCCACAGGGCACACCGTAATTGGCTGGAATAACCGTTCGCTGGATGCTGTAATTCCGGATGAAGACACAATTTTTAACAGGGTAACGCAACGTTTGGCTCCCGGGTGCATCATATTATTACATGATACCTCACAAAAAACAGTAAATGTTTTGGAACGATTATTGGTATTTTTACAGCAAAATAATTATAAATCGGTTACAGTAGACCAGCTACTTAATATACCTGCCTATGAAGAATAATACGCTTTATGTGTTTTTACTGACCCTTATTGCATTTACAGCGCACGCACAGGAACAAAAAATGACTGCTGCAGAAATAACCGCCTTTAAAAGTGCTGTTAATACAACCGCCAAAACCACCAAAACCCTTACTACAGATTTTGTGCAGTACAAACACATGGATTTTCTTTCTAATGATATAGAAACTTCCGGCAAAATGAAGTTTAAGGCGCCAAACAGGCTACTGTGGCAATATGTAAAGCCCTATCAGTATAGTGTGGTGTTTAAAGACAATAAAATTGTTATAAATGATGCCGGTAAAAAAAGTGCTATGGATTTGAGTAGCAGCAAAATGTTTGATAAGCTCAACAAACTTATTGTAGGCAGTGTAAGCGGCAATATGTTTGATGAAAATGAATTTGACATTTCTTTTTTTAAAAACAGCACACACAATATTACCAGGCTGGTACCCAAAGATGCAGCCTTAAAAAAATACATAAAGCAGATGGAACTGTATTTTGATAAAAAAGGTAATATGGTGGAAGAAGTAAAAATGACAGAGCCTTCGGGCGATTATACCAGGATTGTTTTTAAAAATAAAGCTGCCAATGTACCGGTTCCCGATTCTGTTTTTAATAATTAGCGCCTGCACAGCGTTATTGTTTACATCATGCGCCGTACAAACCGTTAAAGGGTATGATGCGGTACCCACTGCTATACAGCAATATCATGCTACTTATTTTTCAGATCCGGAAACAGATTATGTGTATAAGGCACATATTTCGGTTTACGGAAAAGATTTTGGGGGTATTTTCATCGTAAAAAAAATAAATGATACTACACACCGCATAGCCTTTACTACTGAGTTTGGCAACAAACTGTTTGACTTTGAAATTACTGATGACAGCTTTAAGGTAAACTTTATTTTAGAAGAATTCGACCGTAAAATTGTGGTAAACACCCTCAAAAAAGATTTTATGCTATTGCTGAAAATGAATCATGAAGTCATGGCGCAATATGAAAATTCTAAAACCACCGTTTACAAATCAAAAGACGAAAAACGCTATAACTACCTTTTTACAGATAAGGCAACCGGTAGTTTAAAAAAACTGGTAAATGCCACTAAGTCAAAAGAAAAAACGGTGATTACATATACACCCGAAAGTGAAAAGCTTGCTGATAGTATTATAATAGACCATAAAAACATAAAACTCAGGATAGCACTTGAATATATAAACAATTAACCATCACACACTATGAAAAAAGCGCTTTTTATCTTTTTGCTGCTTGCGGGCTTTACAGCTGTTGCGCAGGTAAGGGTTATGCCGGGTATCAGGGCCGGGGCCAGTATTTCTACCTTAACCCAGACAGACCTTGATTATAAAACCGATTTTTATGTAGGTACGTTTGCCGCCATAAAGCTTAGCCGGTTTTACGTATTGCAGCCGGAGGTAAACTATTCCAGGCAGGGCGCTTCGGGCAGGCAATATTACAATTACTATTATTATGATGGGAATTACTCAGGCGATGGCCATATAGACGATATGTCGTTACAGTACCTTTCATTCAGCATTATAAACAGGTTTACATTAAGTGACAGGATAGATGTACATGTAGGGCCAACACTTGATTTTTTACTTAATAACACCTACCAGAGTATAGATACCGATGCCGATACAGGCATTACAGCGGGTATAGGGTATACGCTGCCTTTTGGCCTTACTATAGAGGCAAGGGTAAAAAAAGGTTTTGTTGATATACTTACAGATTATTATGATGGGCAGGGAAATTATTATGATGACTATAATACTAATTTTTCGTTTCAGGTAGGGGTTTCGTATAATTTTACGGTAAGTGGCAGGAAAAATTAATTAACCAATTAAATATAGTAATGCTATGAAAAACCTTCTTACACTTTTATTAATTTGTTTTTCCTTTGCAGCACAGGCACAGGTTACCTTAAAACCGGGCATAAGGGCGGGGGTAAACTTTTCTAACCTTTCCGGGTCTGATTTTAACACTAAAACCGATTTTTATGCCGGTGGGTTTATGGCTGTAAAACTAAGCCGTTTTTATACCATGCAGCCCGAGATAAACTACAGCAGGCAGGGAGCCATAGGGCAAACAGCTGTTTTTGATAATTCTCAGCTGGTATACAGGATAAAAGATGTAGACCTTGATATAAATTATCTTTCGTTTGGGATAATTAACCGCTTTACATTTAAGGGGTTTGATGTGCATCTGGGCCCTACTATCGATTTTGTAACCTCTACCAATGCAGACACTAACTCTGATGTCGATTTTGATTTTACAGCAGGGTTAGGCTATACATTCCCAATGGGTATTACGGTTGAAGGCAGGGTAAAAACCGGTTTAATTGATGTTTTAGAATCAAGTACTTATAACCATTCCTATTCTGATATAGACCATTATAATGCCAACTTAGTATTTCAGTTAGGGCTTTCCTATAGTTTTTCTGCAAAAGGGAGATCAAAATAAAACAATAACCAAATAATTACACACCATGAAAAAATTAATTGTAATCGCTTTTCTTAGTTTTGCCTTTTTTAAGGCCGGGGCACAGATAACAGTAACACCCGGCGTAAGGGCGGGGTTGAACCTTAGTACTTTTACCAATTTTCCTGATTCCCAAACCCGAACTGATTTTTATGCCGGTGGGTTTGTAGGTATTAAATTTGTTAAGTTTTATACACTCCAGCCTGAAATTACCTATTCAAGACAGGGAACAAAATATAATTATGACTCTTCCCTATATTTACCGGAACCCGGGTATGAATATCATGAAACGCAGGAAGACCTGCAGATACAATATCTTTCATTCGCTTTGATAAATAAATTTACATTTAAGGGTTTTGCGGTAATGGTAGGGCCTTCAATAGATTTTAAAGTAGGCGATAATTTTGAAGAGTTATCCGATGAATTAGAGGGCTTTGATCTTACCCTTCAGGGCGGTTTAGGGTATGAATTTGGTTTTGGTATGGGTATAGAGGCCCGTTACAAAATTGGCCTTGTTGATATTTTTGGTAATAATTTTAATGGATGGGATGATGACGATGATTATTATAATGATGATATTGACGACGTGAGACTAAACAGTGTAGTACAGATAGGTTTAACCTACTCATTTTAATAATAAATAAATTTTTAAATGCTGCTAAAAGATTTTTACAAACTAAAATCGCTGGATAAAACTGCTGAAGGCAAATATACCGCCTGCATAACTATTAATGCCGCGCACGATGTGTTTAAAGGCCATTTTCCTGGCAACCCGGTTACTCCCGGCGTGTGTATGATGCAGATAATAAAAGAACTTACACAACAGGTAGCCAACACGCCGCTTACCATGAAAAGCGCTTCTAACGTTAAGTTTATGGCACTTATAAATCCCGAGGTTACCCCAGAGCTTAAACTGGAGCTGGAAATAGCCGGGTTGGATGGCGAAGAAATTAAGGTTAAAAACACAACCTGCTTTAATGACACGGTTGCGTTAAAATTAAGTTGTAATTACAGCAGAAATTAGGATTTCTATCGGCTATTTTCCAATTTTAATTTCACTAAACTACAACCTATGAAATTAGTGTTTTTATTTCTTTCAGCCTTTTGTATTGTAAAGGCAGACCTTGCTACAGTAAGGCAGGTTTATATTAGCGCTTCTACATCTGAAGATGCTGCCGCCAAGCTGTATGATATGGTAAAAGATGCAGACGGGGGCAATGCTACTATAACCGCCTATAAGGCGGCAGCGCTTACTTTAAAAGCAAAGTATACAAAGCCTTTGTTTGATAAAAAGAAATATTTTACCGAAGGGGCAAAACTGCTGGAAAGTACTATTGAAAAAGACCCGGATAATTACGAAGCGAGGCTGATACGCCTTAATATTCAGGAAAATGCCCCAAAGATTACCGGATACTTTCGTGATGTTGATGAAGATAAAGCATTTTTAGTAAAACATTTTGATAGCCAGTCACAGGACTTAAAAGAGTTTACCCGCAATTTTGTAAAAATATCATCTTCTTTTACTGAGGAAGAAAAAGCAGCGTTCAATTAAATTTCATAGTTTTTTCTCAGGCAACTTCTTTTTTGCCTGAGAAAAAATTAAAAGTATCTTTGGGTGCTCAAAAAAGTATCCCATTATAATGGACACGCTGCCACAATTTTATAATATAATAAACCAGCTCAACTGCTGTGTTATTATACCTACTTATAATAACAGCAAAACCTTAAAAAGGGTTATTGATGGCGTGTTGCAGTATACCGGCAATATTATTATTGTAAATGACGGCGCTACAGATAATACCCCACACATACTTGCACAATACACCAACCTTACGGTACTTACCCAGCCGCAAAATAAGGGCAAGGGTAAGGCCTTGCGCTATGGGTTTAAAGCAGCAATACAGGCTGGGTATGATTATGCTATAACCATAGATTCTGACGGGCAGCATTTCCCTGATGACATACCTGTATTTATTAATGCACTGCAAGAACAGGGCGAAGTATTGCTTATCGGCAGCCGCAATATGGAACAGGAAGGCGTGCCTAAAAAAAGCAGTTTTGGTAATAAATTCTCCAATTTCTGGTTTTGGTTTGAAACCGGCATAAAACTTACCGATACCCAGTCAGGCTTCAGGCTATATCCCTTAAAAAAAATACCAAAAAAGTATTATACCCCAAAATTTGAATTTGAAATAGAGGTTATAGTACGCACCGCATGGAAAGGTGTTCCGGTAAAAAATGTACCTGTAAAAGTACTGTATGATATGGATGAACGTGTATCGCACTTTCGCCCGTTCATGGATTTTACCCGGATAAGCATTTTAAACACAGTGCTGGTAATTATTAGCCTTTTATATATAAAGCCAAGAAACTTTATATTGAGTTATAAAAAAAAAAGCCTTAAGCAGTTTTTTCTTGAAAATGTAGTAGAAAGCGGCGACAGTGTAATGAAAAAATCGCTCTCGGTTTCCCTTGGTGTTTTTATAGGTATAGCGCCTATCTGGGGGCTGCAAACCGCTATGGTACTCTTGCTGGCCTATTTGCTAAAACTCAATAAACTCATAGCATTTACATTCTCTCATATCAGCATTCCGCCCATGATTCCAGTAATTGTATACTTATCATTACTAATGGGGTCTCTTTTTGTAACCGATGCTACTGTAGATAAAGATTTATCTTTTGCCGAGGCCGTGGGCCAGCATCTTTTTCAGTACATTGCGGGTAGTATTTTGCTGGCAGTTTTAGCAGCATTTGTTTTTGGGGTAACTAGTTTTTTGCTGCTTACGGCCCTGCATAAAAATAAAATACGCAAAAATGCATAAACTATTTATAACCATACATTTTTTTGTAACAAGAAATAAAATACTATCGTTGCTGCTGGCACTGGTTTTTTTAGGGTTATGTGGTTTTTTTGCTTCTAAAATCAGGTTTGAAGAAGATATTACCAAACTCATTCCTAAAAATAAAAAATCTGAAGAAGCAACCCGCGTTTTAAACCAGCTTAATTTTTCTGATAAAATTACGGTTATTATTAATGCCGAAGGCGATACCGCACCTGCAGGGCTTGCCGGTGCGGCTACTGTTTTTTTGGATAGCCTGCAGCAGTGTAAAAAATATGTAAGCAGTATACAGGGCAAAGTTGACGATGAAAACATACAGGAGGCCATAAGTTTTGTAAATAATAACCTGCCCCTGTTTCTTGATGATGCCGATTATACAAAGCTGCAACAGCAATTAAACAAGGATAGCATTGCCAATACAGTACAGGCCAATTTCAGGTCAATTATCTCACCTTCAGGCCTGGTTACCAAAGATTTTATATTGCGCGATCCGTTTGGTATTTCTTTTACGGGGTTAAAAAAATTACAGCAATTGGGTGTAGGGGGCGATTTTGAATTGCAGGATGGTTTTGTGGTTACTAAAGATGGTAAACGACTACTACTGTTTATTAATACCGTATACCCCGGTAGCGAAACCGAAAAAAACACGGTTTTTGTCAATAAGCTCAACCAGATTAAAGACCACTTAAACAGTCAGTACAGCGGTACAGCAAATGTAGAATATTTTGGCTCTGCAGTAATAGCCGTAGCCAATGCCACACAAATTAAGAGCGATGTACATGTTACTATTACTATTACCATGACGTTGCTGGTACTTATTTTTATGTTTTATTATAAAAAAATATATGTACCAATTATTGTGTTTTTACCCACAGCTTTTGGAGTGCTGTTTTCAATAGCGTTTCTTTATTTCTTACGGGGTACCATATCGGCAATTTCATTGGGCATAGGTTCTATATTAGTTGGCGTAACTATAGATTATTCATTGCACATACTTACACATTTTAAACATAATAGCGATGTAAGGGCACTGTATAAAGATATTGCCAAGCCACTTATAATGAGCAGTAGTACTACAGCCATAGCCTTTTTATGTCTGCTGTTTGTTAATTCTGATGCGTTAAAAGACCTGGGTATTTTTGCTGCTGGCAGCGTTATTGTTACCTCGGTGTTTGCCTTACTGCTTATGCCGCACCTCTATAAGCCAACAGAGAAAAAGAAGAAATCTAAAAAAGGACATACCGTGCTGGACAGGGTTGCCGCTTTCTCTTTTCATAAAAGCAAACCGCTTATAGGGTTTAGTATTATACTCATTGTAGTAAGCCTGTTTACCTTCAGGAATGTGGTTTTTGATAATGACCTTTCTCAGCTCAATTATGTGCCGGATGATGTTAAACATGCAGAAAAGCACCTGGAAGAGTCTACCAGCCTGGCATCAAAGTCACTCTATATTGCCTCTTATGGAAACTCCGCCGAAGAGGTAATGTCAAACAATACCCGTTTGGCGCATGAGCTGGCCAAAGATAAAGCTGCCGGCAAGCTGCTGCAGTATAGTTCAATTGGCGGCATAGTGCTTTCACAGCAAGACCAGCAAAGCAAAATTAACCGCTGGAACACTTTCTGGACCCCGCAACGAAAACAAAAGGTAAAATCTGCCCTTATTAACGAAGGGGCTAAGCTGGGTTTTAAACAAAATGCCTACCAGCTGTTTTATGATACATTTGATAAAGAGTTTCATACCATAAGCATTGATGACTATATGGCGGTAAAAACCCTGTACCTTGATGAGTTTATTAGTAAAAAAGATGGCTTTTATACTATAGCATCTATTGTAAGGGTTTCCGGTACCCAGAGGGATGGCATAGTAAAAGAACTTTCGGCAAGCCCAAAAACTATGGTTATAGACCGCCAGCAGTTAAACGAAACTTTTTTAGGAGGGCTTAAAACCGATTTTAATACCCTTGTAAATTATTCTTTTATAGCGGTGTTGCTTATACTGTTTGTTTTCTTCCGCCGTATAGAGCTTGTACTGGTAAGCTGCATCCCTATAATAATAACTGGTATTGTTACTACAGGTATTATGAGCATTTTTGGCATACGGCTTAATATTTTCAGCTCTATAGTATGCACCCTTATTTTGGGTTATGGGGTAGATTTCAGTATTTTTATGACCAGCGCCCTGCAAAAAGAATACACTTTTGGCCGTAAAGAAATGGCTTCTTACCGTACCTCAATAATTCTTGCAGTACTTACAACGGTGCTGGGTATAGGCGCACTAATTTTTGCCGGGCACCCGGCGCTTAAATCCATTTCATCAGTATCGCTTATCGGTATTTTCTCAGCAGTAGCCATAACATTTATCTTTTATCCCCTTATATTTCGTTTTTTCCTTACAAAACGCACCAAAAAAGGTAAGGCTCCACTGGAGCTGCGCACCATGCTGCACTCCATACTTTCATTTATTTACTATGGCCTGGGCGGTTTCCTGCTGTCTGTATTCAGCCTTGTGTTTATCAACATACTTCCGGTAAAAAGAAAACGAAAAATGCAGGCTTTCAGGTATGCCATGTCAAAGTTTATGAAATCGGTATTGTATACTAACCCTTTTGTAAAAAAGAGGGTAATAAATCCACATAACGAAAAATTTGAAAAACCGGCGGTAATTATAGCCAACCATTCTTCTTTTCTGGACATACTTGCCATAGGTATGCTCAGCCCTAAAATTATTTACTTGGTAAGTGACTGGGTATATAATTCGCCCGTATTTGGTATAGGGGTTAAGCTGGCAGGCTTTTATCCGGTATCAAAAGGCCTGGAAGGCGGTGTAGAGCATTTGAGGGAAAAAGTAGCACAGGGCTATTCACTTGTCATCTTCCCCGAAGGAACCCGATCGGTAAGCAACCATATTAACCGTTTTCATAAAGGCGCATTTTACCTGGCACAAGAGTTTGGGCTGGATATTATACCGGTAGTCATCCACGGTAATTCAGAAGTATTGCCAAAAGGCGATTTTATATTGAATGACGGTAGTATTACGCTGAAAATTTTACCGCGCATTACTCCGCAGGATGAAACGTTTGGCAAAGGATATACTGAACGGACAAAAAAAACCGGAACATATTTTAAAGAGCAGTTTAGGCTGATGCGCCGGGAAATTGAAGGCCCGGAATATTTTAAGCGCATGATACTGTATAGCTTTGCGTATAAAGACCCTGAAATTGTGCAGGCTGTTAAGCAGGGGCTGCACAAAAATTTAGATGTGTATTACAGGCTCAACCCTTTTATAGAGCCTAAGGGGAGTGTGTTACATATAGCAGATGATTACGGCGAAACAGCTGTATTATTAGCGCTTCAGGAGCCACAAAGAAAAATTTACACGTATATTGCAGACCCTGACAAATATGATGTGGCTAAAACCAGCTATATTAACAAAAAGCGGGATATTTATTACCTGAGTCACCCGCAGGATATGCAAGCTGTGCATTGTACCACTATTGTGGTGGCATATGAAAAAGGTATTGAGCTGTTAAAAGAGTTGCCTGAAAAAGCAGAAAAACTTATTTTGGTTACTACTAACAATGCAGCTATGCCTTATGAAGGTTTTACAACAGAGCACCGTGAAGAAGGTTTTATGGTATTAAGAAGAAAAGAACGTGGATAAAAAGTATGATGTTGTAATTATTGGCAGTGGCCTTGGGGGCCTTGTTTCTTCTATAATCCTTGCAAAGGAAGGATACAAAGTATGCGTATTAGAAAAAAACAACCAGTTTGGGGGCAACCTGCAAACATTTGTAAGAGATAAAACCATTTTTGATACCGGCATACATTATATTGGCGGTTTAGAAAAAGGGCAGAACCTGTATAATTACTTTAAATATATAGGTATAATGGATGAGCTGCGCCTTAAAAAAATGGATGAAGACGCGTATGATGTTATTTCATTTGATGATGATGACCGCGAGTACCCACATGCACAGGGCTATGATAATTTTGTAAAACAACTCACCACTTATTTTCCGGACGAGGAAGAAAACCTTAAAGAATATTGCCGTAAGCTGCAGGAAACCTGCAGTTCATTTCCACTATACAATTTAGAGAATAATGTTGAAGGTTATGATACCAAAATACTTTCAGAGAACGCCAAAGAGTATTTTGATAAGCTTACCAATAATAAAAAATTAAGGGCTGTGCTGGCAGGCTCTAACTTTTTATATGCAGGTATAGAAGATAAATCGCCTTTTTATGTGCATGCCCTATCAGTAAACTCATACATGCAGAGTTCATGGAGGTGCATAAACGGAGGTAGCCAGATTACCAAACAGCTTATAAAGCAATTAAAAAAATACGGTGGGGAAACCTATAAGTATAAAGAAGTGGTTGGTTTTGGATTTAATGGCGATAACGAACTTATTTCTGCAAAAACGAAAGACGGTGACGAATATTTTGCCGATATTTTTATTTCCAATATTGAGCCAAAAACCACGTTAAAGATGATAGGGGAAGATAAGTTCCGCAAATCGTTCTTTAACCGTATACAAAATCTGGAAGTGGTGGGTTCGGCATTTAGCCTGTACCTTGTTTTTAAACCCGAAACCTTTAAATACCTTAACCACAATTACTATCATTTTAAAGATAGCACACGGGTATGGAATGCTATGGAGTGCACACCCCAAACCTGGCCCGAAGGCTATATGGCTTCCATGAACGTATCGCCCAACCAGGGCGAATGGGCAGAAAGCATGACGCTCATTACCTTTATGGATTTTAATGATGTAAAACAATGGGCAGATACCCATAACACAACAGCAGAAAAAGAAGACCGGGGCGCCGCCTACGAAGAGTTTAAGAAACAAAGGACAGAACAGTTTCTTAAAGAAGTAGAAAAAAAGTTTCCGGGTATCAGGGATTGTATACAATCGGTACATACATCAACACCACTTTCTTACCGTGATTATATTGGCGGGCAGTATGGCAATTTATACGGCTATGTAAAAGACTCTAACAACCCCATGAAAACGTTTATATCGCCAAAAACCAAACTTAAAAACCTTTACCTTACCGGGCAAAGTATAAATATGCACGGGGTGTTGGGGGTAACTATTGGTGCTGTGGTAACCTGTTCAGAAATTTTGGGCAAAGAGTACCTTATCAACAAAATAAATAACGAGCTCAATTTGTAATGCACAAACGGTTATACATACTGTTATGGCTTGGCGCAGCTTTGCAGCTGGTAGCCTGCGGTACGTATAAATCGGTGCACAATAAACCCATTTTAGAGGGCTATAATGCCACACCTCCTGTAGTGGTACAATATTCTGATACCTCATTTTCATATAAAAATAATTTTCTGGTAAAAAACCGCCAACAGCTCTGGGAGTTGTATGTAGAGGGCGATGCGTTGCAGCGTGGCCTTATTAACGGCGCGCTAACGCAGGATCTCATAAAAAAGCAGGAAGGCTCTTTTGTGAAAAAGGTAGATGAACTGGTACCCTCTAAATTTAAACAGGCTCTACTAAGGCAGTTTTTAAAATGGTATAACAGAAAGCTGTACTTAAACGTCCCCGAAGAATATAAAACAGAAATTTACGGTATATCCCGCTATTCCTCCCATGAGTTTGATAATATAGCCCCGCCATATTTGCGCAGCCTGTACCTGCACGGCGCGCATGATATAGGCCATGCCCTGAGCGATCTGGCATTGGTTGGCTGTACTTCTTTTGCTGTTTGGGATGATAAATCTGAAGACGGATTGCTGCTGCTGGCCCGTAATCTTGATTTTTATGCCGGCGATGAGTTTGCCGAAAACAAACTGGTATCTTTTGTAAAGCCCGAAAAAGGGTATCCGTTCATGTCAGTATCCTGGGCAGGTATGATAGGCACACTGTCTGGTATGAACCTGCAGGGGCTTACGGTAACCATTAATGCAGGCAAATCAGACATTCCCCTTGTGGCAAAAACACCTATTTCGCTTTTGACAAGGGAAATATTGCAATATGCCAAAAATATAGACGAAGCCGTTGCCATTGCAAAAAAGCGCAAAGTATTTGTATCTGAAAGTATTATGGTAGGCAGCGCTAATGACCATAAAGCGGTGCTGATAGAAGTGTCGCCTAATAAACTGGATGTATATGATGTGCCCAATACATCACAGCTAATATGTACCAACCATTTTCAGGGCGCCGCTTATAAAGATGACGATAATAACAGGGCCGCCATACGCGACAGCCATTCAGAGTACCGTTTTGAACGGATGACGCAGTTATTAGATCAAAATGATAAAATTAACCCGGTAAAGGCTGCCACCATAATGCGGAGTACTACAGGGCTTAACGGTATAGCCCTGGGTTATGGTAATGAAAAAGCCATTAATCAGTTACTAGCGCACCATTCGGTTATTTTTAAGCCGGAACAAAGGCTGGTATGGGTGGCTTCTTCACCATATATGCTTGGTGCTTATGTAGCGTATGACCTTAATGAGATTTTTAAAGGCCAGGATACCGGAACTACCGGTAAACCTATGGGTATAGATTCATTACTGATACCGGAAGACCCGTTTGTGCACTCTCAAGCCTACTGGGATTATGAAACCTTTCGTAAGCAGGACCGTATTATAGATAGGGGGCTTGAAGACAAAAAAGGCCTTTCTGTTGATTTTATAAAAGAATACCAAGCACTTAACCCTGATTATTGGGTGGTGTACTACAAAGTGGGCCGCTACTATTATGATAAAGGCTACTACACCGCTGCGCGTGAGCAGTTTAAAAAAGCGCTTACAAAAGTAATTACCACGCTCCCGGACAGGGAAGCCACACAAGAATACCTGAATAAAGCAACCCGAAAATCCGGCGGAGAATGACTATCCCTTCTATAGAAACCAAAACGCAAGAGCAAATAAAAATATACCAGGAAACACTCCTGCAGGATACCCTGCATTACGTAGCAGAAAATTCGCCGTTTTACAAAAAGCTTTTTAAACATAACGGTATTGAACCAGCACATATAAAAACTCTTGAAGACCTTGAGCGTATACCGGTTACTACTAAAGAGGATTTACAGGAGTTTAATGATGACTTTTTATGTGTACCCAAAACAAAGATAATAGACTACACCACCACTTCAGGTACATCGGGTAAACCGGTAACCTTTGGGCTTACCGATAAAGACCTTGACCGCCTGGCATATAACGAGGCCATTTCTTTTTTATGCTCTGGTGTTAAAGAGGGCGATGTGGTGCAGTTAATGACAACCATAGACCGTCGCTTTATGGCCGGGCTGGCCTATTTTTTAGGCTTACGCAAACTGGGTGCCGGGGTAATACGCGTAGGTGCCGGGGTGCCGGAACTGCAATGGGATTCCATAGTAAAATTTAAGCCGGCATACTTAATTACAGTACCTTCTTTTTTGCTGAAACTGATAGAATATGCCGAGGCAAATGGTATAGATTATAACGCATGTGGAATAAAAGGTGCGGTATGTATCGGCGAACCCCTGCGTAATCAGGATTTTACGCCTAATACATTGTCAAAAAAAATAACAGAAAAGTGGGATATTAAGCTCTTTTCTACTTATGCCTCTACAGAAATGAGTACTGCCTTTGCCGAATGCGGTTATGGTAGGGGCGGGCATCACCACCCGGAGCTTATTATAACGGAAATACTTGATGAAAATGACCGCCCTGTTGTAAATAGTAGCAGTGGTGAACTTACCATAACCACCCTTGGGGTAGAAGGTATGCCTTTAGTGCGCTTTAAAACCGGCGATATAGTTCAGCTACATGCAGAACCCTGCCCATGCGGGCGCACTACTTTGCGGGTTGGCCCAGTAATTGGGCGTAAACAGCAAATGATTAAGTATAAAGGCACAACGCTGTATCCGCCTGCTATGAATGATTTGCTCAATTCTTTTACAGAAATACAAAACCATATTATAGAAATTACTACCAATAACCTTGGTACCGATGAAATATTGATAAAAGTGGGTGTGGCAGACCCCACAGATAATTTGCTAAACCAGATTAAAGATCATTTCAGGGCTAAACTAAGGGTTACACCTAAAATAGAGTTTGTTGCCCCGCAGGAATTAAACCGTATAATGTTTACTCCTATGAGCCGTAAACCGGTTAATTTTATTGACAGGCGGGTGTAGGTGAGAAGTAAATAAATAATATATATAAAACAAAAAAGCCCCGCGTGGCGGAGCTTTATGTCTTTTGAGTCTGAAGCTAATTACTCAACAACTGTAGTCTCAGTAGTAGTAACAGTGTCAACAGCAACTGTGTCAACATCTTGAGTCATCGGCTCTTCTACTTCAGGAGCTACAACAGTGTCAACATTTTCAGTCTCTACTTCTTCAGTTTCTGTTTTCTTGCATGAAGTGAAAGAAACACTTAGCATAGCTACAAGTGCAAGGCTTAAAACAACTTTTTTCATCTTACTAAATTATAAAGGTTAATTATTAATTCGGAGCAAAGATATAAATTTTTCAATACTGCAATATATTTATTAAAAAAAAATTATTGGTGCAATTAGTATTGAAAATCAAAATATTATAAAAACCCTTGTAATTTTTAACATTTTTATATTAAATTAATTTAATGAGGTTGTTTTATTAAAAATGCGATAAAAATAATGCAGTAAAAACTTATTTCCTGATTATTTCCATTTCTTTAACTAAATGCCCCGCTCCTGCATATTTATCAATAATAAACAGCACATAGCGAATGTCTACCATTATGTTGCGGCAAATAGAAGGATCGTAATATACATCACTCATAGTGCCTTCCCATACCCGGTCAAAATTTAAACCTATCAGGTTACCTTTTGCATCTATAGCCGGGCTGCCGGAGTTACCACCCGTAGTATGGTTAGTGCCTATAAAGCATACAGGCATTTTACCTTTTTCGCCATATTGTCCATAATCTTTATTATTATATAGTGTTATTAGTTTTTGTGGAACGTCAAACTCATAATCGCCAGGAACGTATTTCTCAATAACGCCATCAAGGTAAGTAACCGGTTCATAATATACAGCATCTCGTGGCTCATAGCCTTTTACTTTGCCATACGTTACTCTCATAGTACTGTTGGCATCCGGAAATATGCGCGCATCTTTCGGGCTTAATTCCAAAATACCTTTCATGTAGTCGCGCTGTAGTCCGTCTATTTTTAATGTGAGTGCTTCATATTCAGAGGCTATATTTTCATAGTAACTATCAGCCATAGCTTTAATAACCTGGTAGCTCTTATCTGCATTAAGTTTTTCAAATACCTGTGCGGCATCGCCCTCTAAAAGAGATTTTACCCCATTATAAGAGGTTAGCTTAGAGGTGCCATATACCTCTTTAGTAAGTGCGGCATAATCTATACCCTTTAATTGTTGGGGTACAAACTCCTGCGGAGATTTTTCACCATACAGGGCAATTAGCTTTTCAAAAACCTTTTCATCTACATTTTTGTTGTAATCTTTATAGGTTTCTTCAAGTGATGCAATGGTGTTGGCCTTACGGTCAGTAAACGATTGTGCTCCCCTTGACTTATAAATCTGTTCCAGTTGGTATAGCCTGAATCCAACGGTAAGCAGCTCTGTATTTCTAAGGCCTACCTCAATAAAATAGTCACGCGCCAGTTGGTAAGGCTCAATTTCGTTATAGTATTTTTCAAAATCAGTAAACAGATTATTGTATTTATCAAGCTGGCCTGCTTTTTTGGCCTGGATTAAAAAGCCTTTTTCATAGGCTTGTTTTTTTGCAACAGCATCGGTTTTTATAAGCCCTTGTGTTTCGCCAATCCATTTCTTCCAGTAATTGGCTATGCCGGCGTATTTAGAAGCATACTGAATTTTTATTTCTTTATCCTTACGCATAAAGCCGTCTACAATTTTAAGGGCTTCATCCCGCACCTCTATTTTGGCAGGGTTTGTAGCATTTATAAGTTGTGCTACCGCTACCGAAGGCAGATACTCTGTAGTACGGCCCGGAAAACCAAATACCAGTGTAAAATCGTCTTCTTTAACGCCTTTTAGTGAAATAGGAAAATAATGTTTTGGTTTATACGGCACATTATCGGCGCTATATTCCGCAGGGCGGTTGTTTTTATCGGCATAAATGCGAAACATAGAAAAATCTCCTGTATGGCGCGGCCACACCCAGTTATCCGTATCAGATCCGAATTTCCCTATAGATGAAGGCGGTGCACCCACCAGGCGGATGTCTTTAAACGTTTCCGTAACAAAACGCATGTACTGGTTGCCTTCATAAAAAGTACGTATGCTGTTTTCCTGCCAGCTTTCTTTAGGCAGGGTTTTGGTAAGGGTAGCTATGTTTTGCTGTATTTTTTCCTGACGTTGCTTCTCGTCTGTAAGGCTGGTAGTGCCCTCCAGCACTTTATTGGTAACATCTTCAATACTTACTATAAAAGTGGCAACCACACCGGGGTTGGGCAGTTCTTCTTCGCGGGTCATTGCCCAGAAACCGTCTGTCAGGTAATCGTGCTCTACAGTGCTGTGTGCCTGTATTTCGCCATAACCGCAATGGTGGTTAGTAAGCAGCAGGCCTTCCGGCGAAATAACCTCTGAGGTACAGCCACCGTTAAATTGGGGTACGGCATCTTTAAGGCTGGAGTGATTTACATCGTATATATCTTTGGCCGACATTTTCATGCCCAGGCTTTTCATTTCTTTCTCATTCATGCCGTCAAGCAGCGAAGGAATCCACATGCCACCCTGTTGCGCCACAGCCGGCAGGGCTATAAAAAGAAATAATATCCGTAGTAATTTCATAATAAAAGTGTATTTGGGCTGCAAGATACAATTTATAAGAAAACTTATTGTTTGAATTTTCTTCCGAATATCGAAAAATGCGACTTAAAACCACACCACTATATCAGATGATTTCAAACAAATTATGTATGTAAATATGTGGATTTATAGAGGAAGAAAAAACTGCCATCCCGGCGGTAATTGTAATTGCCATAATTTTCACGGTATTAAAACCCAAACTTAACCCCATGCATTTAGCAGTAAAATACAAATAACCTGTGCCGGGAGGCAGTATATTTTTAGTTATTGGTTAAGTAACCAAAACGGAGTTAAAACTACAAAAAATATTTTTGTTATATTAAATGTGTTAATTTTTTTATTGTTTACTGATAAAAGCTAAACCAGCCGCCATACCCAAAGTTTACTATACTACTGCAAATGTGCCTTTAGCTCTTTGCGGTACTGCGAGGCGCTTTTACCGGTAAACTCTTTAAACGATTTATTAAAATGGCTAAAATTATTAAAGCCGCTTTCATAGCATACTTCGGCTATGGGTACCTGTTTTTCTGCCAATAACTTACAGGCATGCACCACACGGTATTCGTTTACAAAATTTACAAATGTTTTATTGGTAACTTTTTTAAAATAGCGGCAAAACGAGGGTACTGTCATACTGGCTTTATGGGCCATATCTTCTAAAGCTATAGGCTCAAGAAAATGATCTTTTATATAATTAAATACCATATTAATACGGTCATTATCCTGTACCTGTGTTTCCAGCGAGAAGCCCTGTGCGTTAAGTATTTTATAATCATCGGCCTCATCCAGTTTGTGGCATACCTCTAACAGTTTCAATAAACGTTCAAACGGCTCCAGGTCTGCCATTTCTTCTACCAGCTGGCCTACTGCTGCTTTGGTTTCCTTACCAAAGGCAATGCCTCCCAGCGCGCGGTCAAAAAGGCCGTTCAGGCTTTTAATTTCGGGCAGGTTCATAAAGGCATCACCCATAAAGCCGGGTTTAATTTGTATAATAACCTCATTGCTGTTGCCTGTAGAAACATCGGTAAAACCACAATGCGGCAGGTTACTGCCTATAAGTATCAGGTCACCATCGGTATAATAAGATACATGGCTGCCTATCTGGCGTTTGCCACTGCCCCCGTTTATAAAAGCCAGTTCAATTTCAGGATGATAATGCCAAAGGTGTGCTTTGAGGTTCATCCCCGGCCTAAACTGGCTGTAGCTGAACGAGCTGCCGAAAGAGGGTTCAACAACCTCATATGCCGCTGTTTTAATTGCTTTCATTTTTTCTGAAATTTTCACTTCAAATATACTTAAAACACATGTAAATTCCCTTTTTTTAACAAAAAAACGTTTTCGAAAAGTTAATATAGCATATATATTGGTAAATATTGTTGTATGTATCTATGGTGTATCATTGTAATTTAGCAGTATAAAAATAGAAACAATTTCAAAAAAGAAATAATATGAAAAATCTAATGAAATTTTGCTTAGCACTTGCCGTATTTTTTACTGTAGCCGCTGCCAATGCAGGTGAGAACTCCTCAATAAGGGTGAAAGAAGGTATGGGTAAAGTAATTAGCTTTACAATGGATGAAGTTGCTAACGTACACGTTGCAATTTATAATGCAGAAGGAAATGAGCTTTTCGCTGAAAACCTGCAAAGTAAAGAGGGTAAAGCAATTAACAGAACATATGACCTTACTGCTTTTCCTGAAGGAACTTATTTTATTGAAACTGAAACCGGTTCTAAAGTACTAAGGCATGAAGTGGTAATAAATTCAGAAAATGCAGTAGTATCTGAAAAAACGTCACAAATTTATAAGCCTGTAGTTACTAAAGATGATAAAGGTATTATTACCTTAAACATATTTAATGCTGAAAAAACACCTGTACAGATCATTATTTATGATGAGAATAATACAGAGCTTTACAACGAAAAAGTAGCTGCCGGAGAAACAAAACTTACAAAAAGGTTTGATGTAAGTAAAATCAACGCTAAGAACTTCACGCTGGTAACAAAGTACAATAACAAATTGTTTACTGAAGCTGTTGCTGCGAGATAAAATGTTAAAATTAAGGTTTGGTTATGAAATGGGCGGTCTTCGGGTCGCCTTTTTCGGTTTTATATATTTTTATTATTTCTTAGTATATTCCACTAATTACATCCATAACCCAGTTGGTATGCGCCCCTGTATGGCCTGTTGATGGGTGCATTGATTTACCCATAAGGTGGTCCCGCATGTTTTGTACATGGTAAAGCTGAATATTTTCCGGGTGTGCAATATTTAATATTTCTTTGCCCTCTGTATTTTCCAGTACCAAAGGCTCGTCGTCAAACACGGCAAAGTGTATGGTGCCACTACTGCCGTAAATGGTAACGCTATCTTCCCGTTTCCAAGTGCCAAAATTCCACGTTCCTGTGCCTGTTATACCATTTTTATGTGCCCATGCGGCCGATACGGCATCATTAGCGCTATATAACCCCTGTTGGTTCAGGCTTACGCCATTTACTTTTTCAATATCACCAAAAAAGTGAATGAACAGGTCTAAACCGTGGCTTGCCAGGTCATCAAAATACCCCCCGGTGGCTATTTTAGCATCGGTGCGCCAGTTATATTCGCCGGAAATATCAACAGCGGAAGGCGATTTGGTTAAATGCCAGTGGATGTGCCGTACCTCACCAATTTTTTTGCTATCCAGCCATTCCTTTACTTTTAAAAACCGGGGTAAAGACCGGCGGTAATAGGCTACAAACAGCGGAATGTTTTTCTCGTCAAATGCCTCACAAATTGCCAGGCACTCTTCATAGGTTGGTGCCATAGGTTTTTCTATACAGCAGGGTTTACCGGCTTTGGCAACCTTAAGTGCATAATATTTGTGAGTATCGGGTGGGGTGGCTATATAAACAGCATCAATTTGGTCATCGTTAATAAGGGCATCTGCATCATTATACCATTTATCTACTTTATGCCTGTGGGCATAATCGGCGGCTTTGGCTGCATCGCGGCGCATTACTGCTTTAAGCGCAAAACCATCAGTTTTTTGGTAGGCCGGCCCACTTTTTTTCTCGGTTACATCGCCACAACCTATAATGCCCCAACGTACAGGTACTTTTAAATTCATTTTTTTATTGGTTGAATGTTTGGTTAAAGATAAAAAAATCATTTAAAAAGCATGGCTATAGCACTATATGGTTTTGTTTAAATGCAATAAAATAGTAGTTTTACACCCATGAGATACGTAATTGCATTCTTTTTTCCGTGGCTTTCCCTTTTTCTCCAGGGTAAAATTATTTCGGGCATTATATGCCTCATTCTGCAAATTACTCTTATAGGCTGGCTGCCTGCTTTTATATGGGCATATACCTCATTAAACCGTATGTATGCCGATAGGCGTACCCGCAAAGTAGTGCGCGCCATGAAAAGCGCATAAAAAAATCCCTGTAAACTTACAGGGATTAGTATGGTATGGTATTAAACGAAGTGTATAAGTTTAAAAAGCAGTACTTATGTTAAGGGTAAGCCCGGTACTTTCCGGTACATAGCGGCAAACACCGCCCACACATACCAGTCCGCCACGCTGGCGCCCATAATTTAGAGCAATACGTGTAGCACCTATGCGGTAAGCGCCCCCAACATTATAATAATGTGTTTGTTTATCAGGGTCATCATTGCCATAATTGTAAATATCCCAAACGTAAAGAGAATATTTATCATCAAGGTTAAGTTCTAAAGTACCTCCGGCCCAGTTTTTCTTATCAGCATCTGCCCACATGTGTTCGCCTTCCAGCCTTATAGAGCGGCTTGGGGTAAAATTATATGTAGCCTCGGCAGTTACTATATTTGTATTAACCTTGTCGCCACCTTCCTGCCATGTTTTGTTATAATACTGCCTGATATAATAAAAAGCACTATGCCAGCTTTCGGCAAGCTGCTTGCGTATTTCTATATTATAATCGCTGAAATATTTTTCGCCTACGCCAAAAAATTTGGTATCATATTCAGCGGGTGTAAGGCGATAGTCTCCGGGAAGGTTATACCAGTTGGAAAGATTTACAGCTATGTTGGTGCCATATTTTCCGCCCAGTGCTTTGCCCTCTGGTATATCGTAAAAAATATCTATCTGCCCCCCGGTTTCACCGGCTTTCATTATGGTGTTGCTAATAAAATCTACTTTGGTCTGCGCCTGGTACACGTATATGTTTGCCAGGTTGCTGTGGTGCTGTTTGGTAAGGGCAGGGGTAAAGTTAAGTACCCTGTCATTATAATTAAGGCTCGATGAAGTTAAATCAACGGTGACAGGCTCCCTTTCAGAAAGAAATTTAAAATTTTCGGTACGCCTTAACGTGGCATCAATACCAAGCCCCGAGGTACTGTACCCCAAATTTACCAATAGAGCATTACCAGGTTTAACAAAATTGTTGTTAAGCTTGTTTTGTGCATTTAATACACCATCTTTGGTTTTATAACTGTATTCGGCAGATGCATAAAAAGAACTGTGGATAAAATTAAGCCTGCCGCTAAAAGCATTGGTAAGGTCATCAAAAGCAGGATCTGGTATTCTGTTTCGGTCTATCTTTTCATAACGGCCCACATAACTTGCGCCAAAAGCAAGGTCACTCTCCTCAAAACTAAATAGTTTGGAAAGGTTAAACTCAGAGTCAAAACCATAAATGTCGCCTTTTGCTACATCAAACCCGGTACGCTGGCGGCCATATAATGCTGTTAGCCGTATATTGTCGCTGGGCCTGAATATTATTCTGCCCCCACGCAACGCAGTGTTAATGCCAAGCGCCCTGTCTTCCCAAGCGCGCAATAACATTCCGCTGCCAAACTGCTCATAAAAATAACCGGCTGTAAATTCAATTTTACGGGTTTTGTAGCTTGCATACCATGTGGCAAGGTCAGTGCCTTCAAAACCAGGGTTGTAATTAAGCAACGCATGGGGCTCATAGGCTTCTACCTGTACGCCTGCCGAAAAATTGTTAAGCTGGTAATTTACTAAAAGGTAATTGTTAGAGCGTAATGGCTTGCCGTTTATCGGCTCTTCATCCTGGCTAACCCCTGTGCCTTTATCATTCATGTACCATTGGGAGTTAGACTCTAAGCCTCCATAAACTCGCCCGTAATTTTTCTTTTCTATAGTATCATTTTCCTGGGCAAAAAGAGGAGTGCAAACCAGGAAAGACAAACAAAAATATATCTTCTTCATTAAACTAAAGTGTCTTCAGTTTATTATATAGCTCTTTTTCAGCACCCTGGCTGTAACCATTGTGTATATATACTATTTTTTTGTTTTTTACCACAACAGTATAAGGCACATTAGCTATGCTTAACTGCCTTTTAAGGTCCTGGTTGGTATCCAATAATACAGTATAAGGCCATTTTTTACCATTAAGTAGTGGCTTAACGCGTTTTTGAGTACGCGCATCATCAATAGAAACCGCTACAACCTCCATATTAAGCTCTTTAGACCATTTGGCATAATGCTCACTTATAGCATCAAGTTCATTTACGCACGGAACACACCATGTTGCCCAAAAAGAGAATACGTATAATTTATCTTTTTCGCTGAAATCACTTTTAACATTATAGGTTTTATTGTTTTGTGATTTAACGTTTACATTAGGCATTTCCTTTTGTGCGTTGGCGCCAAAGGTTACAAGTAATAATAATAAAAATAGTTTTTTCATAATAGCATTTAAATTTCAAAAATCAGGCCGTAAAATAATGAATGGCAATATTAAAAAAATTTTAAGATTATTTGCTTTTTTTTTAGGTAAAAATATAACTCTATAGGGCTTGTAGGATTATAATAATCACAATGTTACGCTTATTAACGTGTTTTTTAAACAAAAAAAACAACAAAATCTTGTGGAGTGTATTTTTTTAAAACATTTTTACTGAATTTTTTTCTCATAACGTTTTTTTTACATAATTTTCGCCCACAGATTTAAAAAAAATTCTATTAAACTTAAAACTTGTATAAATGAAAAAAAATCTACTTACGGCATTATTTGCCTTTGCTTTTATTACGGCAAGTGCTCAGGTACAAGGTGATAATAATTCTCTTGCGGACGGATCTAATGCTCCTGATTTTACAGCCGTAGATATTAACGGCAACACGCATTCTTTATATGCTGATTATCTTGACCAGGGTAAAAGTGTAGTGATAGACTTTTCTGCTACATGGTGCGGACCATGCTGGAATTACCACCAAACACATGCTATGGCTGATTTTTATGAGGCTTACGGGCCAGACGGATCTGATGAAGCTATGGTGTTTTTTATTGAAGGGGATATTGTAAATACTAACCTTGAAAATATTTATGGTGAACAAGGGCCGATAGCCCCAAGCCAGGGTAACTGGACTATAGGAAGCCCGTACCCTATAATTGAAGATACTGAAGAGCTAAATCTTGGTGCGGCATCTAACTATGATGTAGATTATTTTCCTACTATGTATACCATTTGTGCCAATACAAAAACTACAATGAAGGCAGACCAGAAAACGGCTGCTCAGTTAAGGACAGCAATTAATGAATGCCAGACACTTGTAGGGGTGCCTAACCACGGGCAACTTTCTATAGTTTCTACTGCAACTACTACTTTTGTAGATAATGCAATAAGAATTTGTGCAGATGGAGAGATGAAAAATATAGCCACTAAGCTAAAAAACTTTGGTAATAACAATATTACTTCGGCTACTGTTGTGGTTAAAGAAAATGGTACTGTTGTGGGTACTAAAGAATATACAGGTAACCTTGCCCAGTTTGCCAATGCACCTACAGTTACTGTTGAAGGTGTAGCACTTCATGAAGGGCTTACTTATACCATAGAGGTTGCTGATATTAATGGCGAAGTGCCTTTTAATACAGATCTTACTGTTGCTGAGTTTGAAGTTGTGGAGGCTGACGAAAGCAATAACAATATTTTAGTTGAGTGCTATACAGATAGCTACCCGGCTGAAATATCTTGGGAAATTAAAAACAGCGCTGGTACAGTTGTAGCTTATGGCGGTAACTACCAGGGTAATGGTGGCAACTCAGGAGGCGCTGATGCTAATACTGTTAAATCTTATGGATATGAACTTGAAGGTGATATGGATTGCTATACTGTAGTATTTAAAGATTCTTATGGCGACGGATGGTCATTAGGTACACAGGAATTTATAGGTTTAAAAATAACTTCAACACAGGGTGTTGTTTATGAGTATGCTCCGGGCAACTTTGGAACTTCTCTTACTGTAAAGTCTGCGTTTAAAACAACAGGTGTACTTAGTACTCCGGATGTAGCCACTAAGAAATTTGCTATATATCCTAACCCATCAACAGGTATCTTTAACTTTACAACTTCAGAAGCTGTAGATGTAACGGTTATAGATCTTACAGGTAAAGTGGTGTATACTGCACAAGGCCTTAATGATGGTGCAAGCATTAACCTTGGTAACCTTCAAAAAGGTATATACATAGCACATGTTAAAGGTGCTACTACACAAACAAATGAAAAATTGGTTATAGAATAGATAACCTTAATAAAATATATCATAAAGAGCTATCGGGGTCATGCAGTTCCCCGATAGCATTTTTACTTAATAAACTGCATGAATTAATTTTACTATCATGAAAAAAATTATTTTACTTGCAGCCTTTGCTTTAGGCTTTGCAGCACAGGCTCAAATTTTAGTACAGGGAAAAAATGGTGAGGAAATTACAGATGGGTATGTATATACCAGCACTAGCCTGAGTTTATTAGAGCAGGGGTCTAAACTCCCTATTTTAGTTACAAACCAGGGCGATGAAACTATTTATGTACAGCTAAGGATGGATGGACTGGAGAACGCTACCAACCATCAGGATAAAATACAGTTTTGTTTTCAGGGCTTTTGTTATTACAATGTTACAGTGGGTGAAGTAGCCCCGTCTAATTCTCAAATTGGCGCTAGCCCTATATTGGCAGGTGAAACAAATAATACTGCCGACCATTTTCAGAGTATTTATGAGGGTGATGTTGAAGGCCAACCGGTAAAGTTTCATATGTCTTTAATTCAGGTTAATTCTGAGGGGGTACTTATTGATGAGATAGTAAGCTTTACTTTTCAGTATATGCCCACAGCTTCTGTAAATGATTTTGCAGCGCTGCAAAATATTGGTATAACACTAAAAAATACTGTGGTTAAAAACCAGTTAGATGTAACAGCTAATGTTGCTGCTACACTACAATTGTTTACTATTAACGGAGAGCTTGTAAAAACTGTAGCTATTGACAATGGCGCACAAGCTATAGACCTTTCAGGCCTTGCAGCTTCTGTATATGTAGCACGCTTTACTACTGCAGAAAACAAGATGTCGCAGGTAAGGATTGTTAAAAACTAAAACATTATACTATTTTACAGTAAATTAGGTTATATCTTAACTCTAATACACTATATTAAATGAAAAAGTACTTTATACTGCTTTTATTAGCTTCACTTTTTATTCCCGGCTGTTCGTCTGACTATACTATTTTAGACTCTATTGGTAGTATAAACCTTACAGCAGACAACTCTAACAAAGTAGTTGGTGAAACTATTACATTCACTGTTAAAGATGATGGAGGCCAAGATATTACGGAAGATGCTGTATTGTATGTTGATGGTTCGCCTATAGATGGCAATACTTTTTCTTCAAACGAGCTTGGATCTCATGAAGTAATAGCAAATTTTTCGGGTGTTGAAAGCTTGCCCTTAACTATTACATTTGGCGATCCGGCAGAAGTAAACTTTGTTAAGCGGCTGTTGGTAGAAGATTATACCGGCACATGGTGTGGCTTTTGCCCCAGGGTAGCGTATGCCGTTGAGCAGCTTAACGAACAAACTGACAAAGCAGTGATAGTAGCTATACACAGGCCAAGCAGTAATGTTTCCAGTATTAATTACGACCCGTATAATTATGATACCTCAGTAGTTGAAGATATTATAAACGTACCGAGTTATCCGAAAGGCATGCTTAACCGTATGACACAATGGACTTTTCCTGAACCGGCTAACCTGGCACAGGCCATAGCACTTACACAGGGTGAAAATCCTAAGCTGGGCCTTGCCTTAAAGCCTGTTGTTAACGGAAGCACTATTGATTTGGAAGTTGATGTAAAGTTCAGTAAAAATTTTACAGGCCTTAAATTGGTAGTATATATATTGGAAAATGGCCTTATTTATGAGCAGCATAATTATACCGAGTATTATAATGATGTAGATGTTATTGAAGATTATGAACATAACCATGTATTACGCTCATGCCTTACGCCATTGTTAGGAGAAGCTATCTCTAATACAACTATAGGGAATACTTTTACTAAATCATTTAGTGTAAGCATGCCGGCATCTGTGGAAAATAGTGCAAATATTGAGTTTGTTGCTTTTGTAATTGATGCAGCTGGCAATGCCCTTAATGTAAGGAAAGCAGTAGCTGGTGAAAATCAGGATTTTGAAGAACTATAATAGTATGTTTATTCAATATAGTAAGAGGTTGCCAAATGGCAACCTCTTTTTTTTATGCCTGTAAGTACTTTAATATATATTAATGGTTACACAAGTAGGTTTGGTTTAATTTGTTGAGGCAAATCAATCTTATGAAACTCTTTAAAACCCAATATTATATAGCCATTCCTCCGAATAATTTTTAGTAGTAAGGCTAAAAAAAGAGAGGCTTTAAAAAAGCCCCTCTACTTAAAACCAACCAACCAATTAAAAAAATTAAATTATACGATTTAGTTCATAACCAATAGCTTAGAGTAATTAATTAAGCCGGGTTACATAATTACCTGTAATGAAATGCGATTTGCCCAATTTGTCCCAGTATTTTAAAAGAATCTTTAAAAGAAAGTTTAGATCCATCAGCATGTACCCATCTTTTGAGTGGCAATTCACATAGTTTCTTTTTAGCTTCTTCACTACCATATATTTTTTTCATTCTCATATAAACCTCTACATCAAACAACCATTTAGTTAAAAACTTCCTGCTGAAAAGCGGTTCTACCATTTCTCTGGTTACAACTTTTGCGCCGCACTGTGTATCCCTAAACTGCATACCCAGGGTTTTGCGTATAATAAGATTAATAGCTTTGCTTATTATCTGCCGGGCTGATTCTTTTGCAATGTTTGCGCCCATACGTTGTATGCGAGAACCACTTACAATAGTATATTCTGATTTTCGTATAGTAGACACCAGGTCGCTAAAATCATCAAAATTGGTAGAAAGGTCGGCATCTAAAAAACCAATATAGTCAAATTGTTTTTGCTTCGCCAGGTGTAGCATTCCCTGTCTTACTGCCTCTGCTTTACCACCATTTTTTTTGCAGTTATATACACTTATCCTTCCTTCATAACCTTTTTTAAGTTCTTTTAGCGCTTTTAAGGTATTGTCTGTACTGCCGTCATTTACAAAACACAGGTGATACCCCAGGTTTGTGTTTACAAATTTTCTGAATTCGTCACTTAATAGTCTTTTCTCTTCATTATAGCAGGGTATTACCACCCCTACACAGGTATCCTGAATGTATTGTTGTTTTATAGTTGTATGTTTTTTAATTACTGTATTTTCTTCAGATCCTATAAGTCGTTTTACCCTTAGGGTAATTTCTGTAAGGCTGAGCGGTTTTTTCATATAATCATTGGCGCCAAGTTCAAAGCCTTCCTCAATAATATGCTCATCTACGTTACCGGATAATATCATAACCGGTGTTTTATGCCTTCTCTCATTACGGATGTACTGCAATACCCTTAAACCGGCAGCTGTTTCATTTAGTATAATGGTGGCATTGCGGTCGCCATGCCTTTCCGGTACTATGGGTAAGTTAATGTCAGATATAACAAGGTCGGGTTGAAATTCGTCATACAGGTCTAAGGCATCTAAAACATTTTCAGAACATTTAACTTCATATCCTAAATCGGATAGTGATTTTTGTAACGACAGTAATACCAGCTGTTGATCGTCAATTACCTGAATTTTCATAATTTAAATTTTTTAGTTGGACATGAGACAAATGTATTACTGATTTACAGTGGTTTGCCTCGTTTTTAGATTAATGTCGTTTTACTTTCGGTGAATGGACAGTTTGTATAGTTGCATTATTTAACAATTTATTACCTTTACTTATATTGTTTGTAAATATTGTGAGAGAAACCACCAATAAATACCTTATTGCCGCACTCCTGATAGGAGTAGTGTTTCATTCCGCATTGATTTTCTTTACGTTAGAAAACACGTACGATGCGCTTATCCATCTTTTTTTTGGGAATCACTATGCCCATAACTGGTTTGAAAACTGGAATTACAGTTGGTATACTGGCTTTACGGTAATGGGGTATCCTCCTTTGGTGCATCAGGCCATTGGTGCACTTTCTTATATAGGTGGTCTAAAGTTTGGCTTGTTTACCGTGGCCATTATTGCCATTATTTTATTTATAACAGGTGTTTTCCGCTTTACACTTATCATTACGGGCAACCGTACAGTAGCGGGTTATGCGGCTTTGTTGGCGGTTTTTTCATCATCTTTTGTAGAAACCCTGCACATTTTTGGGCAATTGCCCAGCATTATAGGTATATCTGTATTAATGCATGCCTTACCCGAAATTTATTTATGGATACGTACTGGCAGAAAGCACTACCTGTTTACCAGCCTCTCTTTAATAGCAGTTACCGTTACCTCACACCATGTAACACCCATTTTTGGTATGGTGTTTTTTATTTTTCCTCTATTGGGTATGGCCGTTATGGATACGGCACGGGATAGTGTAAACAGTTATAAACAAGTTACACTTAAGCTATTTATACAAACATTATTTTCACGTATTTGGCGTATAGTGTTTTTTGGGGGTGGCTCGCTTTTACTTATAATTGTATGCATATTTCCATACTGGATCAACTCAAAACAGAATCCTATTACGCAGGTACCTATACCTCATGGCAGCCGCGATAATTTTTTAGAAGTAAGCTCATCGGGGCTGGTGTTTTTTTTAATTCCGTGGGGCATACTGCTGTTTTTATTGCCTTATATTTTTTATCGGTACTACAGTAAGCGATACATTTTTTTTGGACTCTCACTTACTTTGCTAACTATATTAGGTACGGGAGGTACTACATCTATACCTAGAAAAATATTAGGTGATAATGCTTTTAATATATTAACCTTAGACCGGTTTACCCTTTGGGCATCAATAATCAGCCTGCCTATTGCAGGTGAGTTTGTATACAGGCTTGCCGAGGGCGACCTTAAAGCTGCATTGCAAAAACGATTCGGGTCGGTATATACGCGCCTGGTGTCAGCAGTATTTGTAACTGCCTTTTTGTTTTTTGCACTTTTTACCATTAGCCTGGGATACTTCAGGCCATTTCAGCCGCAAAAAATAAACATGCTGCCTATAGTTAACTTTCTTAACCAGGACCAGCACGATAAATGGCGGTTTTTACCCTTGGGGTTTGGCGACCAGATGGCCTACCTTTCTACCATGACAAATGCCATGACGGTAGACGGCAACTACCACTCGGCCCGCAGGCTGCCTGAGCTTACATCCCGGGCGGTTGAACGACTGGAAAATTCAAAATTTAGGGGTATGGAAGGCATAGGTTCGCTGCAGCAGTTTTTAACGGTGCCCGAAAAATATAACCTGAAATACGTTTTTTCTAACGATAAGTTTTATGACCCTATACTGTATTTTTGTGGCTGGCACCGGCTTACGCAACTGGAAAATGGTATAATGGTATGGGAAAAGCTTAATGTACAACCTATGCCTAATGTGCTGCCCAGAGAAGAAGCCGCATTACCCTTAAAGCTTATGTGGGGCATTATACCCCTGCTTACAGTAGTAATTGCTTTTATGCTTAATATACAGATGATTTGGGTACAGGCATTAAAACTTAAAGTGCTGCCACTTCCTGATTTTTTTAAATTTGGCGTTACCTATGGTAACTATCCACGCAAATTGATGACTATTACACGGCTGTGGGTGTTTTTTCTTATACTGGTAACCTGCTGGGGATTATACCGCATTTATATGTATACTGCAGACCAGATAAGCCCCGAAAATGTAGTTAGGGCCTATTATAACGATTTGGATTTTAAAAAATTTGAGGAAGCACATGCATTGATAGTGCCTGATAAGAATTATCCGCTTTCGCAATACCTGTTAGAAATTTCGGTGTCAGATGGTATTATAAACTCTTACGGTAAGCTGGATGCCATTACAATAGACATACCTTTTAAAGATAAAAATACAGCTACTGTAAAAGCCAAAACCAAATGGATTACACCGTTGGAAATTATTTCTAAAGAATATGTGCATCAGGTAAAAAAAATAAAAGGTAAATGGTACATAATACCCGAAGAAAAAGACCCTGATATTCCGCCTGACCAGTTTTTTTCTGAAAATGTAACACAATATTATAACCACGGGCGCAGGAGGGTAACTACACAGCAAACGTATCATGAAGATGTGCTAAAGCAACCGGTATTAGAAATATTAACCGCCAAGCTTGTTTCTTACAAAGGGGAATATATGGTTATTGGCGAAATACAAAATATAGATAATGTGCCGGCCGATGTAGTGTTAAACGCAACACTATTTAATAATACTAATGAGAAGCTGGCATCATTTAATGCAAAATATGTAATAAAGCATAAGTTGTTGCCAAAAGAAGTTACCGCCTTCCGCGTTAATTTTGAAAATATAGCCTGGCTTGATACGGCTTCGGCCAAGCCGGAAACCTTTAACCCTCATGAATATACCCCGTTGGAGATACAAGACATCCCAGCAACGTTTACCATACAAAGTGCAGGCAATGTGGCTACAAAAGATTTATACAATGGGGTATCGCTCTCCGGGCTTAAAATTTCAGGAGATACCCTTTATGGAAGCTTATTTAATTTCGGCCTTAAAGAAGTTACTGTTCCCGAAGTTGTAATTTCATATTACGATAATAATAAGGAACTGCTGTATATAGATCATACTTTTATACGCGAGGGGGTGAGTATCCAGCGTAGCCAGGGGTTTGAGTATCATTTAAAAGATATTTCCAGAGTACAAATATTGGATAACTCCCTAGAAAATTGTTTTGTTAACGGTCTTAAAAATACTGAGATAGCCCGGGATGAAATACCCAAACGTATAATGGGGCATCAAAATAGCGAACTACAGCCGGTAAACGGAAAAGGTTTTTCGTATATTAAAATTGAAATTAACAACTATATAGGCAACCCTTAATGGTTAAACGGGTAACAATAATAGTGGCATTGGTAATAGTTGGCGTTATTTTTGGCGCTACTGCTGTTTTGCCTAAACTAAAAAATGGTACTACACCGCAAACAGCTATATTAGGTGGCCTTAAAAAAACATATATAGCGGGGGAACCTATTGTTTTTAATTTTAAGGCTAATACACAGACCGAAACTTCGCTGTTGCTTAAGTCATCGTATGCTACGCTGCTTTTATCTGCCGTAAAAAAAGGCGATACCCTTACCTTTACGGCCCCTGCGTTTTTTTACAGAAAAACAGGAAAAGTAATTTGGAAACTTATTGCCGAAAATACTGCTATTGTAACCGGAGCATTTGAAATTATTCCCCAAAAACAAACGGCACAGATAGAAAATTACCTGGGCCCGCGCAGCATGCCGGTGGGAGATGGACATCATACTATGATGGTAGCCATACCTGAGGATATGTATGGTAACCCAATGCCCGATAGCACAGCTACAACTATAAGCAACCAGTTTTTAGACAAAATAGCGTATTATGATTTGCCCACGCAGGATTTTATATCGTGGAAGCGGTTATATGCCCCCGAAAAATCAGGCAAGATGCTCACTTCGGTAAAATGTGGCGCAATGGAAACTAACGAAACCGAAACTGATGTATACCCCGCACCGCCCGAAGCTTTTACCATTACTTTTAGCCGCAACCATGCCTTTGCCGATGGGAACCAGCTTACCACACTTACCACATCTGTATTACAGGATAAATTTGGCAACATAGTTACCGATGGAACTATGGTTTATTTTAAAATGACCACAAAAGAAAATATAAAACTCGAAACATTTGGCGCTACGGTAAATGGTATAGCAGCAGGAAAATTTCTTGCCCCCGATCATGAAGATATTTACAATGTTACTGCGTATGTTACCGGTATGGCAGAAAGTAATTCAATTAATATTAGTTATAAACCAGTACCGGTAGATATACCGTATATTTTTAATGTACGTGAAAGAAGCCTGAAGATAGGCAGGGTAAGCAGTTTTATGGGACAAGTAGTACCAGAGGGCACTGTAGTTACGGTAAAATTATATGATAAGCAAAAGCAGTGTGGTACCTTTACGGGATATACTACTAATGGAGTAGCTGCATTTAACCTTCCGAAAAAGGAATATGCCCTAAAACAATACACCGTTATAATAAGCGTATTAGGCAAATCTGTAAAAACTGAAATACACCTTAATGAGTAAAATCAACAATAAAAATATATACCGGGCAACGCTTATAGTAACTTTTATACTTATAAACGTACTGCTGCTTTTTGGGCTGGGTAAAGTGTTGGGATACCTCAACACAGGGGCAGACCGCAGCAGCATGCTGCATTTAGAAAAAGAAAGTGTAAATACTTACCTGCCAAAAGTAAACTGGAGCAGCCTCGAAAATCCGGGACGTGAAATGGAAGCACAAACCCTTGTGTCCTTGGAAAATGATTATCTGCTGTCATGGTATGTAAAAAATAAAGCGCTGCAAAGTAGCCTTAAAGAAGGGATAGCAGATTTTTATACTGATAGCGCCCGTGTAAACCTTTACAGGCTTATTGATTTTAATGCCAAAAACAAAGTGCATATAGATGGAACTACCCTGAAACATAACCCCGCACTTGAATTTTACAGTGAAGATGGGCAATTAGTTGTTTTTACTGACAGGAATGTGGTAGAATATCAGAAAATATATACTAATAATACCTTAGTTGCTAAGGTACAGGATACTGCTACCTATAAAGTAATGATGATGCTTGAAGATGGCTTTTGGAGGGTTAGGCATATAAAATATATGGATAAGGTGAATCTTGCTGATTCTGTTGTTCACGTTAATAAAGTATATACAGTACAGGGTAAAGAAATTTTGAAGAATGGTAAAAAATTTACCGTAAAGGGTATTAATTACTATCCAAAAAATGCAGCATGGGATATGTTTGGAGAAAAATTTTCTGTCGATACCATTTCTGCCGACTTTGATATTATAAAAGGGGCAGGGCTTAATACAGTACGCATATTTGTACCTTATGAAGGTTTCGGCAAAGCTGATGTAGATAAAACCAAGCTGGCCCAATTAGGCAAAGTTTTAAAGCTTGCAGAAGAAAAGGGCCTTGCCGTAGTGGTTACCCTTTTTGATTTTTATGGAGATTACACACCGGAATCCTGGACATTGACACACCGCCATGCGGAAAAGATTGTAAGCCGTTTTAAAGACAGTAAAGCTTTGCTGGCCTGGGATGTAAAAAACGAACCCGACCTTGATTTTAAGTCCCGCGATAGAGACAATGTTACCGACTGGCTTAAAACTATGGTGCCGCTTATAAAAGAGTGGGACCCTAACCATTTGGTTACCATAGGGTGGTCTGATATAGATGAGGCAACAACCCTGCAGGATAAGGTAGATTATATATCATACCATTATTACCGGGATATTAATGAGTTTGAAGAAAAGATAGCAAAACTGGAGGCTAAAACAAGTAAGCCGGTAGTATTAGAGGAGTTTGGCGTGTCATCTTACCGGGGCTTTTGGAACTGGTTTGGTACTAATGAAAAGGGCCAGGCCGATTACCATAAAAAAATGCAAGCTGTTTTTAAAAGAAAGCAGCTTGCATTTATATCATGGACGTTGTATGATTTTCCTGAGGTACCCGTTCGTGTAGTAGGTAAAAAACCCTGGGTACGTAAAAAACAGGAAGAATTTGGTTTTATAGATGTAAATGGTAATAAAAAACCATCTTACTTATATATTTCCTACTAAAGACTCTCCTGCAAATTGCGGCTGTAGTGCACGGAAGTATTCTACATATTTCAGGGCTATATTATTCATAGAAAGTGCGCCGGCTGCCCTGTAATTTGTCATGGCAATTTCTCTCCTGTAAGCATCGTTTTGCAGTATTTTTTCTATAGCATCAGCCATAGATTCTACAGAGCCGGGTATAAAAAATTCCCCTTTATACCCTTCATCTTTTACAAGGCAGGCCAAATCGCCAATATCCGGCATTACCACAGCCCTGCCATAGCTGCCTGCCTGGTGCAGCACACCAGAGCTGCCTGTTGTAGAGGTGTAGGGAAATACTACTACAGAGCTGTCTGTAAATATACGTTCAACTTCATGCTCTTCAACATATCCGGTAAAGGTAATGCCTTTTACATGGGCATATTTTTCCTTAACGGCATCAAGGTATCCGGGCGTGTTAGGGCTATCGGTACCGGCAATAACAACTTCAATATCATCACAGCCTTTTTTACGTAGCAATTCAGCTGCCTCTATCATGGTTTCTACTTTTTTATAGGTGCCGAATTTTCCAAAAGCCATAATTTTTTTTGATCCTTGCGGTATGCTAAAATCTATTTGTTTTACGGTTTCAAACGTTCCGTGAGGTACCAAAACTACATTTTTAGCATTATATTTCTGGTTTAAAATCTCAACATATTTATTTATGGTTACGGCAACTACATTACCTTTTAACAAACACCTTGTTAGAGTAGTGCCTATAAAGCTATAAATATTTTTCAGTATTCTGCTTTTAGAGAAACCCGCCTGTTCAAGGTCTACAGTTTCCATAATATTGTGTAGCAAAACAACTGTTTTAACGCCTGATATGCGTAGCAGTAAGGGTAGCAAAAGCCCCATGGCTGCGGGTATTTTTTTATCGCCAAATTTTACAAACTGCAGGTTAAAAAACAATACCTCGGGTTTTTCTTTAGATACAGCCGATATAATTTTAAACATAGATTTGTAGCTGTTAAACTCCCAGCACTCATTTACTTTTACCTTATCACTGTTTTCAAAATCCAGCTGTTTAGGTTCTTTAGTTTTATCGGCAAGTAATACAAGTTCTGTTATCTCGTCTTGATTTACAAAATGTTTTACAAGGTGGTAACCATATTCATTTAATGTTACTTTGCTTGGCGGAAATGCTGTTACAACTGCTATTTTCATGGTATAAATTTTTTTGTTATGATGTAAAATTATGGGTATAAGGAGCTGTGCTTTAGTTTATTTCGGCTAAATGCAGCTTAGTTTCGGTGGATGTTTCTCCTGTTTTGGTAAAAGAAATAACCCAGTTGAAAAAACAACAGGCAAACCATAGCCAGAATTTGCATTACAACCACCTGTTGTAATGAATTGTGGTAAAAAATAATGAGGGCAATTTGGGTAAGCCCTAGTACGGCAGAGATTATAACCGGTATATATTGCCCCAGGGAGAGAAAGTAGTAGGCAAAAATGTTAGCTATGGCAAAAACCGATGTTGCCAGCGCATACTGCCATAACAGCGGTGCAATACCTACATACTGCGCGCCAAACATAAGTTTAACCACTGTTACAGGAAAAAGAAAAGCCCCCAGTACAATGCAGGCTGATAGCCCGGCAATAAAGGCAACATATTTCATTAGTATGCTGCGGGTATCCAGCCCTTCTTTTTTCAGCCGGATAACTTTTGGCAGCATGAGCATTACAAACATCCAGGCAACAAAATATACCACCCTGCCTATTAAAGCCAGGGAAGCATATAAACCGGCCTGCTCACTTTCAAAATAATGCTTTACTAATAATATATCACTGTTGTTAATTATAATCTGCGTAAGCTCATAAAAGGCAGTTACTGCAAAAAATGAGAGTATGGGTGTAGTTTTAAATCCGCTTACTTTAAAGATTTGTGCGTTTATGACTACTTTTTTCTGTAAAGGCATCAGGCCAAAAACAAGGGAAATGGTAATACCGCCTGCTACAATCAAAGACGGGTTTATAAAATGCAGGGTATAGAGCAGGGCAAAGGTTATGGCAAGCCTGCTAAACATTTCCAGTTGGTAAGTAACCGATAGTTTTTTAAAATCTTCACGCCCCTGGTACACCCCGCGGTTAACACTCATTATAAAATAAAGGGGCAGCCCGGCGCCAAAAATTACAAACATAAGTGCCGATTCTGTATGGAAAATGTTTTCCAGCGATTGGCTAAAGGCTACAATAGCCAGGCCTGATATGGTACCTGCCCACAGGGCTATTTTAGATATGAATTTTAAAAAAGCAAAATAGGTGCGACCGGAGTAGAGCACCGAGAATTTAGCGGTAACAATCTGAAACGTCATGCCTATAAAGGATAGTATAAGCAACAGGGTAATTAGCAATGCTGCTTCTGCAAAAGCAGCGGGCCCAAGCAGGCGTCCCAGTACCAGGTTATACAGGTAATTACCTGCATTTACAAGTAATATTGCTGCAAAAAAAGTTTGCTCTGCCGATAACTTTTTAATGGTTAACCATGCGTTTTGTGTAGCTTTTGCAATCATAATCAGTAATTTTTTAGTGGATTTAAATGCTTACTTTTTTTCCTTTACAGAAAAAGATCTGATGCAAAGATTGTCTCATTACCAGCCAAATGGCTTTTCTTTTCGTTGAAGTGCAATTTACTGTAGGTGAATTATGTGAGGTTAATGTTTAACTTGCAGTACATAGAAATCCAAGATCAATTGCTAATGACTACATTAAAAAAAACACTGTTTTTTGTTCTTATTTTATTTGTTTGTAAAGCCAGCGCACAAAACATGCAGGAAGGTTTTACTTACCTTGAACAAGGCAAATTTGACAGAGCCGAAACCTTTTTTGAAAACATTTTAAAAGAATACCCCACAAATAAAACGGCAAAACTTTGTTATGCCAGGGCATTGGGCCTTAACGGAAATCCCGGACAGGCTAAAAACCTGTTTATGCAAATGCTGAATGATTATCCTGGAGATTTTGAAATTGAGCTTAATTATGCCGAATCATTATTATGGAATAAAAATTACGAAGCGGCCAAAACCTATTATGGCACCTTGGTGGCAAAACAGCCGGAGAGTTTTCCGGCACTGTTGGGCTATGCCAATACATTTTCTAATTTAAAAGAATATCCCGAAGCATTGGAGTATGTAAATAAGGCTTTAGAAGTTTCTCCCGGCAATGCAAATGCCATGACTTCCAGAAAATATATACGCCTTGGCTATGCCTATACATTAACGCAGCAACAGCAATACACCGCGGCATTAGAAATGCTTGACCAAAACCTTATTGATTTTCCTGCAGATAAAGATACCCTGCTAAACAAAGCCAATATATACCTTATAATTAAGCAGGGGCAAAAAGCCAAACAGGCTTATTTTGAAATGGCCAAAACTCTTGCCGACAGTATTACGGCTATTAACGGTGCTGCACTGGCAGAACATATAGACCATAAAGAGAAAAAAGCATTGCAATGGTCTGAGTTGGCTGTAAGCAAAGCATCAGTTTTAAATGACAGCCTGCTTTTAAAATCTGCCACAGAGCGTTACATACAGGCGTTAATATGGAATAAGCAATATAAAAATGCAGAGAGAGCCATTAATGCACTTGCAACCCAATATCCGGATGATAGCAGCGTTATGGCCATATGGGCAACCCTGGGCATGTACCGTAGTGATTTTAACCAGAGTGTTACCAATTATACCCGTATACTGCAAAAAGATACTACCTCTTTTGATGGTAACCTGGGCATTGCCAATGCTTATTTTGCACAGGGAAAGCATGATAGTGCATATGTAGCCGTAGACAGGACATTAAAAATATTTGAAAACCAAAAAGATGCAGTTACCTTTTTAAATAAGCTGCATAATACCTATTCGCCAAGCATTGAGGAGCATGCCGGATATTCATATGATAATGGAAAAAATAAAGCATGGTTTACAGGCATTACAGTAAACTTACCTGCAAGCTTGCGGTGGTCTTTCTCTGCTATGTACAAGCATAGGGAAACAAAAAATGAAACCACCGGCAGGGCAGCAAATTCTAACGATTATGCCATGGGTACCAGTTATAAACTTCATCCGTTGGCAAGTTTTAATGTAGTACTGGGCACCACGCATGTAACCTCTTCTATAACCAACTACACACAGGTGCTGGCACAGGCTTTTATTAAGACCAAGCCTTTTAAACTGCAAGATGCAGAATTGGGGTATAAAAGGGATATACAAAACTTTAATGCCGACCTGGTAAACCGCGAAATTACCGCAGATAATATATACCTTAATTATAATGTAGGCTCTAACGTTAATCTGGGCTGGTTTACACAGTATTATTATACAAGTCAGTCAGACGGTAATAAGCGTAACCTGCTGTTTACATCATTATATTACAATTTCCTGTCAAGGCCGGTACTTAAAGGCGGTATAAATTACCAGTATATTGCATTTAATGAGCGCAGAGCCGAAGTATATTTTAGTCCGTTACGATTCAATCTGGTTGAAGTATTTACAGATTTTTTACGGGATGAAAACGGCATAGACGGCAAAGGGGTGTTTTATAACGTAAATGCTGCCGGGGGGTATCAGTTTATAGAAGATAATAAAAAACAGGGTACCTACAGGTTTCAGGGTAAAATAGGCTACAAGTTTTCCGGCCGCTTTGTGGCCAGCGCTTATGCGTTGCATAGTAATATTGCTTCTACTACTGCAGCTGGGTTTACCTATACCGAACTGGGTATACGGTTAAAGTGGGTAATTACTTCTAAACCTGTTTTTTACAAGCAAAACATTTAAAAATAAATAAATAGGAGTAATGTGTTTAACTATTGAAAATTACCGTTGAACGATACAAACGTTTATCCTGCCGAAGGTAATAAGCTTATGTTTGGCATACTGTTTACTTTTGAGGTTATTTTTTGTACATGAAAGAAGGTTAAATCAATAAAAAAAAGCGAAAATGAAAATTGTACAAGCATTTATAAATAAAAACAAAAAGTGGTTTTATGCCACTGAAAAAGTACTCCTTAACAATCCACTGGTACTTGTTTTTGGTGAACGGGAATTATTGGAAGAAAGTGATACTATTGACAATATAAGAGCAGAGTTTCCGTATGAACATATTGTTTTCGGATCCAGCGCAGGCGAGATTTTTGGCACTACAATAATAGAAAATTCTATAACCGTAGTAGCAGTAGAGTTTGAAAAAACGTCGTTTGTAGTAAAAACAGCAAACATACTTGATTATAATAAAAACACAGAAGAGGCCGCTGCTTTTTTAAGCAGCCAGATGCCACAAGAAGGGCTTAAGCATTTACTTATAATATCAGAAGGCAGCTTTATCAGCGGGAGCAATTTAATAAGGGGGCTCCAGAAAAACGTTAATACTGCCATACCTATAACCGGTGGCCTTTGTGGCGATGGCAGTAAATTTGAAAAAACAATAGTGTCATACAAAGAAAACCCAAAAGAGGGAGAGATTGCACTTATAGGCCTGTATGGAGAGAGCCTTGAAGTAAGTTTTTCTACCTATTGCAGTTTTATACCTTTTGGCCCTAACAGGATTATTACAAAATCTGAAGGCAATACAGTATATGAAATTGACGGGCAGCCTGCACTCGATCTTTATAAAAAGTATTTAGGCGAAAAGGCCGATGAGCCCCAGTTTACACTTTTATACCCGCTCCATACAATTGTGCCCGGCAAAAGTGAGGGTGTTGTAAGAACCATACTCTCTGTAGATAATGACAAAAATGCTATGATTTTTGCCGATGAAATGATTCAGGGGTCAAAAGTGCAGCTTATGATGGTATCTCAGGATGCAATAATAGAAGGCGCAGACAGAGCGGCAAAAATTGCCATGGACAACCGTAAAGATAAGCCGCAACTTGTTTTTGTAGTAAGTTGTATAGGGCGAAAGCTTATAATGGCACAACGGGTTGAGGAAGAAGTAGAACAGGTTGCAGAAATAGTGGGTAAAGGCGTGGCATTGGCCGGATTTTACTCTTACGGAGAAATAAGTCCATCTTCAAAAGAGCAACTTTGCGAACTGCATAATGAAACCATGGCACTAACTTTAATTAGTGAATAATGAACTCGTTGTTAAAAAGGCAGGTAAAAAAATTCTTAAATACCGAAGATGGTGGTATGGAATTATTTTTAGAGGCAGTAAATCAGTCATACGCTGATTACAATGACCAAATTGCTTTATTGCAGCGGGCTATGAAACTGAGCTCTGATGAACTTTTTGCCGCCAACCAAAAACTAATTAAAGAAGCAGAGAGCCTTAAAGAAGTGAACCATAACCTTGAGTTTATATTAAACTCTATGAGACATGAAAAAGATGCTGCCCGCGATGATAAATTTAATGCAACGGCTTATATAAAAGAGCAATCGGCAAAAATTGTAGAAATTAACCATCAACGCGAAACGCTGCTGGCAAGCCTTGAAAAACAAAACGAGGAACTTAATGAATATGCCCATGTGGTATCTCATGACCTTAAATCGCCGCTTAGAAACATCAATACCCTTATAAATTGGATATTTGAAGATAAAGAAACAAAACTCAGCCCTGATAGTAAAGACCTGCTTGATAAAACACTTTTTAATATGGAAAGGATGGACCTGCTGGTAAAGGGCATATTAGAATACTCCAGCATTGACAGGCTTGAATCTGAAAATAGGGTAATTGATTTTAATTATGTAGTTGATGAGATTAAGCAGACTATAGCATTGCCCGAAAACATAACCCTTACGGTAAAAACATCTATGCCGAAACTTTACGGCAATTTTTACCGTTACAGGCAATTGCTACAAAATCTTATTGATAATGCTATAAAGTTTAACGATAAAGAATGTGGCTATATAGAAGTTGGTTGCCAGGAGTTAACTGATGATTATAAGTTTTATGTAAAAGATAATGGCGTAGGTATACCTGATGCCTACTTCCATAAGATATTTAAAATATTTACCCGCTTAGACAATACTGACCAGTCATCTGGCATTGGGCTGTCTATTGTGAAAAAGATACTTAACTTTTATGGCGGTAAAATATGGCTCGAAAGCGTTCTGGGCGAGGGTACCACCTTTTATTTTACCCTGCCCAAAAAAGCACAAAACCCTCTTTGGCAGAAACCTGAAATGCAGGTAGTAAAGGGTTTAATGTGTTCGCCGACAGATAACGGTAACTCACCCCACAAAGAAACAGCCTAAACGAAAAGAACTAAAACAGTCTGTTACTCACACTATCTTTGAAGTATAATTTAAAAAGACAGATGAGATATGAAACGAGTAATACTTTTAACAGCCTTGCTTTTTAGCACTCTTATTTTTTCACAAAATTATCAGTTTTTAGGCAGCTATAATCAATTAGGCGTACCTGATTACTTACTTGAAAATGATGAGGTATCTCCAGCCACTATGGCCATGATAGCTAATGCTCTTCCGGAGGGTTATCCTGTTCCACAATATAATCCGCACTATATTACGTCGGGTTACGATACAGATATTGAACTTTTAAGCGCTGCCGATGTATATGTAACCTTTGTAAAAGAAGGCGCAGGTTATAAAAATGTTTTAGGGTATTATACCTATAATATAAATGAACCTTTAACAACAGCACCCGCCCCTGAAGATATAACTATTATTTTTCCCAATGTTTCAGAAGGTGGTTCTGGTGGTGGCTTATCTGCCGGTAACAAAGTTAAAATAGGTACATTTCCAGCCGGCACAGGCATAGGTTGGGTTTTGCTTGCCAACGGCTGGAACAACACCCAGGTTACCCAGGGATTATGGCAATTATTTTCTAACCCCAATTTTAACCCGGAAGCTAACCCTGATTTAAGGCACCATAATGTATTATTAGCTGACCCAGACAATGAGAGGGTGCTATTGGGCTTTGAAGATATAAGGAGGGATTACTCATCTTGCGACAATGATTTTAATGATGCTATATTTTACATTACATCCAACCCTTATTCGGCTATGTCACTTCGCAATATGCCAGATGTAGAGACCGCTACAGATGTATCTTCGGGTAATGACGGCGGGCTTGAAAGTAATGGAGACCTGGCATCCCTTATCGCTAAAAGAAATTTTAAGCGTACACAAAGCAATTCATTTTTAAACAAAAAACAGCTACAGTCCCCTTTCTTAACTTCAGGAGCGGGTTATAAAATGAATAATGAGGGAACTTCGCTACAGGGTTATTTTCCCACTACCGGCATGTTTGGTACCGAAACTACTTATTTATCTACCCCAACAGATTTGTTAGGCATTACCAATGCAGAAGATGTTTTCTCGGTAGATTATTATTCCGGCGAGAGCCGCGTAGCGGCAGCTCTGGTTACGCAAACATCAGGCGCGGTATATAACCACTCAAAAGTAATTTGCGACAGGCTTAACGGTTCATCTCTGGAGGATGTACGCACAGTTACACTACAGGGGCACGAAATAATACTGGCAAAGCTTAAACGTGCTAATGGGCTAATAGAATATGCCCTGAGTTTTTCAGTATCGCAGCAAGCTACACAAAATATACTGCATAGTTATTGGAATATTGAGCAATTCCCACAAACCAACTACCTTAATTTTCAGGCATGGGGCGCAAATATGGGGCAGGTATGTACTATTGTAAATTATATATTAAACCAATTAGATAATGAAAACCCATTGGTAAGTACAACGGTTGAAAACAGGATACCTACAGTTTTTGTTAAAAGTGGTACTTATAAAAACGGATTGCTTAACCTGGAGGTAGTAAATAAATCAGCGGCATCTATACTGGAATTTGAAGGCAATAAAAAAGCTACAGAATTTAGCCAGCCGCAAAGTTTTACACAACAAATTGCTCTTACTACAGATTACGATCAAACCATCACCATTGATACGCAGGGTATATTTGACATAGGGCTATCTGTACATGCCGATACTTCATTAAGAGAAGATGGACTTTACCTTGCTGATGGGCCTTGGGGTATAGATTATAATGAACAGCAAACAACTGTTAGCTCTTTTACCATAGGGGAGTATATACCGCAAACCTCAAATGAAGGTGAATATATTATAGAGCGCGATGCCAGTGTTACCGGGCAGTTGTTTGGCACAATGAACCTTTTCAGGAATATTCTGGCAGGAGAACTGGTTAAAGATGTATCAGGCTACGAGGCATTAAATTTTACAATAGCCAATTCGCATAATGTAGAAGTGGTGCTTATAACCGAAGGGCTTACAAACTGGGAAGAGCGCTTAAGATTCCAGATTCAGGCAAATGTCACCAATACAGCTTTTAGCATTCCTCTTAGCAGCTTTACTAACCCTGCCGGTGGAAGTTTTGAAGGGCAAAACGTAAAAGGGATTGTATTTTCAGTAATGGGTAGTTACAGCACTTTTGAACCGTTTTTTGTTAATGCTTCTGCTGTAAGTTTTGGTGTATCTACTTTAAGTAACAATACCGTAGAGCGGGATATAGTAACTAAAATGTATAACTACCCCAATCCTTTTACAAATACTACAACCGTGGTACTGCCAGGTATGTCTGCCCAGGTAACGGTACAATTAATAGACATGGCCGGGCGCGTGTTATTAAACAATACATATACGCCTGATGCTTCTAACAGTATTAATGTTGAGGCAGCGGGCTTGCCAAAAGGGCTGTATATTATAAATGCATATACCGATTCAGGAAAAAGTTATACATCAAAATGTATGGTAAAATAACAGGTTATAGTTAATGGGATAAAAGAGGGTATTTTTGTTACTGCCTCCAAAAAGTTGAACACACTATTTGGGGGCAGTTTTTATGGTTAAAAGTTGCGTGTAGCTATCAGCTGAAATTTTAGAACGTGATATTTTAAAACGAATTAGCCCGGTTAATACCGGGCTAATTATATAAAACTTTGATTGTAAATTTTTCTAAGTTTTTTGGGCAGGCTCTTTTACAGGTTACCTGATTACTTGTTCATGTGTTGCATTTCGTACACAAATGTTTCGCTGTCTACATTAAGCACTAATAATGAGAGTGCTTTGTCTACAATATATTTTACGTTGCCTGGGGTAAAGCCCAGGGCAAGGGCAAAACGGCCCAGTATTTCTTTTTGTTTCGGCCCCAGTATATGGTCTGCATATACCATGTAGCTAAGGTCATATAAACGTTCCAGCCTTTGCACATAAAGGTGTGGGGGGTTTATAGGGTATTTAAACGGATTGGCTAAAATTTCTTTATAGTCCTGGTCAGAAATTTCAAGCCTTTTGGCAAGCTTATCTAAAAATGCTTTTTCTTCGTGGCTAATATCGCCATCTTCTATGGCTACACGCACTATTGATGCAAAATGCCCTTGGTTTCTTTCCTTAAAACCACTGTCAAACAAATCTGAAATCGACATGATAAAATGATAATTCTATTTTGGGGCAAATATATTCTATAATTTTATGACTAAAATAATTTATTGAATATTTTTTATTAAGAATAGTTTCAATTGCTGCTAATTTTCTTTTGTTTGATAAATTACCTTAATTTTACCTTTTATATTAACGTTATACCAGCTATGTCTGAATTTTGGTTTTATTTTGATATTGGCCTGCGTCATGTACTGGATTTGTCGGGGTATGACCATTTGCTTTTTCTTGCCATGCTGGCAGTTCCCTATACGTTTAAAGACTGGAAAACACTGGTACTGCTGGTTACACTTTTTACCCTTGGGCACACTATGATGCTGGTATTGGGTGTATATGGTATTTTAAACCTGAATTTTGAGGCTGTAGAGTTTTTAATACCGCTTACCATAATGGTAACGGCATTATATAATATATTTAAGCAGGCCACCAAGGCAACAAAAAATAACGGAAATTCGTTTATAGCTATTACCACGCTTTTGTTTGGCCTAATACATGGTATGGGCTTTTATAACTTTATAAAGATAGACCTTACACCCCAACACGAAGATAAACTGATGCCGCTTTTGGGTTTTGCCGGGGGAGTAGAGGCAGCGCAGATTATTATTATAATAATAGTGTTGCTCCTGTCTTTTGGGGTAGAACGTTTTACCAGGTTAAGCCGCCGTGACTGGGTGCTGGTTACCAGTGCTTTTGTGGCGGGTGTAGTGCTGCCCTTACTTATTAGCCATAAATTTTGGTAAGATATTAACTTTATATCCCGGTTTTTGTAATAAATTGACGCACAGGCCGGGGGTTATTTTGAAATGGATAAAGACAATACATTAAAACTGAATAAATACGACAAGGCTTACCTGCGCATAGCGCGCGAGTGGGGACAGCTTTCTTACTGCAAGCGTAAACAGGTTGGCGCAATTATTGTTAAAGACAGGATGATAATATCTGATGGTTATAACGGCACACCATCTGGTTTTGAAAATTGTTGTGAAGATAACGAGGGTCTCACCAAATGGTATGTATTGCATGCCGAGGCCAATGCTATATTAAAAGTTGCCCGTTCAACACAATCCTGCGAAGGCGCTACCCTGTACATTACCATGTCGCCGTGTAAAGACTGTAGTAAGCTTATACATCAGTCGGGCATTAAAAGGGTGGTATACCAAAATGCTTATAAAGACGATTCTGGTGTGGCGTTTTTAAAAAAAGCCGGTGTAGAGGTAGTTTGCGTTCCGGACCTGGAATATTTATAAATGAAAATAAAAAAAATATACCTGCCTATACTCCTGGCTACCGCACTTGCCATAGGCCTTTTAATGGGGAGTTTCCTAAATTACCCAACTTATCAGGGGGGGCTTGTATCCGGCTCGGGTAAAAACAAGCTCAATAAGCTTATCGATTTTATTGACAGCGAGTATGTAGATGATGTAGATACCGATTCTATTGTTGACCTTACCGTAACCAGCATACTGGAAAAACTCGATCCGCATTCGGTTTATATTGATAAAAGCCAGATGCAGGAAGTAGCCGAAGACATGCGTGGCGAATTTGGCGGCATAGGGGTCAACTTTTATATGTTTAAAGATACGGTGGCAGTAATAAAACCCGTACCCGGCGGACCAAGTGATAAAGTAGGTATTAAAGCAGGAGACCGTATATTATTTGCCGATAATTATAAACTTTACGGTCGCGATCTGCCTTTAGATACCTTATTCAGTAAGCTAAAAGGTGAGGAAGGCTCTAAAGTAACACTGACTGTTTTCCGTAAGAGCGAAAATAAAAAATTTACAGTAAACGTAGAACGGGGCATGGTGCCTAAAAAAAGTGTAGATGCTTATGTAATGGCTAATAAAAATACAGGCTACATAAAAGTAAACCGTTTTGCCGAAACTACTTATGACGAATTTCATGAGGCGTTACAAAGTTTGATAAATAGTGGCGCCAAAAGCATAGTAGTAGACCTTCGCGATAATGGTGGCGGCTATCTTGAAAAAGCCGTGGAAATGGCAGATGAATTTCTGGAAGACGGGATGGTGATTGTAAAGACAAAAAATAAAAAAGGCCGTGTAGACGAAACCGATGCTACCGATAAGGGTATTTTTGAACAAGGTAAGCTATATGTGCTGATTAATGAAAATAGTGCTTCGGCAAGCGAGATACTGGCGGGCGCGCTGCAGGATAATGACCGCGCCACTATTGTGGGACGCCGCTCTTTTGGCAAAGGGCTGGTGCAGCGCGAAATGAAGTTGGGCGATGGCAGCGCGGTGCGGCTCACCGTAGCCCGTTACTATACCCCTTCCGGCCGCTCTATACAGCGCAGCTATGCCAAAGGGGGCGATGCCTATTTTAACGATTTTCAACGCAGGTTTGAAAACGGCGAATTATATGCGGCTGACAGCATTAAAATAGCCGATACCTTAAAGTATTATACCCGAAACAAGCGCGTGGTTTATGGCGGTGGCGGTATTATTCCTGATGTGTTTGTGCCGCTTGCAGGCAAGCATGGTGATGAGGGCATTATACTCATTATGAAAAGTGGTGTGGTAAGCCATTTTGTTTTTGGCCAGCTGGATAGCGAACGCAATGCTTTTAATAAACTTACCGAACAGCAGATAGTAAAAAAAATAACCGCGACAGATGACTATTTTAACCTGTTTGATACCTATTTATTGCAACAGGGAATGGACTTTAAACTTAAAGACCACAAAGAGATGGTAAAGCAATACCTTGCTGCAGAATTTGTAAGGCAGCTTATAGGCGAAAAAGAATATTACAGGCTGCTGCTCTTACAGGATAATATGATGAAGGCAGTGCTGGAAAAAGCAGGAAGCTGATAATTTACATAAAAACAAAAAGAGCCTGAATTTTTCAGGCTCTTTTTGTTTTATAACCAGGGCTTACGGTATATATTTAATACACTATAATGCCCGGTGTAGTTACACTACTTTATCATGGTGCTGGCTCGGTGTGCCTTCATTCCATAATGTCAGTATATCAGTAGCTACCGATGCCCCACTGCCTGCCGCTATAGAAAGCTGGCTGCGTTGCCCGGCAAGTGTGCCGGCCACATACAGGCCTTCGGTTACTAAATGGTCGTTATTTTTAAGCTGCACCCTGTTTTTTGACGGTATAGCTTTTTTATGTGGCTCAAGGTATTGCTCAAGCCCTTCTATACCAAAAGCCGGGGCATAGCCTATAGCTACTACCACTATTTTGGCCTGATAAGCGCTCTTATTGGTTGTTACGGTAAAATTTCCGGCATTGCCTTCCACTTTCATTACCTTCTCTTTTTCTATCTGTGTTACTTCAGGATATAGAGAAGCAAGGTGTTGCAGGGTATTATGCATAAGTTCCTGTCCTGTAGTTCCAGGTGCAATGCCATAAGCATTGTTATAGAGGCCGTTTTGCAGGTCAGATGCCTTTTGGTGGGTTAATATGCCTACTTTTTTGCCTTCAGTATAAGGCTTGTTTAGCGCAGAGCCTAATACCAGTGCACAGGAAACGCCGGCAACGCCCCCGCCTATTATTAATACATCAAACATGGGTTATTTTCCGGTTTTTTCGTTAATCTTTTTGGCAGTATTTAATATAAGCAATATGCAAAGGGCGCAAAGCGAGGCAGCAATGCATATAAGCGAAATCACATTGTTGCTGCTGGAAATATTGCTGAAGTCCATTTGTATGGCATTAAATACAATAAGGGTTAGGGCAAGCCCCATAAGGATATAAATAAAAATCTTCATTATGTGTATATGTCTTTAAAAGGTAATTAGTTAAGACGTTGTAAATTTACAAAATTAAATCAGGCAAACAATAGTTTTACATTTGCTGCAAATAATTTTACGGCAATAGCAAGCAATATTACCCCAAATACTTTTCGGATAACCCCGAGGCCGTTGGCGCCCAGTAGCTTTTCTATTTTAGAAGAAGATTTAAGCACCAGGTATACTACCGCAATATTAATAATAATGGCTATAATAATATTTACCGTTGCATAAGCTGCACGTAGCGAAAGAAGTGTAGTCATAGTTCCGGCCCCGGCAATAAGCGGAAATGCAATGGGTACAATGCTTGCCGTGCTGGGGTTATCATCCTTATACAGGCGTATGCCCAAAATCATTTCCAGTGCCAGAAAAAACAGCACAAAAGATCCGGCTACGGCAAAAGAACTGGTATCAACACCAATAAGTTTTAGTATTTCGTCACCCACAAACAAAAAGGCAATCATAATTATCATGGCAACTACCGATGCTTTTTCGCTTTGTATGTGGCCCACCTTATTGCGTAAGTCCACAATAATAGGCACGCTGCCAATAATATCTATAACAGCAAAAAGCACCATGCTTACCGTAAAAATCTCTTTCCAGTTAAATGCCATAACCCCGGTTTTTTAAGGAGGGAGCAAAATTATCCATAAAATTCCTCATTACAAGAAAAATAGCCTTGTTTTTTACAGGATTTAACCTACCATAAAGTTATGCGAAGTTTACTTATATTTGCCACATGTTTCAACTGGGAAAAACAATAGTATCAGAAGATATACTGGAAAAGGATTTTGTTTGTAATCTTTCGGCCTGCCATGGCGCCTGTTGTATAGACGGAGACGCCGGCGCACCGCTTGATGAGGCAGAAACAAAGATACTGGAGGAGATATATCCTAAAGTAAAACCGTTTTTACGCCCGCAGGGTATAAAAGCTATTGAGGAGCAGGGTGCCTGGGTAACCGGTTGGGATGGCGGTCTTGAAACCCCGCTTATTGAGGGTAAAGACTGTGCTTATGTTATTTTTGATGGCAAAACCGCACTTTGCGGTATAGAGCAGGCGTATAACCAGGGGTTGATTGACTGGAAAAAACCTGTTTCCTGCCACTTATACCCTATACGGATAAAAGATTTTTCTGAATTTGCTGCTGTTAACTATGACCGGTGGGATATTTGTAGCGATGCCTGCACTTTGGGTAAAGAACTGGAAGTGCCGGTGTATAAATTTGTGCGCGAAGCACTCATACGCCGCTTTGGGCAGGACTGGTATGACGAGCTTGAAAAAGTAGCCAGCGAACTAAAATAACAGGCACCTCCATCCTTTTTAAAATACCGTATTCAACAATTGTATAAAAATCAATGTAATGTCCTTTGTTTATAGGTGCTACAGGTGATTTATCTGTTATTTAAATCAGTATTATTTATTGATAATCAGTCACTTAATAATTCAACGAAATTTTAACGAAACTTACTGCGTTGTTAAAAACTAATGCAGATTGTGAATAAATAGGGCTTTCTTTTATTGATGTAAATGACAATCTTTGTAGTCCACCTTTTCATCAAAATATAAAATCTTAATAGGATAAAAGTCAATTTACTATGTCTGCAACAGAACCCATTTTACAAGAAAATAAAAACCGTTTTGTAATTTTCCCTATAAAACACCACGATATATGGGATTGGTACAAAAAAATGGAGGCTAGTTTCTGGACGGCGGAAGAAATTGACCTACACCAGGATCTTACTGACTGGAATAATAAGCTTAATGATGAAGAGAAATACTTTATAAAACATATACTTGCTTTTTTTGCCGCTTCAGACGGTATTGTGAACGAAAACCTTGCTGAAAACTTTGTAAACGAGGTGCAGTATCCCGAAGCAAAATTCTTTTACGGATTCCAGATCATGATGGAGAATATACACAGCGAAACCTATTCGCTGCTTATTGATACCTACGTAAAAGATGATGCCGAAAAAGACAAGCTGTTTAATGCACTGGAGGTTTTTCCGGCGATAAAAAAGAAAGCCGAATGGGCGCTTAAATGGATAGAGAGCGACTCTTTTGCCGAGAGGCTGATTGCCTTTGCAGCAGTTGAGGGTATTTTCTTTTCAGGGGCATTTTGCTCTATTTTCTGGCTAAAGAAGCGCGGCCTGATGCCGGGGCTTACTTTCTCTAATGAGCTGATATCAAGGGATGAAGGTGTGCATTGCGATTTTGCCGTACACCTGCATAACCACCATTTGGTAAACAAAGTATCTAAAGACCGTATTAAGGAAATTCTGATAGATGCGCTTGAAATTGAGCGTGAATTTATTACCGAGTCACTTCCGGTAAGCCTTATAGGTATGAATGCCACGCTGATGACGCAATACCTGGAGTTTGTTACCGACAGGCTTTTGGTAGAGCTGGGCTGCGAAAGGCAGTATAATGTAGGAAATCCTTTTGACTTTATGGATATGATATCGCTGCAGGGCAAGACAAACTTTTTTGAAAAAAGGGTATCAGAATACCAAAAAGCAGGTGTCATCAACAAAGATAACGATTCGCAGAAAATCAGTTTTGATGCTGATTTTTAAGAGCTAAAAAATATAAACATATTTATTGCTTCCGGGCGGGTATTATACACCCTCCCCCGGATAACTTAACCTTAAATTATTGCCTATGTATGTAGTAAAAAGAGACGGAAGAAAAGAGCCGGTAATGTTTGATAAGATTACCGACAGGGTAAGGATGTTGTGCTATGGGCTTAACGACTTAGTAGACCCGGTAAAAGTAGCCATGCGCGTTATTGAAGGTTTATATGAAGGTGTTACTACTTCTGAGCTGGATAACCTGGCGGCAGAAACCGCTGCATCTATGACGGTGAATCACCCTGATTATGCATTGCTTGCCGCGCGTATTGCCGTAAGCAACCTGCATAAAAATACAAAGAAGTCGTTTAGCGAAACCATGGCAGAGATGTACCATTACGTTAACCCACGTACCGGTAAAGCGTCTCCGCTGTTATCTGATGAAGTGTATGAGGCAATAATGGCTAATGCCGAAATACTGGATTCGAGCATTATATATCCACGCGATTTTAACTACGATTACTTTGGCTTTAAAACCCTTGAACGCAGTTACCTGCTTAAAATAAACGGAAAAATTGTAGAGCGCCCGCAACACATGCTTATGCGTGTGGCAGTAGGTATTCACCTTAATGATATTGAGTCGGCCATAGAAACCTATGAGCTGATGAGTAAAAAATATTTTACCCACGCTACGCCCACATTGTTTAATGCAGGTACACCAAAGCCGCAAATGTCATCATGTTTCCTGTTAACCATGAAAGATGACAGTATAGACGGTATTTATGACACCCTTAAAAATACAGCCAAAATATCACAGTCAGCCGGTGGTATAGGCCTTTCTATACACAATGTAAGGGCAACCGGCTCTTACATTCGCGGTACAAACGGCACCAGTAATGGTATTGTGCCCATGCTAAGGGTATTTAATGATACCGCCCGTTATGTAGACCAGGGCGGGGGCAAGCGCAAAGGCAGCTTTGCTATTTACCTTGAGCCATGGCATGCCGATATTTTTGATTTTCTTGACCTGAAAAAAAATCATGGAAAAGAAGAAATGCGGGCACGCGACTTGTTTTTTGCCATGTGGATGTGCGACCTGTTTATGAAGCGTGTAGAAGAAGATGGTAAGTGGACATTGATGTGCCCTAACGAATGCCCCGGCCTGTATGACGTATATGGTGAAGAATTTGAAACATTGTATGAATCATACGAGGCGGCAGGAAAAGGCCGTAAAACCATAAAAGCCCGTGAGCTTTGGGAGAAGATACTGGAAAGCCAGATAGAAACCGGTACGCCTTATATGCTTTATAAAGATGCGGCCAACCGTAAGTCTAACCAGAAAAACCTGGGTACCATACGCTCTTCTAACCTGTGTACCGAAATTATGGAGTACACCAGCGAAGATGAAGTTGCGGTATGTAACCTGGCTTCTATATCGCTGCCAATGTTTGTGGAAGACGGAAAGTTTAACCATGAATACCTATATACTGTTACTAAGCGCATAACCCGTAACCTTAATAAAGTTATAGACAGGAACTATTACCCTGTTGTAGAGGCAGAAAACAGCAATATGCGCCACCGTCCGGTAGGTTTGGGTGTGCAGGGGCTTGCCGATGCCTTTATACTAATGCGCCTGCCATTTACCAGTGATGAGGCAAAACAGCTTAACCAGGAAATATTTGAAACCATATATTTTGCAGCCGTTACAGCCAGTATGGAACTTGCGCAGGAAGAAGGCGCTTATTCAACTTTTGAAGGTTCGCCTATATCTCAGGGAGAATTTCAATACAACATGTGGGGCTTAAAAGACAGCGACCTGAGTGGCCGTTGGGACTGGGCTTCGCTGCGTAAGGAAGTTATGGAGCACGGCGTGCGCAACTCATTACTGTTAGCGCCTATGCCAACTGCAAGTACCTCTCAAATATTAGGAAATAACGAAGCATTTGAACCGTATACCTCTAATATTTATACACGCCGTGTGCTTTCAGGTGAATTTATTGTAGTAAATAAACACCTGTTGCATGACCTTGTAGAGCTTGGTTTATGGAATGATGGACTGAAACAGGAAATTATGAGGGCTAACGGCTCTATACAGGATATAGACGGTATACCACAAGAGATAAAAGACCTTTACAAAACCGTTTGGGAACTGAGCATGAAAGATATTATAGACATGAGCCGCCAACGGGGTTATTTTATAGACCAGAGCCAGTCGCTTAACCTGTTTATGGAGGGCGCCACGTTTGCCAAGCTTACTTCTATGCACTTTTATGCCTGGAAGAGCGGCCTGAAAACCGGTATGTATTACCTAAGGACCAAAAGCGCTGTTGATGCTATTAAATTTACACTTAATAACGACAAAAAAGCAGAACCGGTAACACAAAAAGAAGCAGTACATGCCCCTGAAATAGCAGTGTCTGAATTTCAGGCCATGCTGGAGCGCAGCCGTAATGCCGAACCCGATGACTGCGAAATGTGCGGATCATAAATCGTATTGAATATTATAATTGTAAAAAGGAACCATTTTTTGGTTCCTTTTTTTATTTTTGGCGTATTCTTATTTCAATATTATATGATAATAACATCTGAACTTTATGCAAACGGCTCAAAACGTCTTGCAAATTATATTATCGATCGTATCGTAATGTTTGTCATTGATTTTTGTTTTATTTCCGTTTTAGGATATATCTACGATGAATTTTACGCAGCTGATTGGATTTTATACTTTATATCAGACAGCATAATTGCTAACCTAGCGCACAGTTGCTTGTTCTCAGTAGTATATTATACCATTTTTGAGGCTACCACACAGCGTACTGTGGGTAAGTTTATAACCGGCACGAAGGTAGTTATGGAAGATGGAAGCAAACCGGGTTGGAGGGTGATAATAATACGCTCCCTTTGCCGTATGATTCCTTTTGACGCCTTTTCTTTTTTAGGTTCAAATGCAAGGGGTTGGCATGATTCATTAAGCAGTACATATGTTGTTGTGGAAAAAGAATATGCTGAAGCCGCAATGCTTAAAGATGAGTTTGACCAGATAGGAGTTAATACAGATCAGTCAGCCTATCCTCATAATTAATGTTTTTTTGGATATTACTTTAGATATTTCAGCTTCGGGCAATAAAAGGGTTTTAAATTATCTTATTGATACCCTTGCCTTTATTTTTGTCAATTTTGTTTTTGGCATCATTGCAGGTTTTATTTACAGTGTGTTTCATATATCTGTATCACCTTTCCACTATTATAATGTGGCTTCCTGGCAGGGCATGTTATGGCTTATGTTTTTTTGGCTGTTATATTATTTTATAATGGAATTTTTCTGGCAGCAGACGATTGGCAAGTTTTTTACCGGTACAAAGGTTATAACGGTTAATGATAAAGAACCAGGTTTTGCCCCAATGCTGTTGCGAACCTTGCTACGCCCCACACCTTTTGGCTTTTTATATTTTAATGAGTTTAAAATTGGGAAAACTTTGCATGACAGGCTTTCCGGCACTGTAGTAATTGATAGAAAGAAATATGCTGAAGCTGCAATGCTTAAAGATGAATTTGACCAGATAGGCGTTAATACGGAGCAGTAAGTCTGTTCCTGAAATTCATATAAGATTTCATTAATTACATACCAACCCCTAAAAATGTTGGTGTAAATGGGTACTTTTGCGCCATAATATTGTATTAATGGAGAAGATAATAGTAATTACCCCTGATGTTTTGGCACCTGCTAACAGGCGTTTATTAAATTATGTTATAGATAGGTTTGTATGTGCTGCCCTTACAATTGGCCTTGCCGGTGCAGGTAATTATATTTATAAAGCATATGGCTATGACGGCCTTGCAATGGGTACAGATTTCTTAAATTTTGAATTGTCTGATTATAATAACCTTAAATTTAATGTGTTTGCCCTGGTAATACAAATTATTTATTACGGTCTGTTTGAGTCTCTTACGGCGCGCACCCCCGGTAAATACATAACCGGTACAAAAGTGATATACCAGGATGGAACCCATCCGGCAGAAGGCAGTATATTTATACGCACACTTTGCCGCCAGATACCTTTTGAGGCTTTTAGTTTTTTAGGTATTTTGCCTGTAGGCTGGCACGACAGGTTTTCTAAAACGCTTGTGGTAGATGTAAATGCTTTTGAGAAAAAGCAACGTGAAAATGCAGTGGAGCAAGATATAAACAGTAATAACGATTAATAATAAATTTATGGCTAAAGACGATAAAGGTATTTATACCGGTATAATAGGAAAAGATGAAAACGGCAATTACTTTTGCGGACGCTATATGCTGGACTATAAAAAAGTAAGCACAAGTTTTAAAGAAGGCGATAAAATAACAATAAAGTCGGCAGTAAATAATCCCAGTGATAAAAGCAATGAACAATATCCCGTGAAATCCCGTGATTTTGTACTGGCTGATAAGAAAGGCTTTATTAAGTAGAAAATTACTAAACAGCTACAATTATAATGATGCAATGGGAACAACTCCTCAGTTTAAGAAAACAGGGAGATATAGGGAAACGATTACGTAAAGAACAGGATGATACCCGCCTTGGTTTTGAGGTAGATTATGACCGTATCATATTTTCATCGGCATTCCGCAGCCTACAGGATAAAACCCAGGTTATTCCGCTAAGTAAAACCGACTTTGTACATACCCGCCTTACGCACAGTTTAGAGGTTTCGGTTGTGGGGCGTTCGCTCGGCAGGCTTGTGGGCAAACAAATTATAGAAAAGCATCCGCACCTGCAAACCATTCACGGCTATCAAAGCAATGATTTTGGTGCTATTGTGGCCGCAGCCGCACTGGCGCACGATATTGGTAACCCGCCTTTTGGGCACAGTGGTGAAAAAGCCATAGGGGAGTATTTTAAAACTGGCAGGGGGCAGCAATACCGCGAACAGCTTACCGCCAAGCAATGGCAGGACCTTATAGATTTTGAAGGCAATGCCAACGGCTTTAGCCTGCTTACAGCCTCAAGGCCAGGTATAGAGGGGGGTGTGCGCCTTTCTTATGCTACGCTTGGGGCGTTTATGAAATATCCTAAGGAGTCGTTACCTAAAAAACCTACCGCAAATATAGCCGATAAAAAATACGGTTTCTTTCAGTCTGATAAAGCATTTTTTGTGTCTGTGGCCAAAGAGCTGGGCCTTATACATAATAAAAGCGGGGATGATACAGGTTTTGAGCGACATCCGCTGGCCTACCTGGTAGAAGCTGCAGATGATATTTGTTATACTATTATTGATTTTGAAGACGGTATTAACCTTGGCCTTATACCTGAAGAGTATGCCTTGGAATATCTTATAAAATTAGTAAAAGATAAAGTTCAGGTAGAAAAGTATAAAGGCTTAACCACTAAAGAAGATCGCCTTGGGTATTTAAGGGCATTGGCCATAAGTACGCTTATTAACGACGCCGTGCGTATATTTTTAGAAAATGAGGAGCGCATACTTGAAGGTAAGTATACCCACGCCTTACTATCGCAGAGTAAATATACCGCCCAGATTGATGATATCCTTGAAATAAGCCGCAATAACATTTACCGGAGCAGGGAAGTAATAGAAAAGGAGGTTATGGGGTACCGCATAATAAATACCTTGTTAGATACTTTTTGTACGGCCTATAATAACAAATTTGAAAACAGGGCAGGCAATTATGACAGCTTGGTTTTACAGCTGCTTCCTGAAAAATTTATTACTGATAAAAAAATGGATTTGTATGAACGCCTGCTGCACATTTGCCACTTTGTTTCTACCCTGACGGATGGCAATGCAGTATTGCTTTATAATACCATAAAAGGCAAAGAGGTTAACTAATTAAAACGTATAGCTAAGGCCAACGCCAAGCATTTGCTTTAGCTGTACTTTAGGGCCAACGGTAACCACCTCATCACCTCTTTCTTCAGAGGCTTTAATATCGTCATCATAAATCATGTGCGCGCCAATATTGGCTTTTACGTACTGGTTTACTGTCATATCAAGTGAAAACTGGAAATCAACATCTATATTCCCGAAATTATTAAGGTAATCAGTATAAAGTGTCATTCTTTGGTCCAGTACAATATTTTTAAATACCTGCTTTTTAAACTGGTTGGTTAACAGTATACCCAATTCGGTACGTGTGCGTTTACCGGGTATAATAACATTACCTTCTTCGTCTAACACGGCCGGCTCTACACCAAACGATCCTTTGTCGGCAAGGTACTGGTTAAGTACCAACGTGGTCTTATCGGTTAAAGGAGAAAAATAGGCGGTAAGGCCAAGGTCTTTACGGATGTATTCGCTACCAATACCTAAAAACAGGTACGCAGGTGCAAAAGGGCCAGAAATTTCATCCTCTTTATTTGGGTAGTTGTACCCGTTGGCAAATTGGGTATTAAATGTAAATTTGGCACTGTAATACCAGCTCGAAATGGTATCTTTTTTACGTTTATAACCAAAAGTGGAATTAAATTGTATCTGGTCATCAGTTTTACGGCTTTGCTGACCTTCCTGGCTCGTAAAGCCATATTTAAGGATTAACTCATTTACCCAGTTAACTGATTTTTTGTTGTATTTGCGCACAAAATTACCTTTACCAAGTAAGGTTACCGAGTTATTACCACCCACATTCCAGTTTACAAAAGCAATTTCGCTTATATCAAGCCCAACGGCATTAGTCCTTTCCCAGTAGGTTACAGAATCGGGCAGGGTAGTGGTAATAAGTACCTGTGCTTTTGTTTTTAATGAAAATGATATAGTTATTAAAGCTAAAAGGACAATTCTGAATTTCATCAATATTGGGGTATTGTTAAATAAAATTTGTGCAAAAATCGTTAATTTATATAAGCAGAAAAAATATCTTTTAAGCTTTTAACGTCTATACCGCAATAATGTTGTAAATCAGCTATGGTACCCTGCTCTATAAATTCATCGGGTATGCCTAAAATCCTGATTTCAGGCTTATAAGCATATTTTGTAGCAAATGCAGCTATAGCAGAGCTAAATCCGCCCGTAACAGCCCCGTCTTCAAGGGTAATGATTTCAGTATATGAGTTTAATATAGTATGTAACAATTCTTCATCCAGGGGTTTTATAAAACCAAAATGGTAATGAGAAAATAAGTCTGCATTTTCGGTTCCATTAAGTGCTTCTATCACATTGTTTCCTATGGTACCGGTAGAAAGTATGGCAACTTTGGCCCCTGTCCGTAATTGATAGGCTTTTCCTATAGATATTTTGTCAAAGTCATTTTGCCAGCCCGTATGCTGTGCCCTGCCGCGTGGGTAGCGTATGGCTATAGGATGTGGCAGCCCCAGTTGTGCCGTGTAGAGTATGTTGCGTAATTCTTTTTCGTTTAAGGGGGCAAAAATAATAAGGTTGGGTATGCAGTTAAGGTAGGCAATATCAAAAACACCATGATGTGTTGCACCGTCTTCACCCACCAGCCCGGCACGGTCCAGGCAGAAAATAACGGGCAGGTTTTGCAGGGCAACATCATGTATTACCTGGTCATACGCCCGTTGCAAAAACGTGGAATAGATATTACAAAATACCACCATACCCTGTGTGGCCATTCCGGCGGCAAGGGTTACCGCATGCTGTTCGGCTATACCCACATCAAAAGCCCTTTCAGGGAATGCCTCCATCATAAACTTCATTGAGCTGCCCGAAGGCATAGCGGGGGTTATACCAATTATTTTGTGGTTATTTTGTGCTAATTCAACTAAAGTAAGCCCAAAAACGTCCTGATATTTAGGCGGCAGGTTACTGTTGTCGGCAGGTAATAATTCTCCTGTAGTTTTATCAAATTTTCCGGGTGCGTGGTATTTTACTTGGTTTTCTTCAGCCTGTTTCATGCCTTTGCCTTTTGTGGTAACAATATGCAGAAACTTTGGCCCCGGTTTGTTTTTAAGTCGTTGCAATTCTTTTATCAGTACAGGCAGGTCGTGGCCGTTTACAGGGCCGGTATAATCAAAATTCAGGCTTTTAATCATGTTGTTCTGCCTTGGGTTTTTGCCCTCTTTTACCTGGGTAAGGTAATTTTTTAATGCGCCTACGCTCGGGTCTATACCAATAGCGTTGTCATTAAGCACTACCAGCAGGTTGGCATCGGTAACCCCGGCATGGTTAAGCCCTTCAAAAGCCATACCCGATGCAATACTGGCATCGCCAACAACAGCAATATGGTTGCGGCTTATATCGCCCTTAATTTTAGAGGCCAGCGCCATACCTAACGCAGCGGAAATAGAGGTGCTGCTGTGCCCGGTGCCAAAGGCATCATATATGCTTTCTTTAATTTTTGGGAAACCACTCAGGCCGCCCCACTGGCGGTTGGTGTCAAACTTATCCTTACGCCCGGTAAGTATTTTATGCCCGTAAGCCTGGTGGCCTACATCCCAAACCATTAGGTCATTTGGGGTGTCAAAAACATAATGCAGCGCAATGGTAAGCTCTACTACGCCTAGGCTGGCGCCCAGGTGCCCCTCTTTAACCGAAACCACATCAATAATAAACGCACGCAGTTCTGCCGCCAGTTGGGGCAACTGTTCCGGTGTTAGTTTTTTTAGGTCGGCCGGGGTGTGTAGGGTATCAAGTAACCTTTGCATAGCGCAAAGTTACAATATACAGCCGAGATTATTCCGTTTCCGGTATGCTGTCTAAAGGGTAAATATCTACCGCTCCCATAAAATGGCCTTCGTTGTCTAAAGGCGGCGGCGGTGGCAACTCCTCCATTATAGTATCGCCCATAACTTCTTCCACAACGGTTGTATCAATATCCGCTAGGGTTACATTTTCAATTTTTTGTTTATTGCCTAAATCGTCACTACAGCTTAAAAGCGTGGTGCCCATGGTGAATAGAAGGGCAATCAGGAATATATTTCGAAACCTTGTTTGAGAAAACAATACCTCTTGTGGTATCCGGATGGTTATATTTTCAACCTGACTTTTATGCAAACGCCCGCAAATACTTTCACCTTTATGCGATTCAAGGTAGCTTTTAACTTCGGCATCTGTCATTCCGGAAAAGTCTATTACATTTTTGGCACAACTTTGGCAAAAACGGCCACTTTCAACAGGAGCCATGTTATCCCAGCCTTCATGACAGGGCGTGGGGATGGAAATTTTATATGTTTTCATACGTTGGAGGTTTAGGCAGTACAGATATAACGCAGTTAACCAGTGAAATAGTATATTTGCCGTATGGAAGCTGTTTTTACCGACGAATATTTTATGCGCCGCGCATTGGCCGAAGCACAGGATGCTTTTGATAAAGGCGAAATACCTGTGGGCGCCATAGTGGTAGTAAATAACCGCATTATTGCCAAAAGCCATAACCTTACCGAGTTGCTTACTGATGTTACAGCACATGCCGAAATGCAGGCTATTACGGCAGCCGCTAACTTTTTGGGAGGTAAATACCTTACTGATTGTACACTTTACGTAACATTAGAACCCTGCCAGATGTGTGCCGGAGCACTATACTGGAGCCAGATACCCAAAGTGGTGTATGGCGCGGCAGATACCCACCGGGGTTACCGGGTTATGGGCGGTAGGCTACACCCTAAAACCCAGGTGGTTTCGGGTGTTTTAGAGCGGGAATGCGGTGCTTTGGTAAAACAGTTTTTTAAACAGCGCAGATAAAAACAAAGTACCTTTTACCAAATTAAAAAAAATCTTCAAATTTTATTTCACAATGTGCAATATTTATAAGATATTGTAAGTTGTATTTACAGGCCAATCTGCCTTTCTCTCTGTTAACCATAAACCAAACCGTAATTATGAAAGTCTTCCGGCTGTTGCTGTGCTGCTCCCTGTCTGCATTGCTATTGTTTTCATGCTCAAAATCGGGCGAAGAATTTGATTCTGATTATACCCTTTACCGCGATTATATCACGGCTTTTTCTTCGGGTATCATTTCCACAAAAGACCCTATAAAAGTTTCACTTACCAATCCTGTCTCCGGATGGCAGCAGGGGCAGGAACTGGACCGTGCTTATTACAGCATTTCTCCTGATGCTGAGGGTAAGGTGGTATATATGGAAAACAACACCATTGCATTTAAACCAAAAGGAAAACTTAAGCAGGATACAGAGTATCGGGTAACGCTGCACCTTTCTAAATTTACGGGTGTGCCCAACCTACTGGCAGACTTTAACTTCAGGGTAAAAACCCTGAAACAGGATTTTTTGGTGCAAACGCAGGATTTGCAATCTTACAGCCGCGATGTACAATACCTTAACGCCACCCTTATGGCCAGCGATTACCTGCAGCCCGCTATTGCCAAAAAGCTGATAAAAGCAGAGCAGCAGGGCAAACAGCTGCCAATACGTTTTGATAATGTGGCTGGAGATGCCACAATGTTTAATTTTATTATAGACAGCATACAGCGCCTGCCGCAAAACAGTGAGGTTATAATCTCTTGGGATGGTAACCCTTATGACATAAAAAGCAAAGGCAGCCAGAAATTTGAAATACCGGGCAAAGACAATTTTAAGGTGGTTAGTATAGAAACCGCGTATGACGATAACAGCACACTGCTCATTAATTTTTCTGATCCTGTTAAAAAAGGGCAGGATTTTAGCGGGCTTATAGCAGTTGAAAGTATAGATAATTTAAAATATGCCGTAGAAGGTAACCTGCTAAAGGTGTTTTTTACTGATGCGCCAAGCGGTAGTTTCCAGATAGAGGTTTTTCAGGGTATAGAAAGTACCGAGGGCTTTAAAACAAAGGAAACTTATTCTCAAAATGTAACTTTTGAGCAGCTAAAGCCCGAAATACGCTTTTTAAAGAGCGGTACCATATTGCCGTCTTCCAATAACTTAAAAATCAACTTCCAGGCGGTAAACCTCGCTGCGGTTGATGTTACCGTATATCGTATTTTTGAAAATAATGTGTTGCAATTTCTTCAGGATAATAATATTGGCGACAGTTACAGCATGCGTGATGTTTCACTACCGGTGGCGCGTACCAAAATTGTTCTCAATAAAAATAAGCTTACCAATTACGGTAAATGGAACTCTTTTGCATTAGACTTATCTAAAATTATTGAGCCGGAACCCGGTGCAATTTATCACATACAAATGTCTATGCGGAAGTCATATTCACTATACAAATGTGGCGCCGATGATGCAGATAAAACATCTGATGAAAATGAAGGCGAAGACTATGAACAGGACGATGATTTTACCGAATATCATGATTACGGATACTACCCTTATGATTATGACTGGCGTGAGCGTGATAATCCATGCAGTAGCTCCTTTTTCTACAACCGTAGTATAGAAACCAATGTTTTGGCCAGTGATTTAGGGGTTATAGCGAAAAAAGGGGAGAACAACAGCTTTTTCTTTGCCGTAAGCAGTATTACAAGTACAAACCCTGTTGCGGGCGCCAATGTAGCTTTATACAACTATCAACAACAGAAATTGATTGAAGGGCAAACTGATAACGAGGGTACACTCACGCTTTCATCTGACAAGAAACCTTATTTTGCCGTGGTAAGCAAAGGTAAGAGCAAAACATACATTAAAATAGCCGATGGGTATTCGCAATCGGTAAGTAATTTTGATGTTGACGGCACCAAACTGCAAAAAGGCCTTAAGGGTTATATTTATGGAGAAAGAGGTGTATGGCGCCCGGGCGATACGTTGTTTATAGGTTTTATCCTTAACGATAAGCTATCTCAGCTGCCGGCATCGCACCCGGTTAAATTGCTTCTTAGCGACCCCAAAGGTAAAATGGCCTACCATGCAGTACAGAAAAGGAACGACAATAACCATTATAAATTTGTAGTGCCTACCGCACAGGAAGCCCCAACAGGAAACTGGGAAGCTATGGTAAGCGTTGGCGGGGCGCATTTTTATAAATCCATAAAAATAGAAACTATTAAGCCCAACAGGCTTAAAATAAAAAACAGCTTTGCAGGACAAACACTTTATGCTTCAGAAAAAAATACCGGTACTGTTGAGGTTACCTGGCTGCACGGCGCTATAGCCAAAAACCTGAAGGTAGAAATGCAGGCTAAATTCTTTAAGCAGAAAACAGCATTTAAGGGATATACTAATTATGTTTTTGATGATGTAGCGCAACATTTTGGCACGCAGGAAATAAATATCTTCTCTGGCCAGGTTGATGATAACGGTAAAGCGCAGGTAACCCTGGAACCCAAATTGGAAGTTCAGGCACCGGGTATGCTTAATGTAGCCATTATTACCAAAGCCTATGAAAAAGGCGGTGATGTAAGCACCGATGTTGTTACGGCCTCATACTCTCCTTATAAAGCGTATGCGGGGTTAAAAGTGCCCGAGGGTAATAAATACGGCATGCTGGAAACCGGAAAAAGCAACCGCTTTGATGTGGTTTCGGTAGATGATAAGGGCAAGCCCAAAGCATCACGCAAGCTTGATGTACGGGTGTATAAGGTTGACTGGCGCTGGTGGTGGTCTTCCGGGCCGGATGATCTTTCAGAGTACAGCTACGGTACTTCTACCACGCCGTATTATGCCACTACGGTGGTAACCAATGGCAGCAGCAAGGGGTCATTTACTTTTAAGGCAGACGAAAACGACTGGGGCCGTTACCTGATTCGGGTTACCGATCAGGAAAGCGGGCACTCTGCAGGAGAAACCGTTTTGATAGATTATCCATACTGGTCGGCAAACAACAGGAAAGGTGAAGGGGAAGAAGCCTCGATGCTTATGTTTACTTCGGATAAGCAAAAATATGCCGTAGGCGAAAAAGCAGAAATATCCTTCCCGTCCAGTGCAGGGGGCAGGGCATTAATTTCGCTGGAAAATGGCAGTGGCGTGGTAAAAACCTACTGGGCGCAAACCCAGAAAGGCGAAACAAAGGTGCAAATTCCGGTTACGGCAGAGATGGCGCCCAATGTATATATTTACATAACCCTTTTGCAGCCCCATGCCAATACCAAAAACGATTCGCCCATACGCCTTTACGGTATATTGCCTATTGAGGTAATAGATAAGTCAACCCTGTTGCAACCGCAAATTGCTATGGCCGATGTGCTTAAACCGGAACAGAAAACCAGTATTAAAGTAAGCGAAAAATCGGGCAGGGCTATGACATATACGCTGGCTATAGTTGATGATGGCCTGTTAGACCTTACCCGTTTTAAAACCCCTAATGCCTGGGATAGCTTTTTTGCCAAAGAGGCTTTGGGAGTAAAAACATTTGATGTATATGATGAGGTAATTGGCGCCTATGGCGGCAAGGTAAACCAGGCCTTTAGCATTGGTGGCGATGCCGACCTTGGTGGGGGCAAAGCCAAAAAAGCCAACCGTTTTAAGCCGGTAGTTATTTATATGGGGCCTTATACGCTGGGCAAAGGGCAAACCAAAACACACCAAATAAAACTGCCAAAATATGTAGGTTCCGTACGCACTATGGTAGTGGCCGCCAATACCAACGATAATGCCTATGGCAGCGCCGAAAAAACAACCCCGGTACGCAGCCCGCTTATGGTACTGGCTTCGTTACCCAGAAAAGTATCGCCGGGCGAAAAAGTAACCCTTCCGGTAACGGTGTTTGCTATGGAAGACCATGTTAAAAACGTAACGGTATCAGTAAAAACTAATAATGGTTTTCGCATTGCAGGAGAAGATAAAACGAATGTAAAATTTAGCAGGCCTGATGAAAAAGTAGCTTATTTTGACCTTGAAGCGGGAAGCGCAACCGGTATTGGCAAAGTAACGGTTACAGCCATATCCGGCGCAGAAAAAGCTACTTATGAGGTAGAGCTTGATGTTATGAACCCCAACCCGGTTACGGTAAACTACAAAGAAATGGTATTGCAGGCCAACAGCAACGGTACTATTGCATGGGAATCGTTTGGCGTGCCGGGTACCAACAAGGCTAAGGTTGAAGTATCTTCATTCCCATCAATAGATTTTAACCGCAGGCTTGATTATTTAATACGCTATCCGCATGGTTGCGTAGAACAAACTACAAGCGGTGCATTCCCACAATTGTACCTGGCAGATATAGCTGATGTGGATGAAAGCCGCAAAAAAAGCATACAGCGTAATGTTACGGCAGCTATAGAAAGGCTGTCGCGTTTCCAGTTGCCAGATGGGGGCTTTTCTTACTGGCCGGGCGAAACAGATGCAGACGACTGGGGTACCAGTTATGCCGGGCATTTTTATACAGAAGCAGAGAAAAAAGGGTATGTGTTGCCGCCAAATGCTAAAAAGCAGTGGATACAATACCAAAAAAGGCAGGCAAGGCAATGGCGTTTCAGTCCAGATTACCATAACGATTTTGCCCAGGCCTACAGGCTTTATACACTGGCGCTGGCGGGCTCACCAGACCTTTCGTTAATGAACAGGTTGCGCGAAACGGGCGGTATCAGCAATGAGTCTAAACTTCGCCTTGCGGCGGCTTATGCACTTGCGGGGCAAAAATCGGCTGGCGAAAAGTTACTGGCCAATACGGTTATAGATGATTATAACCAGCAGTACCGTTACTATTACTACGGCTCGGCTGACCGTAACCGTGCCATGGCATTGGAAACACTTTTGTTATTAAACCAAAAAGAAAAAGCATTTAAAGAAGCTATAAAACTGGCTAAAGATATGTCGTCTGATATGTGGATGAGTACCCAGACAACGGCTTACTGCCTGTATAGCATTAGCAAATTTGCTAAAATAAACGGGCAAAAGGGTATAAATGTATCGTTTACCAATAAGGGTAAAAACCAGAATATACAGACCCAAAAGGCTTTTGCCGACAGGGAACTGCAAATAGGCGAAAAAAACAGTATAGCATTGCAAAATAAAAACGATGCCGCCCTGTATGTAAAAGTGGTTTACAGTGGCGTATTGCCTGTAGGGCAGGAACAAACCGCTGAACGGGGGCTAAAAACCAACATAGTGTTTAAAGACAGGGCAGGTAAAACTATTGACCCCGGTAGCCTTGCCCAGGGTACCGAGTTTGTTGCCGAAGTTACTGTTACCAATACCAAAGGCGAGTTTGTAGATAATGTGGCGCTTACGCAGATTGTACCTTCCGGATGGGAAATTGTAAATACGCGCTTTACTGATTTTGGCAGTTTTGCTGAAAATAAAGCCGATTATATTGATATACGGGACGACCGTACCAACTTTTATTTTTCATTGAAAGGGCGTGAGAGTAAAACCTTCAGGATATTGCTTAATGCCAGTTATCCGGGCAGTTATTACCTGCCGGGCGTACAATGCGAGGCCATGTATGATAACAGCTTCCTTTCAAGGACAAAAGGCCGTTGGGTAAAAGTGGAAAAGCAATTGTAACATTTGCCTATGAGTGTAATACATAAAATAAAGAAACATTTTAGGGTCAAAGCTAGGGCTCGAAGAATCAAAAGGCTTAATTCTATAGCACCATATTTAAAAAAGGATTTTGGTGTTGAATTAAATTTTAAACTATGGGTTACAAAAGGTTCAAGGTTTCGGGCGAGTAGGAGAAATAAAATTCAGCACTCATTATCAAGTCAAACTCTAGAATATTTGGCAGTTTATCTTATAATTATAGGCTTATTAAGCGCATATAAGATAAAGGTCCCCGGCTTAGAGTATGAGCCTCATGTTGCCTTTTTAACAACATCAATATCAATTATAATTCTAAGCTATACTCATTTTGAAACTTCTAAAGAATATTCAATTAAGTCAGAAAAATTTCACTAATGCTCATTAGAAATAGGACAACTTTATAATAAATTAAGAATGGTGAAAACATTTGATTCTATTTTAGAGAAAGAGAAAGAAATAGCTAAGATTTCGGATAGATATGATAAAATTTTAATTAAGTATGATAATCATTATCCGATTGATTATGATATGTTTACAACAACTAAGCCGGATTATTTTAAATTATCTAAGTGTGATATTTTAACTATCAAAATAAGAAATTATATTATAGTGAGATTCAAATACGATCTATTTATATATGGTCCTCCTATCGTAATAGCCGGAATATTACTTTATAATATTCTATATCCTACAAGTATTAATGAAGTTACTAAATAAGATATTAGGATGGATAAAACGCAACAAAATCAAATCGGCTATAATTGCCGTGTTGCTGGTTTGGTATTATTTCTGCCTGCCCGCGTACTTATTTAAAGCACCCTACAGCACGGTGATAGAAAGTACCGAGGGTGATTTACTGGGTGCCCGCATTGCCCGTGACGGGCAGTGGCGTTTCCCGGCGCCTGATAGTATTCCGGATAAATTCAGGCAATGCATTGTATATTATGAGGATCAACATTTTTACAGCCATCCGGGCTTTAATCCGGTTGCCATAGTAAAGGCTGTCCGGCAAAATAGTAAGGCCGGGCATGTGGTGCGTGGGGGCAGCACGCTAACCCAGCAGGTTATCCGCCTGAGCCGTAAAGGCCAAAAGCGCAGCTATTTTGAAAAACTGGTTGAGCTGATTTTAGCCACCCGGCTGGAACTTCGCGAAAGCAAAACGGCTATATTAAAACTCTATGCTGCCCATGCCCCGTTTGGCGGCAATGTAGTAGGGATTGATATGGCTTCGTGGCGGTATTTCGGGGTGCAGCCGCACCAGCTATCGTGGGCAGAGAGCGCTACCCTTGCGGTGCTGCCCAATGCGCCAAGCCTAATCTATCCCGGTAAAAACCAGCAGATACTGCGCACCAAGCGTAACAGGCTCCTCAAAAAACTGTTTGAGAATAAAGTTATAGATAAAACTACATACGAATTAAGCATTGAAGAAAACCTGCCCGAAAAACCTTTTGAGTTACCCCGCACGGCCCCGCACCTGTTACAGCACATAGCTAAAACCAAAGAAGGGCAGCGTATAAAAACAACCATACAGGCTACCCTGCAATACCAGGCTAACCAAGTGGCCACGCGCTATTATAACGAGTATCGCCAAACACAGATTTATAACCTGGCCATTTTGGTGGTAGATGTGCATACACACAATATACTGGCCTATGTGGGCAATTCGCCTACCGACAGGGCACACCAGAAAGATGTGGATATTATACCCGCACCCCGCAGTACCGGTAGCATACTAAAGCCATTTTTATATGCTGCAATGCTTGATGCCGGGGAGATGTTGCCCAATACCCTGCTGGCCGATGTACCAACACAAATTTCGGGGTTTAGCCCAAAAAATTATGAGCCTACTTATGATGGGGCAGTTCCGGCAAGTGAAGCCCTGGCGCGTTCGCTTAATATACCCGCAGTGCTTATGCTGAGGGATTTTGGGGTGCAGCGCTTTTATGATCAGTTACAAAAATACCGCCTCAGGGATATTAACCAAAGGCCTGACCATTACGGGCTTTCTTTAATTTTGGGCGGCGCCGAGAGTAACCTTTGGGACCTTTGCCGCACTTATGCGGGCTATAGCGGCACGGTAAATTATTTTACCGCCCACCAGGCAAAATACCGCACTAATGAGTTTGCAGAACTCAATTGGGATACTGCCACCATACCCAATTTTGGCAAAGAGGTATTTGATGCGCCGCAAATAGGTGCCGGAAGCATTTGGCTTACTTATAACGCGATAAAAGAAGTAAACCGCCCGCTTGAAGATGAAGCCTGGAAATATTATGACTCTGCGCGTGAAATAGCATGGAAAACCGGCACCAGTTTTGGTGGCCGTGATGCCTGGGCCATAGGCACCAATCCCCATTATGTGGTTGGGGTATGGGTAGGCAATGCTTCAGGAGAGGGCAGGCCGTCATTAACCGGGGTAGGCAATGCAGCCCCCATATTGTTTGATGTATTTAACCTGCTGCCACGGCAAAAATGGTTTAGCAAACCGCTTAATGATTTGCAGGAAGCAGATGTTTGCGCCATAAGCGGCCATTTGGCGGGGCCTAACTGCCCGGTGAGCAGGCAATGGATTCCCTTAACCGGAAATAAAACCCTGAGTTGCCCTTATCACAAAGCCATACACCTTGATGCTACAGGTATGTACCGTGTTAACAGCAGTTGCGAAGAAGTAGGCAATATGGTGACCCAAACCTTGTTTGTGCTGCCCCCGGTTATGGAGTGGTATTACAAGAGCCTGCACATAAACTACCGTACATTGCCGCCGTTTAAAGAAGGTTGCAGTGAAACATCCGGTGTGTATATGGATTTTATCTATCCTAATAATAACGCCAAAATATACCTCACCAAAGATTTTAACGGACAGGTGCAGCCGGTTATTATGAAAGCGGCCCATACTAAAAACAATGCACGGCTGTTTTGGTACCTGGATAAAGAATATCTGGGCACTACGCAAACCTACCACGAAATGCCTGTTAAGGCACAGACAGGCACTTATATCATAACTGTGGTAGATGAAGCAGGAAACGAAATACGCAGGAAAATAGAAATAGTGAATGAGTAAAATTTGCTTTTGTAATCCGTATTTTTAAGAATATGTATTATGGGGTGTATTTTTTTAATAATACATCGGGTTTAAATTAAAATTTAGTTACTTTTACTTTTCACTTTTTGACGGACAACCGCCTGAAAACAGCGGTAGCAAAAGAAATAGAAGTATGCCAAACGTGTTTATAAAAGGAACCGGCTCTTATGCACCGGAGAATACTGTTAAAAATAGTTTTTTTGAAAAAGTAGGCTCATCAGACGAGTGGATATATGACAAGTTGGGAATACGTGAGCGGAGAATATCTACAGGGGAAACCACAAGTGACCTTGCCTCTCAGGCAGCGCTCAGGGCTCTTGAAGATGCAGGCCTTACCGCTAATGATATAGACCTTTTAATAGTAGCAACGGCTACTCCAGACAGGCTTGCGCCATCATGCGCCTGCTTTGTTCAGGATAATATAGGGGCTTCAAAAGCCGTGGCATTTGATATTTCTGCGGTATGTTCCGGCGCACTGTATACCATAACAGTGGGCATACAGTTTATAAAATCGGGCATGTATAAAAATGTACTGGTTATAGGTGCGGACACTTTTAGTACCATAACCGACTGGGAACGCCGTGATTCGGTTTTCTTTGGTGATGGTGCCGGAGCACTGGTATTATCGGCAACCGAAGAAGATAAAGGTTTTATTGATGTATTACTGCATTCTGACGGTACCGGTAAAGAGCATTTTACCATCCCGGCCGGAGGTTCTGAAAAACCTACTTCAGAAGAAACCATAAAAAACCGGGAACATTACTTTGTAATGAACGGTAAAGAAGTATATAACACTGCTGTTGAGGTAGTGCCAACATGTATAAATGAGATATTGCAACGCAATAATATTGAGATAGATGCAGTAGATTTTATGATTCCGCACCAGCCCAGTATCAGGATACTTGAGGAGATAGCCCGCAGGGTGGGGATGCCTTTTGAAAAGGTAAAAACCAATATGGACCGCTATGCTAATACATCAGGCGGTACCATACCCATAGTGCTGGATGAAACCCATAAAAATGGCGATTTTAAGCCGGGTGACCTGTTGCTTTTTGCAGCGGTAGGTGCCGGGTGGACCTGGGGTACTGCACTATATAAATGGTAAAATCGTTCACAATTTGTACAAAAATTATACACGTGGTGTGAAACAAAACAAACAAGCAATTTTCAATATATGTTTAACGGACAGACTTTTTTAATAACCGGTATAGCCGACGAAAATTCACTGGCCATGTATGTGGCAAAACAGGTTAAAGCCAATGGCGGTAATGTTATATGTACCGGCCTGGGGGTAACCCAATTTCATAAGGGTTTATCAGAAAAAGCTAAAGCATTTTTAGATAAAAACCATGATGATTTTATTGAGGCTGTAAACAATGGGCTTGGCAGTGATACCGTAACTGAAGTGCTTGATGTTACCCTTGATGAAAATATTGAAGATTTTGCCCGTTCGTTAAAAGAAAAAGGCATAAAGCTAAACGGATTCCTTCATGCTATTGCCATGGATAAAACCATACGCGGCAAAGAGGTAAAACCACTTTTAGAAGTTACCAAAAATGAGTTTTGCGATACTATGGAGGTATCGGCCTATTCGCTGATACGCCTAAGCTACTACCTGTTAAAATATGAGGTATTGCAACCCGGCTCATCCATCTGCTCATTAAGCTATATTGCCGCGCAAAAGGTAACCTTCCACCCGTACCGCAACATCAGTATTGCCAAAGCGGCTTTAGAACGCATTACTATAGAGCTGGCAGACGAACTGGGCCGCAAAAACGGTACCCGCGTTAATGCCATACGCTTTTCGCCCTATATGGGTAGTAAAGCAGGTAATGCCACCCTTACCCAACAGGATTATGATACTTCAAACAAAATAAGCCCATTAGGCAATGCAGGTCCGCAAGACCTTGCCGCCGAAGTGGTACACCTGTTTCGCCCCGGCTCTAAAATTACAGGGGAGATACGCCATGTAGATGGTGGTTATAATATTATGGGGTAACAGTTTCCGTTTTTCTCCGGTTACTGTAAAAAAGCATAAATACAAGCCCGGCAAGGGCAATTACAGCGGCAGCATACATAATTTCGGGTATGCGTGTTATGGTATCAGCATAATACCAGCCCGAAAATAAGGCACCCAGGCCTATACCGGCTTCTAATGCCATATACATAGTAGCTACGGCTTTGCCACGATGATCCGGATGGCTCATGTCTACCGTCCATGCATTAAGCGCCGGAGAGAGTACACCCTGTGCAATACCATACAGTGCCGCGCTGGCCATAAGCCCGTAAAAAGTTGTGGTATACCCGGTAAATAATAGTGCAAGTAACAGCAAAAACACCCCTGTTTTTATTACCCTGATGCGTCCATATCGGTCAGAAGCCTTTCCGGCAACAAAACGTATAAGCAGCGAGGCTATCGTAAAGGCCATAAAATAAAGCCCTTTATTGGCAATGCCGAGATGTTCGGTTTTATCAGGTATGAGCGTGAGTATGGCGCCATACCCTACGTAAGACAGAAATACCATTAACGCAACGGGTAAAACCTCTACCGCTATAATATCCTTCCGTGAAATTTTAAGCAATCTTGGATGAAATTTTTGCTTTTTTACCAGTGTTTCCTTCATATTCATCAGGATGATGATAGAAAGCAGCGCAAAAGCCGATGAGGTATAAAAAAGCACATCTATAGAAAAGCGCAGGGTAATGTAGCTGCCTATTGCCGGGCCTACCGCCATGCCGGTGCTAAACGCCAGCCCGTGTATGCCCATTGCTTCGCCCCACCGTTCTTTAGGAGCAACATCGGCTACATAGGCCGAGGTTGCTGTGGGTTTAAACCCGGTAGAAAAGCCGTGTAGCAGGCGTAAAAATAAAAATCCGGCCACACTGCCCAGTATAGGGTATAAAAAGCCGCATATAAAGCAAACGGTGCTGCCAAAAGCCATAACAGGCACACGCCCTACAGTATCGGTAAGGCGGCCGCTAAACGGCCTTGACAATCCGGCAGTAAGGGTAAACAGTGCAATAATAAGCCCTTTATATTCTGCCCCGCCCAGGCTGCTCAGGTAATTGGGCAACTCCGGTATCAGCATGTTAAAACTGGCTGAAAACAGCAGTGAGCTAAGGCACAACAGGCCAAACTGAAGGTTGTATATTGGGTGTTTGCTACGCATATAAGCGTGCAAAGCTACTCAAAACGTTTTTGAAGGGCAACCCGGCAGCGTGTTATTCGGCAGAAAGTGTGATGTCGGGGTTTTCTTGTTTCCACTTTTTGTATTTATCTACTTCAGTACCGGCCAGTTTAAGGCAAAAGGCAAATACCGAGGCATCATCTAAAAAACCCGCAACGGGAATAAAATCGGGTATGGCATCTATAGGTATAAGTACATAGAGCAATGCTGCGCCAATAGCCGATATAATATGCCAGGGTACGTTTTTATAATTTCCTTTGGCATAATCTTTAATCATGCCGAACATCAATTTAAAGTCGGCCAAAAAAGCAGATAATTTTTCATTACCTGTAAATTTAGCTTTGAGCAGTGCTTCTTTGCTTATAAGTTTGGTAAGGTCTTTTACAGAAAATTTCCCCTGCTTTTTATCCAGTTCCTTCTTTGCCTGTCTTTCTGAAAAGTTTTTCATCTACTGTGAAATTTACTCTAAGGTATGGAAAATTATAGAATTTATTTTTAAATTAAAAATAATAGATTCCGCATTAAATTTTTGTAAGCAATACAAATAGTATTTGTCTTATTTGAGTCTTAATTTTGTCTGATAGATTAATGATATTTCCTCCCTGCGCGCGATTAATATTTTCTATTTCAAAATCCTTTAAGTTAAAATAATTGTAAGTAAAATGTCCCTTTGAACTATTTTCAATAACTCGATACTTGGTGTACTTATTTTTACCATATTGATACACATTTAAATTTAAATGTTTTAAGTATGTATCTAAATTTGGATGGATAATTTTATAATGATTACTTTTAAAATAATCAGTACCCATAGCGGTTTCATCAATAATAAAGTCGGTATTTTCATTTTTGTATTGCATGTTACATCTTTTGCAAGATATATTCAAATTTAAAGGTTCATACGTCAAATCTTTAAATTTTCCTTTAGGTAAAATATGCTCAATATCAATGACCATACGAAATTCACCTTTAAAATTTCTATTGCAATAGCAGCATGCTAGCTCAGGTAGATCTAAAAAATAATCTTTGATGCGTTTACGTAAATCTTCTAAGTCGTCATCTTTCCATAAGTTATAATTATCTTTACATTTAACCAGTTGTATGTCTTGTAAGTCCTTTTCGGTTAATTTAAAACTCATTACTTTCCGCATTAATAATTTGACGACCAACAGCTTTAATTTCTTCTAAAACTCTTTTTTGATTTTCATCAAAACAATCTCTTATAATTCTATTGATTATAATTTCGAAGTTTTCAATATCCATTTTTTCATTAGAGAGAAGATTTAAATATCTTATTAAATGCTCAGATAAAAACCTATTTTCTGGTGTTGCGACATTGAAATATCTAAATAAAATTTCTTCAATATTTAAAGGTTCTTTTTTTTGAAGTTCAAACATTTCACCATTTGACTTAAATGTTTTAGTTTGAGGGAAATTACTTTCAGAGCCACTAATAATTATTGGAGAATGTGTAGCAAGGACAATTTTAGGATTATATAAATAAAATAATTCTAAAAGCTTTTTAGTATAATCTGACTGCCATTTAGGATGGAGACTATTTTCAGGTTCATCAACAATTATTATATAATTACTTTGTATTACTGAAGAAATGTAAATTAATATACTTATAACAGTTAACTCACCTGAACTAGCACCGTATAATGGTATAGATTTTTGATTTTTTTCAAAATAAAAATTAATTTCTCTAACAAGGTTAATTTCTTTGAATTTTTTATAGAATTTAAAAATGTTGAGGAAATATAAATCTACTATATCATAAAAATTCTTTTGAGAAAAATCTATCCAAATAACTTCGCTCTCTAACTGTCTTGTAAAATATCTATTTATAATAAAACGGTAAATATCAAGTTCTTCATTGGATAACTGATTCAAAATATTTTCATTTCGCATATTTTTCAAAACAAAAGTAATTTTAAATCCTACACGTGGCGAGTAGCCTACATAATCAAGTATATTGGCAATAGTCCTAGAGTGTCGGGTGTCTTTTTCATTAAAATTGACAAGTGATTGATGAAATATATTCTTAACTAAAGATCTTCCTCGATTTGATTTTAAAATATAAGCTTTATTGCTCTTAAAGTTAAATTTGTCGTGGATTGTATTGGCTATTGCAATAACAGGGATATTGTTATATGAATAATGTTTTAGAATATCAGATAGAAGTGTGCTTTTACCGCTTCCATTTTCACCAATTAGAATATTAATATCGTCAGTATTGTTAAATTCTATATTAGATAGTTCATCGGGTAAATTAAAATTCAGCATTATAATCAAATAGGTTGGTTTAAGTAAAAATAATAATTTATAAGATGATTACACAAAAAAACCGCCCCAATAATTTATTGAGGCGGTTTTGTTATTCTGATACTTTGACAGCGGTCTTTCTAAAAATTACCCTATTAATTGTATAAAGCTGTACTTTTTAGGCTAATTCAAAAACTGTTTACGATATTCCACCGGGCTAAAACCGGTTTCTTTTTTAAACAGCCTCGAAAAATAGGGCGGATTTTCAAACCCCAGGCGGTAAGCGGTTTCTGCAACTGTTTTTTGAGGTTCCTGTAACAGGTTTTTAGCTTCGCCAATCAAAAATATATGGATAAGCTCTAAGGCGGTTTTCCCGGTCTCCTGCCGAAGCAGGTCACTAAGGTAGCGCGTAGAAGTAGCAAGTGCATCAGCCATTGCTTTTACAGTAGGTAGCCCATTAGTTTGCAAAAGGCCTGTGTCCAGATACGATGTAAGCAGGCTGTTAAACTTAGATACTGTAACGCCTGAAAGTTCACTACGGTTTATAAATTGCCGTTTGTAAAACCGTTGAGAATAATTTAGTATGGAATCTATATGGGTAAGGATTATATCGCGGCTGTATTCATCCTGTGTGCCATTGTTTTCATTCTCAATTTTAAAATACAATTCCCAGATAATATCTTCTTCACGAGGCGTCAGGTGCAACGCTTCGTTAACTTCATAGTCAAAAAATCCGTATTTTTTAATGTCATTGTGCAGGCTGTGCCCGTTAAGGTAATCCTTATGGATGTAAATGATGAAACCTTTTTCTTCAAGCTCCAAGTCCCTTATCTCTACAATCTGGTTAGGTTTAATAAAGGAAAGCGATCCGTTTTCATGGTCATATTTTGTACGTCCGTAATTAATAACTCCTGCTTTCCATTTTTTAAACATAATAGTATAAAAGTCAGATGTAAAAGCCCCTTCGCCTATTTTACAACCCTTTAGCCTTTCGCATAGTATAAGGCCTAACAGGGGGTTTTCAGGTGGCGGGCAGCCGGTATCACGGCTCAGTTGTATAATGCTGCTGTAGTGTTTCATAAAAAAAGTATGCAGTGCCTGCACATGCTGGCACTGCCCTAAAGTTATAAATTTAATAATTAATTTCCATGTGCAGCTATAGCTACATCATTCCACGCCTCCCATTCTGCAATACGGCTTTCATAAACCTGTTTTGCCCAGGGAAGCGTATGTTTACCAAGAAATAAGCGTAATGGTGGGTTTTCGGCATCAACAAGTTTTAATACAGCATCTGTTGTAGCTGCAGGATCACCAAAAAGTCCTTCCTGGCTTCCGGTTTCAGAAAATGCCTGTCGCACACCATCATAAATTTCCATGGGAGCACTTTGTGCAGCGCTTGCACCGCCCCAGTCGGTACTGTATCCATTAGGTTCAATTAAAGACACATTAATGCCGAACTGCTTTACTTCCTGCGCCAACGATTCGCTAATACCTTCAACAGCCCATTTAGAGGCGTTGTATATTCCCAGTAACGGCAATGTTACTATACCTAATACGCTGCTTACCTGTATTATGTGGCCATGCCCTTGTTCGCGCATTATAGGTAAAGCCGCCTGGGTAATCCAAAGCAAACCAAATACATTTGTTTCAAACTGGTTACGGGCTTCGGCTTCGGTGGTTTCTTCTATGGTACCAAAAAGGCCATATCCGGCATTGTTTATCACTACATCAAGGGTGCCAAAATGTGCTTTTGCCTTAGCGATGGCAGCAAAACTATCAGCACGGTTATTTACATCCAGTTGCAGCGGTAAAATGTTATTACCATATTGAGATACTAAATCATTAAGGTCTTTAAGGTTACGTGCAGTTGCCACTACATTGTCTCCGCGTTTTAAAAAGGCTTCTGCCCAAAGTTTACCAAAACCGCGTGAAGCACCTGTAATAAATATTGTTTTTGACATTACTTTATATTGTTTAAAATTATAAAGCAAAGTTATGTCGGGTATAGTATTTCTGCCTTATACAAAAATGCACATTACTGATACAAAAAAACCGCCCCAATAAATATTGAGGCGGTTTTGTTATTCTGAAACGTTGATAGCTTTGCCTGCGCTATCGTAAAAATGGTATTCTAAATACGTGTAAGCGTCACGAGGTATAATTTTTACCCATTTTTTATGCTCTAAATACCATTTAGCGCGAAGGGATGGAAAACCCTTTGTAAGGTATGCAGCTACAAAAGGATGTGCATTAAGCATAACTTTTTTGTGGTTGCGGATAATTCTTTCAAGGTCGGCCGTTATGCGGTCTACTACCAGTATAGGCGCTTCAATTTCGCCATTCCCGTTATTGGGGTCTTCTTCCCTGGTTTTAATGTTTACCTCAGGCCTAACCCGTTGCCGTGTAATTTGCACAAGGCCAAATTTACTCGGAGGCAGGATCTTATGTTTTGCTTTATCGTCGCTCATTTCCTGTTTAAGAAAATCATAGAGCTTTTTGCGGTTTTCTGGATTGCCCATATCTATAAAGTCAATCACAATAATACCGCCCATATCCCTAAGGCGTAATTGCCGTGCCACTTCGGCTGCAGCAATAAGGTTTACCTCAAGGGCAGTATCTTCCTGGCTAAGTGCTTTGTTAGAGCGGTTGCCGCTGTTAACATCTATAACATGCATGGCTTCGGTGTGCTCAATAATAAGGTAAGCACCCTTACTCATAGATACTGTTTTGCCAAACGAGGTTTTAATTTGCCGTTCAATATTATATTTTTCAAATAAAGGCAAATCCCTGTTTTGGTATAGTTTCACGATATTCGCTTTTTGCGGGGCTATCTCCTGCAGATAGTCCTTTGTTTGGTAAAACAGGTCTTCATCATCTACATAAATACCGGTAAAGCTGTCGTTAAACACATCACGTAGTATAGAAGACACTTTGTTTACCTCTCCCAGCACTTTGCTGGGATGATGGGCACCGGGGATACGCTTGCACATCCCTGCCCATTTGTCTAACAGATTCTGGAGGTCTTTATCCAGTTCTGCCACTTTTTTCCCTTCGGCTACGGTGCGCACAATTACGCCGAAGCCTTTTGGCCTTATAGACTGTACCAGTCTTTTTAGGCGGTCTTTTTCGTCTTTCGATTCAATTTTTTGCGATATAGAAATACGGTCGCTAAAAGGCACCAGCACCACATAACGCCCGGCCAGCGAAAGTTCGCTGCTTATGCGTGGGCCTTTGGTGCTTATTGGTTCTTTTACCACCTGTACCAGTATAGACTGGTTAGAGCTGAGTACATCGCCAATAGCCCCGTTTTTGTCTATTTCTTTCTCGAAAGGGAAATTTTTAAGGGAGTAATCTTTTAATTTACCTGCGCTTACAAGTTTTATAAATTTCATAAGGCTGGCAAGGTTTGGGCCAAGGTCATGGTAATGTAAAAAGGCATCTTTTTCAAAGCCTACATTTACAAAAGCCGCATTTAACCCGGCAACCGGTTTACGTATTTTGGCAATAAAAATATCGCCTACGTTAAACAGGTTTTTCTTATCCTGCTCATCTTTATCCTTATGTAATTCTATTAGTTTTCCATCTTTTAATAAGGCAAAATCTACGGTTTCAGAACCAGATCGAATAATCAATTCTTTGTTCACACTGTACATTTTTATCCGCCTACAGTTTGCAGTTTACAGTTACAGTTTACAGGTATTAGCTGTTAGCTGTTGGCTGTTAGCTGAAAGCTTAAAAGCAGATGGATTAAACAATAATTTACAGGCATACATTTACCTGAAGGTTTCCGGCTTTTTTTATATTTTAAAACCACAGGCTGTTATAAAACAGGCTTTGGTGTTTAAGCAATGTAAAACAGGAACCCTTTAATTTCAAAGAACTTAACTTTAAAAAAAGAAAAAGTAGTTGTACACTACTTTTTCTTTTTGTGACGGTTTGCTCTTGCTCTCTTTTTACGTTTGTGAGTAGCTACCTTATGTCTTTTCCTTTTTTTACCACTTGGCATAATTGTAGAAAATTTTGTGGTTAATAATTAGTTTGTTTTAACTTCGGTATTCGTTTTAACGCCGTCAACAAATATTTTGGCTGGCTTAAATGCCGGAATGTTGTGAGCAGGTATTTTAATGGTGGTATTTTTGGATATATTCCTACCAGTTTTTTCAGCACGTGTTTTGATGATGAAACTTCCAAAACCCCTTAAGTAAACGTTATCTCCGGTTTCCAGTGAGCTTTTTACTTCCTCCATAAAAGACTCAACTGTTGCCTGCACATCACCTTTCTCAAGTCCAAGCTTTTCAGAAATTTTCGCTACAATGTCTGCTTTCGTCATTTTTTTAAAAATTTATATTATTGTGTATTTTTTTTGAGTGTGCAAATATAACAATTAAAAAAACAATAATTCAATGTTAACGCATTAAAATTTAATAACATAAACTTTTACATTTGCAAACCTCTACTGCATTATGAATTTTTCTAAGTCTTTAATACAATGGTTTTTACACAATAAGCGTGATTTGCCCTGGCGAAAAAATACGTATCCGTACCCGGTGTGGCTTTCAGAAATCATGCTGCAGCAAACGCGTGTAGCACAGGGGATGCCTTATTTTTTACGTTTTATAGAAGCATTTCCAACCGTGCAGGACCTTGCCGATGCGCCCGAAGAAAAAGTGCTTAAGCTATGGCAGGGCCTGGGTTATTATTCACGAGCCCGCAACCTGCACGCTACGGCAAAAGAAATAGCCTATACCCTTAACGGGAATTTTCCGCCGGATTATAAAGGCCTCCTAAAACTCAAAGGGGTAGGAGAGTATACTGCCGCTGCTATCGCCTCTATAAGTTATGGTGAAGCAGTGCCGGTAGTAGACGGCAATGTTTACCGCGTGCTTGCCCGTATATATGGTGTTGATACAGATATTGCCTCGCCCGGGGCAAAAAAGCAGTTTACGGCGCTGGCAGCCTCTCTTTTACCACCAAGGCAAGCAGCAGATTTTAACCAGGCCATGATGGAGTTTGGGGCATTGCAGTGCGTGCCCAAAAAGCCCGATTGTAAAGCCTGCATATTTAATACTGACTGTGTAGCATTTACTACAGGGCGGGTGCAGCAACTGCCGGTTAAGCTAAAAAAGCAAAAAGTAACCAACAGGTTTTTTAATTATTTGGTGGTGAAGGATGTGTTGGGTAATACACTTATGTACCGCCGAGACGGTAAAGGTATATGGCACGGCCTTTTTGATTTTCCGTTGGTTGAAACCCCTGTGCAGACCGATGATGCCCAAACAATTGCCCTTATAAAAAGCACGCTTGATTTTGCTCCGCAAACTATAAAGCGTATTACTGATGAACCGGTGATACACAAGTTATCTCACCAAAAACTGCATATTCATTTTTGGGAGGTTACCACTGGCCAAACCTTGCCAAATGGTATTGATTTACAACAGGCTATGCTGCTTCCGGTGCCCATTGTACTCCACATTTTTATGGAGAAACATTGGAAGGCATAATTATATTTATTACATTTGGTTAAATACAACGGTTAGTACATGAACGGAACGATAAATAAGGTGATATTGGTAGGGCATTTGGGTGATGATGTAAAGCTCCATTATTTTGAAGGGGGTAATTGCATTGGCCGTTTTCCGTTGGCAACCAACGAGGTTTATATTAATAAACAAACCAACGAAAAAGTAACTTCAACCGAATGGCACAACCTTGTAGTGCGTAATAAAGCCGCCGAGATTTGCGAAAAATACCTGAGCAAAGGCGATAAAATTTATGCCGAAGGCCGTATAAAATCGCGCCAGTGGCAGGGCGAAGACGGCGCTATCCGTTATACTACCGAAATACAGGTAACAGAGTTTACCTTTTTAACCACTAAAAAAGATACAGAAAACAAACAGGGCGGATATGCACCAGCAGCCAGTGAGCCACAAGCCAGAAACAGTGGTTATGATATGCAGAATATTCCTGCGGCTGAAGATGATGACCTGCCTTTTTAATTATTTGTTTAAGTAATACCCTTAGTTTTGGACCCCGGCCCCGAAAGTTATTTTATAATTGATTACGACCTTATATTGGGATTTGCAGGAATAATTTTTCTGCTTGCACTCTCTGCACTCATGTCTGGTACCGAGGTAGCTGTTTTTTCACTTACGGATGATGACCTTGAAAAAATAAAATCTTCAACACCAAGAAAAGGCAGCATTATAGCCTCTCTTTTAAATAAGCCTAAAAAACTGCTTGCTACGGTAGTTATTGCCAATACAGTAATCAACATCTCTATAATACTACTGTTTTTCCGTTTAAACTCTTTTTCTGCCATAAGTGTGCCTGCTTTGCGTTTTACCGCAGAAGTAGCCCTTGTTACTTTGCTTATATTGTTGTTTGGTGAGGTTGTACCCAAAGTATATGCCGGGCGCAACAACCGTATTTTTGCCATAACTATGGCCTGGCCGTTGTTTGTACTAAGCCGGCTGCTTGCCCCTATAAGCATACCCATGCGGGAGATTACGCTGTGGCTGCATAAAAAATTTGGCAAACGCAGGTCTGATTTTTCAGTAGACAGGCTTTCTCAGGCGCTTGAACTTGCCCAATACTCTGATGCCACGGCTGAAGAGCAAAAAATGTTTGAAGGTATTGTTTCATTTGGCAATACTGAAGCCAAACAGGTTATGAGTCCGCGTATTGATATTTTTTCGCTTGATATAGAAGAAACCTTTAGCGATATTTTTCCTAAAATAGTAGAAAAAGGATTTTCCCGCGTGCCTATATACCGAGAGAATATAGACAGTATTGTGGGGGTTTTGTTTATTAAAGACCTGATACCCTATATAGAAGAAAAAGAATTTGAATGGCAAAAACTGATGCGCGACCCGTTTTTTGTACCCGAAAACAAAAAACTGGATGATTTGCTTAAGGAATTCCAAACCATGAAAAACCACCTGGCAGTGGTAGTTGATGAATATGGGGGCACATCCGGAATTATATCTCTGGAGGATATACTGGAAGAGATTGTGGGCGATATAAGTGATGAGTTTGATGATGAGGATATTATTTACAGCCGCATAGATGAGAAAAACTTTTTGTTTGAAGGTAAGATAAGCCTTAAGGATTTTTACCGTATTACAGATGTTGAAGAAGGTGTTTTTGAAGAAATGCGGGGAGAGGCCGAAACCCTGGCAGGGTTCATTTTAGAGCTTTCTGGGAATTTTCCTAAAAAAGGACAAAAAATTAATTTTAACGGCAATATCTTTACCGTAGAATCAGTTGATAAAAGAAGGATAAAACAAATTAAGTTTACACTTAAATGACCGTAAAAAAAGTAACCATAAAGTACCTGCTTATTACAATTACTGTGCTTACCCTTGTCGCATGTGGTAATGAAAGCACCCCTAAGCCCGAAGCGTATTTAAGATTGGATTACCCTATGGGTACCTACCAGCTTTTTAAAAACGACTGCCCGTATAGTTTTGCCTATAACTCTCTCTCTAAAGTGGAAGAAAAAGAAGGCTGCAATCTTGATATTGTATACCCTAAAATGAAGGCTACTATTTATATGACGTATAAGCCTGTAAATAATAACCTTGAAAAATTATTAAGGGATGCCGAAAAACTTACTTATGAGCACGTAATAAAAGCCGACGAGATACACACACAACCATATATTAACAGGGATAAAAAAGTGTATGGCATGTTTTCTCAGGTGGGGGGCAATGCCGCAACAAATGCACAGTTTTATTTAACCGACAGCGTACACCATTTTGTAACCGGTTCATTGTATTTTTATGCCAAGCCTAATTTTGATTCTATTATGCCGGCAGCCAGTTATATTAAAGAAGATATGCGCAATATTATTGAGACCCTGAAATGGAAATAAAAAAATGCAGCCTTGTGGGCTGCATTTTTTTATGTATCAACAAGGGTTGTTACTTATATTTTCTCAACAGTTTTAACATCTGATACGGTGTAGGCGTGGTCGGCTATATCTTCCACAGTTTTTACAAGGTTTTCTGTAGATTGCTTTTTAGCATCAAAAGATACGGTAGCCAGTTTATTGTCAAAATCTACTTTAGCCTGTGCCACACCATCAAGTCCCGAAAGCTTGTTTTCTATAGTGGCAGCACAACCCATAGGGCACATCATGCCGTCTATTTTAAACGTAGCGGTTTCAAGGTTGGCAGCAGTTTCTTTATTCTGGGCGTTGTCGGTTACTATTTCGCTGTCGGGCGATGCAATAGTGCCGTCTTTATCTGTATTCTTGCAGCCTGTAAAAACCAATGCTGAAAAAGCTATAACCGAAAGTGTTTTTATAATATTCATCTCAAAAAATGTATTTTATTAATAACTACAAAGTTATATAAAACACCTTATAAACCTACAAAGTTAACATTAAAAAACAAGTGTTTATAACGGGAGTTTTTTTTCTTTTTTGTTGAAATTTATTGTAACTGCTATGGCAATTAAGCTGTAGGCTGGGTATTAAAGTTTTAATAAAGCCGGCCTGATTATAATGCTTGTTGCGTATCTTTAATAAAAACGCATAAAAATGGTAAAAGGTAAGCAAATTGTCTTTCGGGGAGCGGCAGTAATTTTAGGGATGTATTTCCTGGTGCTTGGTATAGTAAAAGCCAAGCCTCTTTTGGCCCCGTTGGCCACCGCTATTCTTTTGGCTATGCTGATGATTCCCGTTGCAAGAAAAATGGAATCGTGGAAAATAAACCGGGTAGTTACATCATTGCTCAATGTTTTCTTCTTGTTTTTAATAAGTTTGGGGTTTGCCGCCCTTATAGGTATGCAAATACAGAATTTTGTAGCCGACTGGGATAAGGCCGAAGAAAAAATAATGCCCAAGATAGAGCAACTGAAAGACTATATTTTTGAAAAAACCCCGCTTAAAAAAGAGCAGTTATCATTAAAGCCAGGCGATACTAAAGTAGGTGAGCATGCTATAGATTTTGCTAACGGTATTTATAATTTTACCGGCAATTATCTGATAACGCTTATTTACACCTTCTTTTTACTGAATTACCGGCAAAAGTTTAAAAATTTCTTCATCAGGCTTTTTAAAGACGAGGATAAAGATGAAGTGGAGAAAACACTACAACAAACATCTGGCGTTACACAAAAATACCTTGTGGGTAAGTTTTTACTCATGATTTTTCTTGCCGTACTCTATGCCATTGGTATGGGGGTAACCGGTGTAAATAATTTTATAGTAATAAGCCTTTTGGCTGCCCTGCTGAGTATCATACCGTATATAGGTAATATTATAGCTTTTTTTATAGCTATTGGTTTGGGCTATTTAAGCGGGGGCGATACTACCGCATTAATAGGTATTATTGTAACCTTTGGTGTTGCACAATTTATTGAGTCATATTTATTAGAGCCTTATGTAGTGGGAGATAATGTAAACCTTGACCCGCTAATAACCATACTGGCCGTTATAGTGGGTAGTTTGCTTTGGGGTATTATAGGGATGATTATAGCAGTGCCAATACTGGGTATGGTAAATGTTGTTTTTAAACATGTGCAGGCCCTAAAGCCTTACCATTACCTGCTAAGTAATAATGCCGATGAAAATAAGGATGGATAACTGCAGGCATTGCCAAAACTTTTGCATCTTTGCATAAAATCAAAAAAAGTATATGCGTTTTTACGTTGTTTGCATTACATTTTTATTGCTGGTTTCAGTACCATTGCAGGCACAGGAAACTGATGTAGTACTGCAGGAGGCAGAGCTTGATAGCCTTGCCCCGGTGCCCGACCCACTGTACCGTGAAGACCAGTTTTATGCCACAATAACCTATAATGTGCTGGCAAATTCTCCTAAAGACTATAAGCAGTATTCTTTTTCTACAGGTATTACCACAGGGTTCTTACGTGATATGCCGGTAAACAAGAAAAGAAACCATGCCATTGCCCTTGGCGCCGGCTACTCATATACCAATATAAAGCACAATTTGATAGTGCAAAATATAAACGGTACCAATACCTATACTATTGGAGGCAATTTTGATAAAAATAAATTGGTTATGCACCACCTTGAGGTGCCACTGGAATTACGCTGGCGTAATTCAGACTCTATAAGCCATAAATTCTGGAGGGTATACCTGGGCTTTAAGGTAAGTTATCTTTTGTATGACAAAGCACAATATGAACCTGATACAGGCGGTACCTTTAAAGTAAGGAAAGACCCGAATATGAATAAGTGGGTATATGGCACATATATTTCTGCCGGATGGAATACCTGGAACTTTTATGCTTACTATGCTCTTACACCTATTTATAAAGAGGCTTACACAGATAAAAACCGTCAGCTAAAAGCCAGTTCGCTAAACCTTGGGCTTGTGTTTTATATATTGTAAATATTAAAACATCCATATAAACCATAAAACAACCTGGGGCAGTATGCCCAGCAATGTGCCCAGTAGTAACTCTGGCAGGGAGTGTGCGCGTGCCTGTAGCCTTGATGAGGCCGTAAAGCCGCAGCATAAAACCATAAAGGCAATAAGGTTTATAAAACGGGTATGGTAATATACCGAAATGCCTATTATTAAAATGGTAAGTGCAGCAATATACATCATGTGTATACTGGGTTTAAAGCCCAGTATAACCAGCGTAAGTATAATAAGCACACTAATTAGTAATCCCAGAAAAAAATAATATAATTCCGGAATTACCAAATCTGTAAAGCTTTGTTTTAATAATATAAAAAGCAAGAGGGCATAAAAAACAAGTGGTATGCGCCGTTCTTTACGGCTAAGGATAAGCTTGCTTTTAATAAGCCCCAGTGAGCGCAACAGGTAAAAAAGAGATACGGGCAGCAACACCGTGAGTATAAGCACCTGTACAAAAAGAAGGTATACCTCATACTGGTGATAATAATTGCCTGCTATAAAAAAATAAAAAAGGGTAGCATATACCGGTATAAACAATGGGTGAAATATAAAAGAAAACAGGCGTATGAACTTTTGCATGGCTTAAATTTTCTTTCTCATGCGGGCTACCGGTATATCCAGCTGTTCGCGGTATTTTGCTATAGTACGCCGCGCAATCGGGTAGCCTTTTTCTTTCAATATATCGGCCAGTTTATCATCCGGTAAAGGTTTCTGCTTGTCTTCGGCTTCTATAACGTTTTGCAGTATTTTTTTTATTTCAAGCGTAGAAACATCCTCGCCCTGATCGTTTTTCATGGCCTCGCTAAAAAATTCCTTTATAAGTTTGGTGCCATAAGGCGTTTCTACATACTTGCTGTTAGCCACACGCGATACGGTAGATATATCCAAACCTACAAGGTCGGCAATATCTTTTAATATCATAGGTTTAAGCTTGGTTTCGTCACCATCCAGAAAATATTCTTCCTGGTAATGCATTATGGCATTCATGGTTACATAAAGCGTTTCCTGGCGCTGGCGTATGGCATCTATAAACCATTTGGCAGAGTCAAGCTTTTGTTTAATGAACTGTACCGCATCTTTTTGCTGAGCCGATTTTTGGCGTGTGTCTTTATAACTTTGCAGCATTTCCTGATAGTCTTTGCTTACATGAAGTTCAGGCGCATTACGCCCATTCAGGTTAAGCTCCAGTTCTCCGTCTACAATTTTAATAGCAAAATCGGGTACTACATGCTCAATAGGCTTGCTGTTACTTTCATAACTTCCGCCCGGTTTTGGGTTAAGCCTTTCTATTTCATCAATAGCGCTACGCAGCTCATCCTGATTAATATTGTATTTAGAAAGCAATTTATCATAGTGCTTTTTTGTAAAAGCATCAAACTGGTTCTCTATAATATCGGTAGCCATTTCTATTGCCGGAGTTGGCGTTTTTTGTTTGAGTTGCAGTAAAAGGCATTCCTGCAAATCGCGTGCGCCTACACCTGCCGGCTCTAACTGGTGGATAATGTGCAGTACATGTTCTACCGTTTGTTCATCAGTATATATACCCTGTGTAAAGGCCATATCATCTACTATATCTGGTATACTGCGGCGTATATACCCCATATCATCTATACTGCCTACCAAAAATTCGGCAATTTCCCTTTCGCTGTCGTTCAGTATAAAAGTGTTTAACTGCTCAATAAGGCTTTGGTGAAAACTTATGGTAGCCGCAAAAGGCATTGTGCGGTCTTCATCATCGTCGCTATAATTGTTGGCCTGCGTTTTATAATTGGGTATCTCGTCGTCGCTCAGGTATTCGTCTATGTTAATTTCGTCGGCATCAATATGCTCGTTATCATAATCATCATCATAGTCATAATCGTCAGCCGTATCATACTCATCCTGCTCATATTCATCCTCTTTACCACTTTCCAGTGCAGGGTTTTCTACCATTTCTTCTTTAAGGCGCTGTTCAAAAGCCTGTGTAGGCAATTGAATCAGCTTCATGAGCTGAATTTGCTGCGGTGAAAGTTTTTGAGATAGTTTTAATTGTAAATTCTGTCTGAGCATTTGATACCGTACTTTTATACTATAAATGTACGAAAAACCCTTTTTAAATACTATGTCGTTTTACAAAAAATTAATACTAATTTAAAAAGAGGTATAATTTTTGATTACTCAGCAAATTAGTCAATCATAATTATAAAGCCTCCCAATCGGGAGGCTTTATATATTTTAAAACTCTGCGTTTTGTGGTGTGCGGGGGAAAGGTATTACATCACGGATGTTGGTCATACCGGTTACAAACAATACCAGGCGCTCAAAGCCAAGCCCGAAGCCGCTGTGTACTGCCGTACCAAAACGGCGGGTATCAAGGTACCACCAAAGTTCTTTTTCATCAATACCCAGTTCGGCAATTTTTTGCTGTAGTACATCCAGGCGTTCTTCCCGTTGTGAACCGCCTACAATTTCTCCAATGCCAGGGAAAAGGATGTCCATAGCGCGTACGGTTTTGCCGTCGTCATTAAGCCTCATGTAAAAGGCTTTGATTTTGGCAGGGTAATCAAATAAAATTACCGGACTCTTAAAGTGCTTTTCTACAAGAAAACGCTCGTGTTCGCTTTGCAGGTCGGCACCCCACTCCTCTATAAGATACTGAAATTTCTTATTCTTGTTTGGTTTGCTGCTTTTTAAAATATCAATAGCCTCGGTATAGCTTACGCGCTTAAAGTTATTTTCCAGCACAAACTGTAGTTTTTCCAAAAGCCCCATACCGCTGCGCTCTGCCTGTGGTTTTTGCTTTTCTTCATCGGCAAGGCGTTTGTCTAAAAACTCCAAGTCATCTGCGCAACGCTCCATTACATACTTTATAACATATTTAATGAAATCCTCTGCAAGGTCCATGTTCGCATCAAGGTCGTTAAACGCCACTTCAGGCTCAATCATCCAAAACTCAGCCAGGTGGCGGCTGGTATTGCTGTTTTCTGCACGAAAGGTAGGCCCAAATGTATATACCTGGCCTAAGGCCATGGCATACGTTTCTGCCTCAAGCTGACCCGAAACAGTAAGGTTGGTTTCTTTGCCAAAAAAATCTTCTTCATAATTTACGGTACCCTCTTGTGTTACAGGTGGGTTTTGCGCAGGTAACGAAGTAACGCGGAACATTTCTCCTGCACCTTCGGCATCACTGCCTGTAATAATAGGCGTGTTTACATAAACAAAACCATTTTCCTGAAAATACTGGTGTACGGCAAAAGACAATACCGAACGCACACGCATAATGGCGCCAAAAGCATTGGTACGCACTCGCAGGTGGGCTTTTTCCCTTAAAAACTCAAGGCTGGGCCTGTTTTTAAGCTGTATAGGGTATTCTTCTGCATCGCTGTCACCAAGTACTTCCAGCTCTTTTACCTGTATTTCAAATTTTTGTCCCGCACCCTGGCTTTCTACAAGGTTTCCCTTTATAGACACAGCAGCACTTGGGGTAAGGCGTTTAAGTGTTTCGGCAGGGGTATTTTCAAAATCTACCACTGCCTGTATATTATGAATTACAGATCCGTCATTAATGGCTAAGAACTGGTTATTTCTAAATGTTCTTACCCAGCCTTTTACAGTTACATCATCAACCGGTTTTGTACTGTTCAACAAATCTTTAACCTTTGTATGCTTCATTTCTATAAAAAATTATTGCTTTGTTTCATGATTGTGGCAGCATTGCGATATGCCGGGCCAAACGCCTGCAAATGTAGTAAAAAGCTAAAAAATAAAGAGGATAACGGAGTGATTTTATAAAGTTTATAGCAGCTTAATCATAAACGATATTTTTACTGATATGTTTCTGTCGAGTTGGGGCAGGTGGTAAGGGCCATAACGGTAAAAGGCTGAAAAACCAAGACCTTTAAATATTTCGTTAAACTCCATGCCGCTTTCATAATAGCCTTTTTCTAGGGTATTATAGGCCAGGCCCTGGTGATCGTCTTTATTATCCATGGCGCCCCAGGCAAAGCGGGTTACCAGCATGGGCGATAGTTTTATGCTGTTGGATATCGTAAAGCGTGTAAAACCGTGTTTTAGTTGTGCCATAACGTACCGGCTGGAGAAAAACTCATTAAAATACATGGTTTCAAAGCTGTTTTTACCGGCAAAAGTTATACGCTCAAATACACCGTTTTTATCAAGGTTGTTGGGCGATGTGCTGTACAGATGTGTTAAGGGCACCTGCCCGGCAGCAAGGCCGGTTTGTATTAGCCCGGTGCTTATTTGCCCGTTGAGGTATTTTTTTTCGGCTTCTACACGAAAATCGAATTTGGCAAAATGAAAATCGCTGTCAAATATGCCGGAAAAAGACCGCGTGTACTGAAAAGTAAATTTAGGATAATGTTTTTCTGATTCCAGCCTGCCCTGCGGGGTTAGCATAAACTCACTAAACGGATTCCATTGCACGGCCATAGCCACGGTTGTGAGATTAAATATATTGTGGTGCACATCATCGGGCGTAAAAGTGTAATCAAATTTAGGGTTGATGCGGCTACGGGTAATGGTTAGCTTACTTTCGGTTTTAGGGATAAATTTGGTTTCGGCATATACTTCCCAGCTTTGGTGGTTGTAAAAGGTAGAAACATTTATAGGGCGGGGGTCATAAATTTTAAACACCTTTTTATCGGTTAAAAAAGAGGTGCTGCCAATTTCCCTTATATCATCAGTATAACTGCCCCCCATCCATGTTTCAGATGCTTTTTGTGCACGTATGCCCCCCCCAAGGCTGTATTTAAACTGGCCATCTTTAGTGCCATACACGCCGTATGTGTTAATGCGGAATGTTTGGGCAAGCTTATCGTTGGTTATAAACCCAATCCCCAGCCTGAAGCCCTCGTAATTGTTATATTTTATTATCTGTCTCAGGTCTAAATCTACAGGGCCAACGGGCAGGTAGCCGTTTATAATATGCCGCCCCAGTATAAGCCGCTCTTCCCATTTTTCTTTTGCCAGCAGGCTGTCAAGGGCTACATAGGTTTTTATGCTGCGTTCGTCAAGGGTATCAGTGCGGTAACGGTTCCAGAAGCTTTCGGGCCTGTTTATGGCCTCATTATCTATTTCAATAGCTATAGACGGGTTGGTTATGGTTACGGGGATGTTATATTGTTTATCAAAATTAAATGATTCTGAGAGGAGGTACAGGTAGTCTGAAGGTTCTTTTTCCCTTTTGGTTTCCTGATCATCCGTAGGGTCAAATTTTATGGTTTCCCCCAGTATTGTTATATCCCGGTTGCTATTGCCTTTTACTATTTTAAGAATTTTATGGTCTGGAAACCATAACTGCAGTTCGGGCTCATATTTGTAATAATGCGTAGAATTTACATCGAGTACATTTTTTGCCCTGAAAACCGCTTTTGCCACTCCGTAGGTTTCGGTATCAATGTACAGTATGCCTTTAAGGCGCCTTTTTATATATTTTTTAGGGCTGAAATATATCATATAGGCACTTCGGTTTTCTATAGTAACCGTGTCTAATATTTTATAATTGTACTCACTAAGGGCTGTGCCTGCCAATGGCCCGGCATATTTGTTTTCCATCAGGTCTATATGCTCACCATACACTGAGTAGGACTGGAGTTTAAGCCCTATAAGCTCATACAGCGGCTGTTTAAAGCCTGCCATGCGTGTGGCCAGCACATTTTCTTTTACTTCAACCCCTTTAAGGAATTTGTATTCAGAAATTTTTTCGGTTTGGTACAGGTGCTGCCGGTCTATCAGTTTTTTAAACTTAAAATCGGTCGAATCTATTTTTTCGAACCTCCTGCCTGCTTTTTCATATACATAAACAGAGTCCAGCTTGCCACTTATAGAATCGGGGTTTGCAGTAACTACCAGCCTGTTATAGGTGTGGTATTTAAAACTGTTGAGTTTTTGGGTAGGATCGGTTAACGGTTTATTGGCTATAGCCTGTTTTATAATAGCCGATGCTGTTTTGTTGGCAGTAATAACCAGTTCTTCCAGTTGCTCGGTATAAGGCTCCAGCAACACGGTATAATATTTTTCATGGGGTTTTACTTTTACCGTTTTAGGCTTATACCCGGTATAGCTGGCGTTAAAAGAATGCAGTTTTTCGGTAATGGTTACACTGCCGTCTACATCACTAATAAAAGTTTTGCCTTCTGCCGTTATGGTTGTAAAAGGTAATGCCATGCCGGTTTGCTCATCTTTTACGGTAACGGTAATAGCCGATTGCGACCACATGGCCCCATAACAAAGTAAAAGCAGCAGTGTTAATACCCTCATTAAAAAACTTTTTGCATACAACGGAAATTACTCCGTTTTGTTTCAGCAAATATAGCAGTAAAACAAAAAAATCCGCCAGGCGGCGGATTAGTGTTTTTATACTTTCATGATTTCTGCCTCTTTTACAGAGAGTAAATCATCAATTTTTTTAATAAAGCTGTTGGTAAGTTCCTGTACCTCATCTTCGGCGCTTTTGCAAACATCTTCGCTCATACCGTCTTTCTCAAGTTTTTTAATTTCGGTATTGGCATCTTTCCGGGCATTTCTAACGCCTATTTTGGCATCTTCGGCTTCGGCTTTAGCCTGTTTTGCCAAATCACGCCTTCTTTCTTCGGTAAGTGCGGGTACGTTAATAATAATATTATCGCCGTTATTCATGGGGTTAAAACCTATATTGGCTATCATAATAGCTTTTTCTATAGGGTGCAGCATACTTTTTTCCCAAGGGGTTACCGTTAGTGTGCGCGCATCTGGCGTACTGATGTTAGCCACTTGCGAAAGCGGGGTTTGTGCGCCGTAGTAATCTACTTTTACACCCCCAAGCATGGCGGGGCTGGCTTTGCCCGCACGTATATTAAGAAATTCCTTTTCCAGGTGGGATAGTGACCCCTCCATAGATTCTTTAGTGCTGTCTAAAATAAAATCAATCTCTTCCATAGTGTTTTTAATCTTACAGTTAAAATTAATTGTTTACTGTTGTACCTACTAGTTCACCCTCACAAACTTTTACAAGGTTACCGGGCTTGTTCATGTCAAAAACAATAATTGGCAATGCATTTTCCTGGCTCAGGGTAAAGGCAGTGGTGTCCATAACATTAAGCCCTTTATTAAGTACATCCTCAAATGTAAGTGTATCATATTTAACTGCAGATGGGTCTTTTTCAGGGTCGGCAGTATAAATACCATCTACACGTGTACCTTTTAAAATCACATCAGCATCTACCTCTACACCCCTTAAAACTGCAGCGGTGTCAGTAGTAAAATAAGGATTGCCGGTTCCGGCGCCAAATATTACTATACGGCCTTTTTCCAGATGCCGTACCGCCCTGCGTTTAATATAAGGTTCTGCTATGGCTTTAATTTCCAGTGCGGTTTGTAGGCGGGTTTGCATACCGGCATCTTCCAGCGCACCTTGTAAAGCCATACCGTTTATAACGGTAGCAAGCATGCCCATATAATCGCCCTGTACCCTGTCCATACCATTACTGGCACCGGATACACCCCTAAAGATGTTCCCTCCGCCAATAACAATGGCTATTTGTACACCTTTGTTGTGAATTTCCTTTATTTCGGCCGCATATTCTTCCAACCTTTTCGGGTCTATTCCGTACTGTCTTTCACCCATTAGCGCTTCACCGCTCAGTTTTAACAGTATCCTTTTATATTTCATAGGGGATGGTTTTGACTGGTGCAAATATAATAATAAAACTTTTGGGAATGCATAGAATTTTTAAGTGTATGCAGGCTAAATAATTAGTGATTCATACGATTTTTTAGCAGCCTGATACCCAATCTCAAATATTTCGTCCATTTTAATTTTACTGGTTTCAAAAGTGCCGTATAAAGCCAGCTCTTCCGGGTTAATCATCCAGTCGCACAGTACAAATTTCTGCATATTGCTGTTAACTGAGATAAGCTCATAGGCGCGTGTAAGTACCGATTTTATGGAGCGCAGGTCTTTTATTTCTACTTTTTGGGCGGTGTTTACATATATGCCAATAAGTGTTTCGCACCTCCCCTGCAATATATCGCTGGGAAACAGGTTAACAATGCCGCCATCGCCATATAGTTTACCGTTTATTTCGTGCGGAGATATAACCCCGGGGAAGGATGATGATGCCAGTATGGCATCTACTATGCTGGTTTCAGAACCAAATATGTGCAGTTTGCCTGACACAAGGTCGGTTGCGGTAATGTGCATCCTGTAAGGCATTTCGCCAATAGTGGCACCTTTGAATATTGAATTGAAATAGGCTTTAAATGAACCGGAATCTATAAAGCCGGCCTTGCGGAAGGTAAAATGTTTCCAGTGGAAAAAATAGATAGATTTAAAAAATTCCAGTATTTGTTCTGGCGATTGGCCTGCGGCATATAATGAAGCTACAATTGCGCCGGAGCTGGTGCCTGCAAGGTGTTTTGGCTGTATACCCAATTCATTGAAAAATTTAAGCGCCCCGGCATGGGCTATGCCTTTTGTACCCCCACCTGAAAATGTGATACCTATACTATTTCCTAAAAACTTCATTTGTTACTATTTTCCTGACTAAATTACAGTTTTTTGCGCGATGGCGTTATTTTTGAATAATTAAAAATATACACAAAAATAGATATTTAAAGTTATGACTGATATAGCATCTATAATAGAAAAGAGCCTTAAAAACGGCTATACCTACAATAGCTACAGGGCACATATAAAAGAACTGCTTGAGCAGGGGCTTTCTACAGGGCCAGCGCAAAGCGAATTGCTTACGCATTACAGCACATTAAATGATGTGCGTATGAGCCGCCTGGATAAAACCCTTGGAATGCCCGATACCATAGTGCAAAAACTCCAAAACCTGGAGCAGGAGTATATAGCATTAGTTATTACCGAAGGCTGGTGTGGCGATGCCGCTCAAATTGTGCCGGTTATACATTTAATGTCTGAAGCTACCCATAAGCTGGATCTTAAACTGGTATTGCGTGACGAAAACCCGGAACTGATGGATGAGTACCTTACCAACGGTGCCCGCTCTATACCTATTGTAGTGTTTGTAAATAAAGAAACACTGCAGCCAGTTGCCCAATGGGGCCCAAGGCCTGCCGGGGGCACAAACCTGATTAATGAGGCAAAAGAAAAATTTGGCAAAGTTACCGATGAGGCTAAAACCGACCTGCAAAAGTGGTACCTGAAAGATAAAGGACTTAGTACCATGCATGAAATTGCAGCTTTATTGCAATAATCAGTTTTTTAGGGTTGCTACAATATCAATTTTATCGCTTTTAGATATACCGCCCGGATTGCAGCCGGGTAAACCTTCTGGTATGGGTTTGCCAAGTTTTTTATAATAGTTTACCCATGCCGGAAAGTACTTGCCTGTTCCGGGTTCTTTATACGTCATGGGGGTAAGATTAAAAAACGGCCTGCCTAAATTAGCATATAAAAAAGCATCATGTAACAATTCTGAACAGTAATAGGCACCATTGTCATAAACGTATTCATCATCGTACGGAGTGCCGATTTGCAAAAGAGCAAATTGTATGGCTTTTGGTATTAGTTGACTATATTCCTTTTTTAGCCGGCCCACTAGTATTGGTTTAGTGGTAGAAGCCTTAAACTTATCAAAGGTATTGAGTCGAACAGCAGTGCCGGCAGCTTCTATTATATACAATGTATCATTACGGTGGTATACCATGCCCATGTGGCTAAAATCTTTTCCGTTATACCCATCGGTTACGGCTTCAATAGCATCGCAAAGGGGGCCGCAATCCATATCTATAAACAGCAGGTCGCCATCCTGCAAAATGCTGCTTTGCGCAAAACTGCTAAGGCTTAAAAAAAGCACGATAAGGGTTTTCATAAATAACCGAATTTTTTTTGCAAAACTACAATTAATATGTAAAAAGTTTAAAGTGTATAAAGGGGCGTTTAGAAAAAGGGTAATACACTTGTTTTTATAGCCCGAAGTCATACAAGGTTACCCCTATACTAAAGCTGCCTATAGTACTTTTGCCGTGCATATTAAAATTATTGCCGGTAACCTCTACATACAGTGCCTGCATTTCTCCCGCCAGGCCCAGCCGGGCTTTAGCATATGTGCCGGAAAGGTTTCCGCGGCCCAGTGCAAATGCATAGCCGTAGCCTGCCTGCATATAAAGGTTGGTGTCTTCAAAAAAGCGTGGTATAAAAATTACAGACCCATATACCGGCGCCGAAACCAGCTTTTCGCTCCCTATCCACTCTATACCGGTGTTGGCAGAAAGGCCTATCCATGATTTGAAGTGAATACCAATGCCATAATTAAGCCCTATGCCATCTGGGAGGAAATAATCCAGCACGGTAGGCTCAGTATCGTCATAATTTTCAACTTCGTCTTTAGCAGGATTACTCCTGAAGGGGATACTAAGGCTGATTTGCGTAAAAAATATTTGTGGTGAGGCCTTATCTTGCGCTGAATATTCTGTAACAAAAATTGTTTCCGGTTTTTTATTGTCCTGGCCGTATGTGATATTTATGCCTGCAAAAATAAGCAGGCAGCACAGTAGGTTAAGGGATGGTTTCTTCTTCAAAAGCGGTTGGGGTTATAGCATCATTAACGGAAAAATCACCTATTTTAGTACGCCTGAGCGCAGTTAAGTGGGCGCCGCTGTGTAGTGCCTGCCCAAAATCATGCGCTAAAGAGCGTATGTAAGTACCCTTACTGCAAACTACCCTGAAATCTACTTCGGGCAGGGCAATGCGGGTTAGTTCAAACTCATATACAGTAACTTTTCTATATGCTATTTCTACTTCTTCGCCTTTGCGGGCATGTTCATATAACCGCTTGCCGTCTTTTTTTATAGCAGAAAATACAGGTGGTTTCTGGTCAATTTCCCCAATAAAAGTTTTTAGGGTTTCCTGCAGTTGTTCTTCGGTAATATGTGCTGTTGGAAAAGTAGCATCAACCGCTGTTTCCAGGTCATAAGAAGGGGTTGTGGCGCCCAGTGTAAAAGTGCCTGTATATTCTTTTACCATGCCCTGTAACTCCTGTATGCGCTTGGTAAACTTGCCGGTGCATATAATAAGCAGCCCGGTAGCCAACGGATCCAGCGTGCCGGCGTGGCCTACCTTTATTTTTTTTAGCCCCAGGTGTTTTTTAAGGCTCCATTTTATTTTGTTAACCGCCTGGAAAGAGCTCCAGGTAAGCGGCTTATCTATCAGTAGTATTTTACCTTCGGTAAATTCTTCGGGTTGGGCAGGCAAAGCGTTATTAGTTATAGGTTAAAAAATAAGCAAGTAATAGTGTTCCTGCTATAATACGATACCAGCCCCAGGGCTTAAAACCGTATTTTTTTATTAGGCCTATAAAACCTTTAATGGCAATTATGGCCACAACAAAGGCTATAACATTACCTATTAAAAGCAGTTTTAGCTTATCGGTATTTTCCATGAGCAATTCATAGCCTTTTACAGGGGCATCGTCAGGGCCGTAATCTTTTAAAATAATGCTGTAGGCTGTTGCTGCCAGCATGGTGGGCACTGCCAAAAAGAAAGAAAACTCTGCAGCAACCTCACGGGTTAGTTTTTGCTGCATACCCCCAATTATAGAGGCTGCACTGCGGCTGGTGCCGGGCATCATGGCAAGGCATTGCCAAAAACCAATGGTTACGGCCTTTTTTATGGTAATATCCTCTTCCTTAAAAACAACCGGGTTTTTAAAAAAGTTTTCTATAAATAACAATATTACACCGCCCACTATAAGTACAATGGCAATAGGTATAGGGTCCCCAAGCGCCTGGTCTATCATATCGTCAAAAAGTTTACCTAATATAAGCGCGGGCACTACGGCACAGGCCAGTTTAATGTAAAAATTAAAACGGGAAAAGTCAAAAAATTTGCGCCAGTACAGTACTACTACTGCTAAAATGGCCCCCAGCTGAATGGAGATCTGGAAAAGTTTTACAAAGTCGTCATCCTGTATGCCGTAATAAGAACTGGCAAATATCATGTGGGCGGTTGACGAAACAGGAAGATATTCGGTGAGGCCTTCTATAATAGCCAGGATGATAGCCTGTATAAGATCCATTAGCGGTTATTTGGTGTTTTTAAAATTTTTGATTTCTTTATCTTCAGGAAAATTTTCTCCTTTTTGGTTGTGTGGGTTTTTAAGTATGGCATAAATGGTAATACCAAAGCCAATAAGCACCACGGTTGGCGCAAGGCGTATCCTCCTGAAATCAAAAATAGCATCGCTGAAAACATTAGGGTCATCGCTGCCCCCACCACTCATTAATATAAAACCAAGTGCAATAACAGCAAGGCCTATAAGCAGTATTTTATAATTGAGCTTTTCAAAAAGAAAATGTGTTTTTAATTCGTTATTTTCCATAATAGCCGGTTTCAGGTTTAAAGTTTAACGTTTTTAAAGTTGGGGCTTAATACAAATCGTCCGTCCTCAGGTTTAAAAACCTTTGTGTGGCAAAAAATGTGCTTATTGCTGCTATAACAATACCAAATAAAAGCACTCCTGCCATTACAATGGCTGTTGGCTGCCAGTCTTTTAAAATGTTTAGAGCCGGGAAAACCTCATCTAAACGGTATATAAGGTAAGCCAGCACAATAATAGAAAGCAATGCCCCAACAATTCCCAGTTTTATACCTTTCCAGATGTAGGGCTTGCGGATAAATGCTTTTGTTGCACCTACCATCTGCATGGTTTTTATGGTAAAACGGTGTGAATAGATAGAAAGGCGCAGCGCACTGTTAATGAGCAGCATGGCTATTAATGCCAGTATGCCGCTTATTATTAATACCCAATATGAAATTTTCTTGATATTTTCATTAGCAAGCTCAACCAGTACGTTGTCATAGGTAATATCGCCTATGGCGGTTTCAGACCTCAGGTCTATTTCAATTTTCTTAATGCTGTCGCCCTGCACATAATCGCTTTTTAAATGGATGTCATATGAATCCTGCAACGGATTTTCATCCAGCAGTTCTTCATAATCGCCCATAATATCGCGGTTATTTTGCGCGGCATCTTCTTTAGAAACAAATTTGTAATCCTTTATATAATCAGATTTGCCCAAACGCTCGCCAAAAGCCTTCATAACATCTTCATCGGTGGTGCGTTTAAAATAAACGGTCATGGGTATATTTTCTTTAACATACCCCGATATTTTACCGGTATTAACTACAAAAAGGCCCAATGCCCCAAGCAGGGTGAGCACAATAAAAATACACAGTATTACCGAGAAATATGATGATAAAACCCGCCTATGCTGGAATTTTTCAAAAGATGATGCCATATATTATGGTGAATTAAGGTGTAAAAATAAATAAAGTATTTTGTTCGGCATAGTTTATAACGCCCAAAGTTTCTACATTCGTACAATAAGCTTAAATTTGCGCTTCTTAATAACTTTCAAACCCTAAGACCCTTAGCTTACTATGAGGTATAATCATAAAGAAATTGAGGCCCGCTGGCAAAAATACTGGGCAGAAGAAGGTACGTTTCGTGCCGAAGATATATCTGATAAACCTAAATATTATGTGCTCGACATGTTTCCGTACCCAAGCGGGGCGGGCTTGCATGTGGGCCACCCGCTGGGGTATATAGCCTCTGATATTTATGCGCGCTACAAACGCCACCAGGGCTACAATGTACTGCATCCGCAGGGGTATGACAGCTTTGGGCTGCCTGCCGAGCAGTATGCTATACAAACCGGGCAACACCCCGCGATTACTACCGAAACCAATATTAAACGGTACCGTGAGCAGTTGGATAAAATTGGTTTTTCTTTTGACTGGGACAGGGAGGTGCGCACCAGCAACCCCGAATATTATAAATGGACACAGTGGATTTTTATTCAGCTCTTTAACAGTTGGTACAATAATGACACCAATGCTGCGGAAGATATTGCAACCCTGGTACAAAAATTTGAAGTTAACGGAAATGCAGGGGTTAATGCCGCGTGCGATGACAATATACAAACCTTTACTGCCGGAGACTGGAACAGCTGGAGCACTGAGGCGCAGCAACAGATGCTGCTTAAATACCGCCTTACATTTCTGGCAGAAACTGAAGTGAACTGGTGCCCTGCATTGGGAACAGTATTGGCGAATGATGAAATTGTAAACGGTGTTTCCGAAAGGGGAGGCCACCCGGTTATCCGTAAAAAAATGACTCAGTGGAGCATGCGCATCAGCGCCTATGCTGAGCGCTTGTTACAGGGGCTTGAAACGTTGGACTGGACTGAATCGCTTAAAGAAAGCCAGCGCAACTGGATAGGTAAATCGGTTGGGGCGAGTGTACGTTTTAAGGTTAAAGGGCATGATGACGAGGTAATAGAAGTATTCACCACGCGCCCTGATACTATTTTTGGGGTAACGTTTATGACGCTGGCACCGGAGCATGATTTGGTGGCTAAAATTACTACACCGGAACAAAAGGCCGAAGTAGAAGCCTATATAGAAGCTACTGCAAAACGCAGTGAGCGCGACCGTATGGCAGATGTGAAAACCATATCAGGTGCGTTTACCGGTGCCTATGTCGAACACCCTTTTACTAAAGAGCCAGTGCCGGTTTGGATTGGCGACTATGTGCTTGCCGGTTACGGTACAGGCGCTGTTATGGCGGTACCTGCGGGCGACCAGCGCGACTATGATTTTGCAAAGCATTTTAACATTGAGATAAAAGATATATTTGACGGCGTTGATATTTCTGAAGAGGCTTTTGGAAGTAAAGACGGCGTAAAGCTTAAAAACTCTGATTTTCTTGATGGGATGGATTATAAAACGGCTACCAAAAAAGCTATTGAAAAGCTTGAGGAAGCCGGGCAGGGCAAGGGTAAAACCAACTACCGCCTGCGCGATGCCGTGTTTAGCCGCCAGCGTTACTGGGGCGAGCCGTTCCCGGTGTATTATGTAAATGGCCTGCCGCAGATGATTGCCAAAGAGCATTTGCCTATACGCCTGCCGGAAGTGGAAAAATACCTGCCAACCGAAGACGGGCAGCCACCGTTGGGCAACTCACGTGAGTGGGCGTGGGATACTACCCAAAACAAAGTAGTAAGCAATGATAATATTGATAATGTTTCGGTATTTCCATTAGAATTGAACACCATGCCGGGCTGGGCGGGCAGCAGCTGGTACTGGCTGCGCTATATGGACCCGCACAACAGCGAGGCATTTGTATCTCCTGCGCATGAGGCCTACTGGCAGAATGTGGACTTATACATTGGCGGTAGCGAGCACGCCACCGGGCATTTGCTGTACAGCCGTTTTTGGAACAAATTTTTAAAAGACCGTGGCTTTGTACACAGTGAGGAACCTTTTAAAAAGCTGATTAACCAGGGAATGATATTGGGAACGGTTGCATACTATCCATATGTGGTTTATACTGTAGCTATATATGTGATTGGGTCTGATTTTACTCAAAACATTCAAATTCCAGTTAATGTTTTTCATAAATGGTCTGAAGTAAGCCCAACAAATATAGAAGAGTTTTTTAAAGATACAATAGATGAAGAAAGATTAAAACAGGTTGTATTAGATCATTTAGAAAAGAAGCCTGTTGATCAAGTAACTGTAGAAATAGTAGGAAGGTCATTTGATAAGACGCCTAAGAGAATTCCTTATATTGTAATCGATCCAATAACATATGAAATAGATTTTGACAAGCTTCGACAAGATTCAACATTCGCATGGTCATTTAATGTTTCAGAAGGAAAACTTTATGCAACAACTGACATAGGTAAAATGTCTAAAAGCTGGTATAACGTAGTAAACCCCGATGCTATTTGCGAAGACTATGGTGCCGATACACTAAGGCTGTATGAAATGTTCCTCGGGCCATTAGAGCAGGCCAAACCATGGAATACTGCGGGTATTACGGGCGTGTCCGGCTTCCTTAAAAAATTATGGAAACTGTATTTTGATGATAACGGGCTTATTGTAACCGCAAACCCGGCCAGTAAAGAGGCGTACAAAATACTTCACCGTACCATTAAAAAAGTACAGGATGATATAGAGAATTTCTCTTTTAATACTTCGGTGTCATCGTTTATGATTGCAGTGAATGAGCTTACCGCCATCAATTGCCATGAGCGTGTAATATTAGAGCCGCTTGCGGTTATCATTGCGCCGTATGCGCCACATATTGCCGAGGAGCTTTGGCACAGGCTGGGGCACCAGACGAGCATCAGCAAGGTGCCATTCCCGGTGTTTAACCCGGAGTATTTGGTGGAAAGCAGCAAAGAGTACCCGGTTTCCTTTAACGGTAAAATGCGTTTTAAAATAGAGCTGCCTATGGATATGGCTGTAAAAGATATAGAAGCCACTATTTTAGCCGACGAGCGTACCCAACAGCAACTTGGCGGCAGGGAGCCTAAAAAGGTTATTGTAGTACCGGGCAAGATTATTAACATAGTAGGATAAACTATAAATTATAATTGTGAAGAGGGCTGCCTGACGGCACCCCTCTTTTTGCTTATTATGTTACTAATAAAATTTAAAATACTGTCCCAATCGTACAATTTTTGGGTAGGGTGCAGTACTATATTTGGTATAGTTTTAAAACATATCTTATACCATGAAAAAAATAATTTTTGTAACTGCACTACTGTTTGCCTGCGGTGTTTCGGGATATGCGCAGGAAAATACAGTTGAAGAAACAACCGCGGAAGATGCTTATGAAAGCACAAGCCTTATAATTTCGGCAGGGGTTGCTTCTAACACCAGCCCCGAGATTAACCAAAACCTTAAGTTTTCCGGTTTGCCGCAGCTTAATACCACCTCATTTTTACTGGGCATTGGGTATAATGTCACATCAGAAAAGGTACTGATGGATTTTGAGTGGGAAACGGCATACATGAATGAGAAAAAAACGGAAACTGACCGTGTGCGCACCATATCAACCGGGGCTGTTTTACGCATTCATTATATTCCCTTACGATGGAAAGATAAACTGGTTTCGGGTGGTTTAGACCTGGGGTACATGTATAACCAGGCCGATATTTACAGCCGTGGCAGGGTTATAGACTTTAATAACCTTAACCCTTCTGCCTATACCGGGCACCTGAGCCTGTATAATAATATGTTTTATGTGGGGCCTTCTGCATCGTTTGGGGTGTGGCAGGGCAAAGGTAGCGGTATGCGCATTGTAACGGGGTACCGCTGGGGTTTTGGCGGCAAATGGAAATCAGAATTTGCAGCCATAAACAATACAGTGAAAGAAAACGGCACCGGGCAGTTTTATGCTAAAATAATTATAAACCTGGGCAGTTTGCATTTTGGCTCATAAACACCATGTATTGACTTGTTTGTTACCTGTAACAATACTGACATAATTTCATTACCAAAGCCAGTCGTATAAGATTGGCTTTCTTTTTGCTATACGTTTAATAGTTAATCAAAAACGTAAAAAAATGTTTGCAGGATATTATATATTAATCATAATAATTGGTATTGCCAGCTATGCTGTTGGGGCAAAGCTGAAAAGCAAGTTTGAGCATTACTCTAAAGTGCATTTGCGCAATGGGATGAGCGGTGCGGAAATAGCTACTAAAATGCTTCAGGATAACGGTATTTATGATGTAAAAGTTATTTCTACCCCCGGCCATTTAACCGACCATTACGACCCTACAAAGAAAACCGTTAATCTTAGCGAAGCAGTATACAACCAGCGCAATGCCGCTGCTGCTGCCGTAGCAGCGCATGAGGTAGGACATGCCGTGCAGCATGCCCAGGCTTACAGTATGCTGAAATTCAGGAGCAGTATGGTGCCAGTTGTAAGTGTATCTTCAAGGTTTGCACCCATGCTTATATTTTTAGGCCTGATAATGGGGGGTATGGCACAGGTCGGTGTGGGTTGGTATATTGCCATTGCCGGGTTGGTAATGATGGCTGCTGCAACCTTATTCAGTGTTATTACCCTTCCCGTAGAATATGATGCCAGTAACCGTGCGCTGGCCTGGCTAAAAAATAAAAACATGCTGGCCCCGCAGGAGTATGATGGCGCTAAAGATTCGCTTAAATGGGCGGCCCGCACTTATGTAGTAGCTGCTATAGGCGCAGTTGCCACCTTACTATATTATGCCATGCTTATTTTAGGAGGGCGTTCCAGAGATTAAGACACTATTATAAAATATCTAAGCCATGCATTTGCGTGGCTTTTTTTATTTAAACCGTTAAAGCTGTATCTGTCGTTCTATCTGTTGATCCAATGATATAAACGTTTCTGTACGCGATACCCCGTTAATAGGCTGTATTTTACTGTTGAGCAGCTGCATAAGGTGTTCATTATCGCGGCAAAGTATTTTTATGAGTATAGACCAGTTTCCGGTGGTATAATGGCACTCTAAAACCTCTGGCACTTTTCGTAATTCCTTTACCGCTTCGGGGTTGCTTATGGCTTTGTCCAGGTAAATGCCTACAAAAGCCATAGTGCTGTACCCTAATACTTTTGGATTTACCACAAATTTAGAACCCGCAATTACTCCCGCCTGCTCCAGCTTGCGCAGCCGCTGGTGTATGGCTGCGCCCGATATGCCTATTTTTGCCGCTATCTGCAATATGGGCTTTCGGGCATCTTCCATAAGGTAACGTAATATCTCCTTATCAATGCCGTCAATTTCAATTTGCAACTGATTTATTTTCATGTGTTACATATTTATTATAAAAATACATTTTTGATTGTAATTTAATACTAATACGTGCATTAAATTTTAATAGCTACCTGTTAAACAAAAAAATAGCTGTAATAATATTCATTTAATAACTAAATGGTTGATTATTACCTGTTTTTAATAAACAGGTAATAATACTCATGGGGCAACGCAACAATGTGAGTAGTTTTATGACATCCAACTTAAAAATTATTAATATTATGGAAACAAAAAGTAAAAGTGAGCCGGTAATGGGCTCAGCAGCAGTTGAAAACACAAACAGTGGTTTTCATTTCAGGACTCCGGCCGACATTAAGGACTTTGGGGCGGGAACCAGTGAGCAGGCAGAGATGGACAGCCTGTGGAGCGCCAATTTAGATGGCTTTACCCAACAGGGCATGCTAAGCAACCGCTGGAATACCTCTAACACCCCGCCAACCACCAATTATTACAACCCGGTGCAAAACAACCCCGCAAGTACTGTGATACCAGTAAATTGGTCTGCTTTTCCGGGCAGGCTGGCGTATAACTACCCCACTGCTACCCAAAGCCAGCTAAATGAAATGGCCGATACCGGCGCGATGTCTGCGGTAATGAAAAATCCGGCGGATATATCAAACAACCCATGTGGTACTGCAACGGAGGAGGTGCCTTATTTTCCTTACGGCCCAAGGGGCTGGCAGGATGAATATTGTGAATGGGCTGTAACCCGTAACAGTGCCGGAAAAATTACCCGGATAGATTTTACCTGTGAAAACCCGGAATATTGGAACAGCCTGTGGATGGTTAACCCCGATAGAGTGGTACAACTATACCAGCAGATACTTAACAAACCACAAATTACAATACAGGATTTAAGTTTGCCCAATGCGGCAAATCCGGTTACGGGCGGGCCTGTATATAACCCGCTAAATAAATGGAATAGCGGTACGGTTTCTAACAGTACACAGGGGGGCGCCATTCACCTTACCAGTACGCCAAATACATTACAAACTGAGATAGGCCTTGCCACAGCGGCTACTGTACAACGCAATAACCGGGAAACAGGCAACACGTTCTGGCCTTCGTCACAGTTTAACGATTTACTGTGTTATGCCCAGTATGGCCAACGCGACCGCAACAGTGACCCTAATATTGGTGGCAATGTAAACCAAGTTGTAAATGGCGCTTCAGTCGGAGGCCCTAAGGTAGTAACCCTGGCGGACCCACCGGGACTGTATATACAAATGCCGGATTTTAGCAACTATCAAACACCGGATGGAACTCCTGCTTCTAAGTTCTGGAGAATAGTACGGGGTTCTGAAACCCTTAATGACCAGAGTGGTGCTAAATTGCCTGGTAATTTTATTTTACATGCCGTGTTTGAAGTGCCAGATAATTATCCTTATACTGTGGAGGATATAAAAATAAGCGGGCAAAATATAGCATGGGGCTCTCAGGTGGCGGCTACCTTTAAAATGCAGATTGTAGCAAGCGCCTATGATGCTACCAGCCAGCCACAGGGCTATGATGCGGTGGGCGACCTTAGCCCATCGTATGCGCAGCCGCTTCAGTTTTTTTATAAAGATTATTTTGAGGCCATGTATAACACTGCTGTGCCCAACCCGGTAAACCACCCTATACCGCTGCTTAGTAACAGTACCTACGTGCCTTCGGTATTGTTCAGGTCGGCTAATAACCTGCAGATGGTGCTTACGTGCGATACCCGTAACGTAACTCCGGGGGATGCTTCTACTTACCCCACAGTATCTTTTGATGACACTAATATAACAGCTGTTGTAAATGATGTAAAAGAGGTGAGCTATGCCGTACCGGGCAATAGCCAGCCTTCTACCTACAAGGCTTTATATTTAACCGTAAATGTGGGGCTTGCCACAGCAATAGGGCCACGTGCTGTTTTTGTTACTAACAAAGGCCAGGATAAAGGCACTCCCATGCCGGCTTTGTTTAATGTAGCCCCAACCATCGTGCGTGCTAACATTAAATGGCAAAACACCGGGGTAAATGTTACTGCCGGTACACCGGTAGCCATTACTTACCAAAGTGGTTTATGGACTGCCAACCCGGAGTTTAAAAACTTATACGATGCTGCCGGGAACCCTCTTAATATTAAAGCCAAACCTGGCTACACGCTGCCCGGTGCCAATGAAGGCGCACTTGTTGGCAGGGTAGGTGGAGAGGTGTTTTTAGTGGGGATGGGGGCCAGAGTACCCGGTGGGCTTTCAGGAGCGCTGGAATTGTGTATTAACGATGACCTTAACGGAATTTACGGTGCCGGCTTTACTGATAATATAGGCAGTATAACTGTAGCAATTCACATAGGGTAACCTGTAATAAATAAAAGGGGGTATAGTAATAATGGTTCTGTACCTATAATTAGCCCCCTTTTTTATTTATTAAAACACCAGCTTATGAAATCTTCACATTCATATAGAAAGCCTGTATGGCTGTTAGTTGTATTAATTGCAATTATAGTTGTTATTGCTGTTTTGGTTACTAAATTTTCAGGCAGTAATAATGTTTATGCAGCAGTTAGTACCAGTAGTGCCCAATCATGCGATTGTAAATCTCCTACTTCGCCTTATATTGTTAAAATCAATTTTAATAATGCAGTGCCGGGAGATCTTTTGAGCTTTAATAACCAGGCTATGGCCGATTGTTTTGCCTGGCAGGAGTTTATAACCTTAAACTGGCCGGTAAATGAATCTGCCGGTTTTGGCAGCCCCGGCGATACAAACCCAGTACAATGGGAAACCTATATGCCGAGGGAAGTGCTTTTTCCTGATGGAGGTACTGCGCCGCCCGCGTGGGGTACTTTAGTTTCTGATGAGTATAAAAGCCTTTTTAAATCTCAGAATTTATTGATGGATAGAAAGCACACAAAACTGCTCACTTTTATAAGTAAAAAAGCAGATAATGGCGACCAGCAGGTTAATTTTACCCCAAACCAGGCCGCCCCTTCTAATAAGCCAAGCTGGCTTGGTGCGCAAAACAGCACCAATGTGTGGTATGAAATTTTGCTCAATAAAGATTATTATGATTATATAGTAGCTAATGGGTTTTATAATGCCGCCACACAGCATGAAAGCGTTAGCAACGGTAATCCCATAAACTTCCCTATGGGGCAATATAACGGCGCGGTGGGCGCCATTGAGTTAAAAGCCTCATGGATGGAAGTTACCGATGCTTCGTCTCCTAAATGGAAACGCTATAAACTTTCTTCGGCAGTGGTGCTGGACCCTGCAACCCATACGTTGCGCAACACAACCGTAGCGCTTGTGGGGCTGCATATTTTGCATAAAACCCAAAACCAGCCCACATGGGTATGGGCCACTTTTGAACAGGTAGATAACGTGCCCGGATCATCAACGCCGCCTTCGGGCTATAACTTTTATAGTGATGATTGCCAGCCCCGGCAGGTAACCATACAAACGGCTACTGGTAAAGACTCTGTAGTAACTGTTAGCGCCACGCCAAATACGCCCCCGCCGTTTTATCTGGGGCAGGCTGCCCCGGTGCCTATACAGGCAAAAAGGGTTAATGCTATAGATCCTGTAGATGCGGTACCTATAAATACCCTGATGCAAAACTCAATAAAGCAGTATTACCCGGAATCGGTTTGGCAGTATTACCAGCTGGTAGATGTAATATGGTCGCAGCAGCCTCAAAAAAACCTTACACAGCCTGTTTTTGTGCCGAGGCCGCTTAATACGGCATCAATGGTTAGCGGGGCACATGTAGTGGCTAATGCTACTATGGAAACCTATGTGCAAAACACTACCTGTTACAACTGCCATATGTATAGCACCATAGCACCTTACCCGCCAAATTCGGTTAATGATACCATATTCAGCGATTTTAGCTTTGCTATTACATTTGCTAAGTATAGCGGGGCTGCACCTAATTTAAAATAATATTTAACTAACCCTAAACTATTAGCAGGCTACCATTAGGGTAGCCTGCTAATTTATATCAACCATTTACGTTTTGGGGATTATAGCCCATATAAGGCACCTCATGCTCAGTAAATATAATGCCGTTTTGTTTAAGCTCTTTTAAAATGGGGGTATATACCTCACGGCTTATGGGTAGGTGCACACCGGGGGTTGTTATTTCACCGTTTAATATATGTAGTGTTGCCATGGCTACAGGCAGCCCTACGGTTTTTGCCATAGCGGTATGTACCTGGTCTTCTCCCGTGCATACCATGGTGGCATCTACCTGTTTTTTAATACCATCAAGCTCATAGCCAATTTTATGGTACATTACAATCATATCCTTATCGTCTGGGCTTAAAGACCATTTATCCGAAAGTATTTTTTCAAGTATCTGTGCCGGTGTGGCGTTGCGCAGGCCTACAATTTTATCAGGGTTAAAAAGGTCCAACTCAACGAGTTTTTCCCATTGTATATCATCCTGGTCAATTTTTAATATATGGCGTAATTTCAGTTCTACGGAATCGGTTGGGTGGTACGGCAAAAATGCATTGATGAACTGGCGATAACTCATGTTTTCGCTGTCTTCCATTATATAGCTGTCATCAGTCATGCCCAGTTGCACAAACATATTCCAGGACCGGCTAAAGCCCACGCGGCGCAGTGTGCCGCGATATAGCGTAAGGGCATTATCCAACCCGTAAACGCTGCGGTATTTTAACGAATCGCGGTTAGCATAGCCCTCAAAACGGCCATAACCTTCTACTTCCATAAATTCTGTACGGCGAAACAGTTTGTTATAAGGTATGTATTTATAATTGCCTTCCTGCATAAATTTTGCTGCGCCACCCTGTCCGGCAAGTACTACATTACGAGGGTTCCAGGTAAATTTATAGTTCCAAAGGTTGGTGTCACTTTCCGGCGCTACCAGCCCCCCACAAAACGATTCAAATAAAATAACCTTTCCGCCTTTATCCCTAATGTCATTAATCACTTTCATGGCGCTCATATGGTCTATACCAGGATCAAGCCCAATTTCATTCATTAACACCAAGCCTTTTTCGCGGGCGGCTTTATCCAGCTCCTGCATGGCCGGGCTTATATAGCTTGCCGTTACCATGTGTTTGTTTAAAGCAACACAGTTTTTAGCCACCTCAAAATGAAGGTGTGCCGGCAGCATTGATATTACAATATCTGCCTTGCTAATTTCTTCTATACGCTGGGTTTCATTAAAAATATCAAATGCTACGGGCCGGGCACGTTTGTGGCCCCGGCATTTGCGCTCTGCTAACTCGGCAGAGAGGTCGCCAATGGTAAGTGTTATGTTTTCCTGTTCTGATTTTTGTAATAAATATTCTATAAGTGATGATGAAGAGCGGCCTGCCCCGATGATCAATATGTTTCTCATAAGGTTTGAAATATAACACGAAGTTAGTGAAATGTTATATTTTTTAAAAGCTTCCGGCGAAATAATACTGCCGGCTTTTTGTAATTTTACCAGAAATTAATATTATAGCAATGAATAGAAAAGTAATAGCTACCGCTGCTTTTTTTGGTTTTACAGGTATTATACTGGGGGCTTTTGGCGCGCACGGACTTAAAAAAATTGTAACGCCGGAGCTGGTTGCCACTTTTGAAACCGGGGTGCGCTACCAGGTATACCACGCCCTGTTTTTGCTATTTATAGGGTCTACCGCCTTACTGGCCGATAAAACAAAAAAGGTTATACTGGCATTGGTTGTAGCGGGGGTAATTTTATTTTCGGCCTCAATTTACCTGTTGGCATTAAATGAGCAGCTCAACTTTTTTGATTTTAAGAAAATAGGCTGGGTTACCCCAATAGGCGGGCTTGTGCTTATTATTGCCTGGCTGATATTATTTATTAATGTGCTAAAAAAGAAGTAGTAATTTTTTTTTACAACTATCAGCTGCCGTAAGGCGGCTTTTTTTGTTTCATAAAGTAATACTAATTAACATACGGATTTTCAGTTATGTATTATAATTTTAATAGCCTTGTTAGATACATTTACTAATTATAAAATTATTACTTATGAAACGACTGGAAGGAAAAGTAGCAATAGTTACAGGAGGCGCTACAGGCATTGGCGAAGCTATTTGCAAGAAATTTGCAGCTGAAGGCGCTAAAATTGTGGTGGCAGGCCTGCCGGATGACCCTGTAGATGAAGTGGTTAATGAAATATCAAAATTAGGAGGTGCTGCCGTAGCCTTTAAGGGCAATGTTGGGGAGTTTAAAACAGCAAAAGATTGTGTGGCACAGGCCGTAAAAGAATATGGTAAATTGGATATTTTAATTAATAACGCCGGGGTTTTTGTTGAAACTAATGAACTAACGGACTATTCGGAAGAATCATATTTTTATATGATTGAAAATAATATTACTACCACGTTTATGATGAGTAAAGCCGCTTTGCCCGAACTGCAAAAAACAAAAGGTAATATAGTTGCAGCAGGGTCTGAAGCGGGAGTATTGGGTATACCTCAAAATGTTGCTTATGGCGGTACCAAAGCGTTTATTATTGCCTTTATAAAAGGGCTTGCCGCAGAGCAGGCTGCTTATGGCGTGCGTTGCAATATAGTGGGTCCGGGCCCTATTGATACGGCCTGGACACATAAAGAAACCGGACCTATGAATGGTAAAATGGAAAAACTAAACATGCAGGCTACGTTAATGGGCAGACGTGGCACACCCGAAGAGGTAGCTAATGTATACTTGTTTTTAGCATCGGATGAAGCCTCTTATGTTACCGGTGCCCTGTATATGGTTGATGGTGGTATTACCATTGCCAAAGGCCCCGCAGGCGATCAGGCCGATAAATCATTTAAAAGCGAGCCAGAAGGCGATATAAAACTACAGCATGAGTTTGAGGGCCACACCTCAATACACTAAACAAAAAAAGCTGCCTGTTAGGGCAGCTTTTTTTTATTTTACTTTGTTAACCTCATTAATATATTTTTCAAGCGCCATAGTCATACTTGGGGTCCCCGGGGCGGGTGCCATAATATCTATACGCAGGTTGCTTTCCAGCGCTTCTTTTTGGGTAGTGCTCCCAAATACCGCTATGCGGGTATCGTTCTGTTTAAAGTCAGGAAAGTTTTTAAATAATGATTTTATCCCGGTAGGGCTAAAAAACACCAGTACATCATAATACACATCCTTAAGGTCGCTAAGGTCGCTCATTACAGTGCGGTAAAAAATACCGGGCGTCCAGTTTACCTTCAGGCTGTTTAGTGTTTGTGGTACATCGTCATTCAGCTGGTCCGAAGCCGGTAATAAAAACTTTTCGTCTTTATATTTTTTAATAAGTGGCGAAAGGTCTGCAAATTCCTTCTGGCCTACATATATTTTACGTTTGCGGTATACAACATACTTTTGCAGGTAAAAGGCAACAGCCTCGCTCTGGCAAAAATATTTAAGGGTTTCAGGTACTTTAAAGCGCATTTCTTCAGCTACTCTGAAAAAATGATCTACAGAGTTTTTACTGGTAAGGATGATGGCCGTGTAGTTGGTAAGATCGATTTTTTGCGCTCTCACATCTTTTGCGCTCACACCCTCAACATGGATGAACGGCCTGAAATCAACCTTAATCTTCAGCTTGTTCTGGATTTCAAAGTACGGTGAATTTTCTACTTTAGGCTCTGGTTGGGAGACCAAAATTGTTTTCACTTTCATAGGTGGTGTTTTCTTATAACTAACGTTTTGTAAACCAATAATACAGGAAATAATAGGGCGCTATTTCAAGTGCGCAAAGATACAAAATAAAATAGAAAACTTTGCCAATTATTAATTTTTGGAAAATCCTCAATGAAATAAGGTATGAGCCGATGATGCCACCGATGATAACCCCTGTAATGATACGTATTATTAGTATGTTGCTAACATCATTATAAAATAAAAACACGTTTACCGGTAATAACAGCAAAGCGGCATAGGTGCGGTAATTTACTTTTATCAGGTTAAACTGCTCATTAAACTCCTCTATTTTAAAAGATGTAGCAATTATTTTCTCTAAAAGGTATTTACACAGTATAAAAACCGCAATAAAGGTTGAAAGCCGCGCAAAAGTAACCCAGTTGGTTTTGCTGGCCAGGTTAAAGTAACTAAGCAGTAGCTGGCAAAAAAAACCAAACGAAATAACCTGTACTATAAAAAATGATATGGTAAAGCTGTCGCCTAAATTGCCGCTTTCTTTATAAATTTTGTTATATTTATCTGAGTAAGCCAGTTTCAAAAACTCAGAAAAACGGTTTTCGGAGAATGCTTTGTTTATGGCGATAACAGCAAAACAAAGTATAAAAACTATTGTTGCCCAGTCTTTTCCGCCGGTAAGGCGTTCGTTAAATACCATTTCTCCCATAACTGCAAAATTAGCATTTTTTTGTCCCGGCTTAATTAATTATACTTTAATTGTATATAACCACGTTAGAAATACATTATTTTTGCATCCTGAAAATTTAAATTGCATGGCCGCCGGTATAGTAATAATCCCTACATACAACGAGATAGAAAATATTGAGGCTATTGTAAGGGCTGTTTTTTTGTTGCAGACACCATTTGATATACTAATAGTAGATGATAATTCTCCCGATGGCACTGCCCAACGGGTGCGTGAACTGCAGGAGGAATATGCGGGCCGGCTTTTTTTAGAAGTAAGAACAAAAAAAGCAGGGCTTGGCACGGCTTATGTTTATGGTTTTAAGTGGGCTATACGCCATAAGTATGAATTTGTCTTTGAGATGGATGCCGATTTTTCGCACAATCCCAAAGATTTGGAGTTTTTGTACGAGGCCTGTAATAAAGGCGCAGATTTAGCTATAGGATCCCGTTATGTAACAGGGGTAAATGTGGTAAACTGGCCGCTAAGCAGGGTGTTGATGTCTTATTATGCATCGGTATATGTGCAGCTGATTACCGGGATGAAGATAAATGATGCTACTGCAGGCTTTATGTGCTACCGCACAAAAGTGCTGGAAAGCCTGAACCTTGACCGTATTAAGTTTGTAGGGTATGCTTTTCAGATAGAAATGAAGTACCGTGCTTATGCCAACGGATTTAATGTTGTTGAGGTGCCTATAATTTTTACTGACAGGACAAAAGGGCAGTCTAAAATGAGTAATGCTATAATAAAAGAAGCTATTTTTGGCGTGATTTCGCTGAGGATAAAAAAAATGCTAAACCGACTATAAATATAGATGAACAGGATATTAATTAAGAATGCCCGGATTGTAAATGAGGGGACTATTTTTGAAGGTGATGTTTTTATAGAAGACGAATTTATTAAGGAGATTGCCGAAAGCATAAGTCCTAAATTTCCGGATGTAAAAATAATTGATGCCGAGGGCAGCTACCTTATACCCGGCGCCATAGATGACCAGGTACACTTCAGGGAGCCCGGCCTTACCCACAAAGGCACTATAGAAAGCGAATCTCGTGCGGCAATTGCCGGTGGTATAACCTCTTTTATAGAGCAGCCTAACACTGTGCCCAATGCCGTAACACAGGAGTTGCTTGAGCAAAAATACCAGATTGCAGCACAATCTGCCTATGCCAATTACAGCTTTATGATGGGCGGTACTAATGATAACCTGGAAGAGGTTATGAAAACCAACCCTGAAAACGTTGCTGGCATAAAATTGTTTTTAGGCTCTTCTACCGGTAATATGCTGGTGGATGATGAGGCTGTGCTTGAAAAGATATTTAGCAGCACCCCAATGCTTATTGCAACCCACTGCGAAGATGAAGCTACCATAAGGCAAAACCTGGAAAAATATAAGGCAGAATACGGCGATGATATCCCCGTTAAGTTTCACCCCGAAATACGGAGTGCCGAGGCCTGCTATATTTCTTCATCGCGTGCTGTGGCGCTGGCTAAAAAAACAGGCGCGCGCCTGCATGTTTTTCATATAAGCACCGCCAAAGAGCTGGATTTGTTTACCAATAAAATTCCGCTGGAGCAAAAAAAGATAACAGCAGAGGTTTGTATACACCACCTGTGGTTTACAGATGCTGATTATGATAAAAAGGGTTCGCTTATAAAGTGGAACCCTGCCGTAAAAACCGCTGCCGACCGTGATGCTTTATGGAAGGCATTGCTTGATGACCGTATAGATGTTGTTGCTACAGACCATGCCCCACACACTCTGGAGGAAAAGAAAAACCCCTATACCAGTTCACCCTCGGGCGGCCCTATGGTACAGCATGCTGTTGTGGCTATGTTTGAGGCACACCACCAGGGAAAAATATCGGTAGAGAAAATTGTGGAAAAAATGGCCCATAACCCCGCCAAACTTTTTAAAGTGAGAAACCGGGGCTTTATCCGCGAGGGCTATTATGCCGATTTGGTGATTATTAACCCAGGCCTGCCATGGAATGTGAAAAAAGAGAACATTTTGTATAAATGCGGGTGGTCTCCTTTTGAGCAGGTTAACTTTAAATCGAGAATTACCCATACCTTTGTAAACGGGCAGCTGGTATATAATAACTTTAAAGTAAAAGACATTCGTTGTGGCGAAAGATTATTGTTTGACCGGTAGTATAAAAAACCTTTTGTTGCTTGCAATAAGTGTTTTGGCAATAGCGTGCAGTGAAAAGCGCGAAGAGCCGGAGCATTTACTAAGCGAGCAGCAAATGGAAGATATTTTGTATGATATTTCTATATTGCAGGCCATACAGTCTTTTTCACCCAGGGTTTTGGATACCAATAAGGTAGACCCTAAATATTATATTTACCATAAGTATGATATAGACAGCGCCACCTTTACCCAGAATAATAACTACTATGCAGCAGACCTGGAGTTGTATGAAAAAATTGAGGACCGGGTTTTAGAGCGTATTTCTCAAAAGCGTGATTCTTTACGGTCAGTAAACGATTCTGTAAAGGCTATTGCCACTAAACCCGATACTGTAGTAACCAGTACCGGTAAGGCAAAAATAGACAGCATCCGTATGGCAGCCATAAAAAAGGCACGGGAATCAAAAAAATAAAACCTTATCCCTTTTGTTTTATGTATTCGCCTGCCACCTCTTTAAGGTAAGGCTGCATATCTATAAAAGAGTAGTTAAGCGCTTTTTTAATTTTTGTATTATCCAGGTGTTCGGTTTTGTAGGCTGTTTTAGCCATGTGGCGGGTAAGCATCCTTTTGCGCATCAGTAATTTACTCAACAGCCAGTCTATACGCCACCCCGTGGCCATCATAGGTTTTGTTGCATAAATAACCGGCCCGTGTTTACCCATACCTGCGGCAATAACGCTGAGCATAGTGTGCAGGTTTATGTTATCGGCTACTACAATGTAACGTTCGCCATTTATGTCGCTATCCATAAGCTGCACCATAATATTTGTTACATCTTCTACTGCTACAATGCCACAGGTACCTGTGGTATAAAAATACTGCCCCCTGCTAACCGATTTTAAAACCGCACTGCTGCCCTGTTTCCAGTAGCCATAGCCAAAAATAAGCCCGGGGTTTACTATCACCACTTTAAGCCCTTCCTGCCAGCCCCGCCACACTTCCATCTCTGCCCCATATTTGGTAATCTGGTAATCGCTGTGGTATATTTCGGGGTTCCATTCGGTTTCTTCGGTTACAATGCCGTTGGCAATAATAGGGTCACCCAAAGCGGCTACAGAGCTTACATGGCAAAATTTTTCTATCCCTGCGTTAAGGGCGCAATTAACCATATTGGCTGTGCCCTCAATATTTACCTTTCTTAGTGACTCTTCATCGGCAGGGTCAAAAGATACATTGGCAGCGCAGTGATACACATGGGTAATGCGTGTAAAGGCGTCTTCCAGAGAGGGTATGTTGTTTATATCGCCTTCAACCCATTGTATGGTAGTAAAGGCTTCCTGTTTGCCAAAATAGGCAAAAAGCTTTCGTGTTTTTTCAATATTTTGACGGGTACGGTAAAGTGCCCTTACGGGCACCGGCCCCTGGGCAAGTTTCAGTAGCAAGTGGCCACCCACCATACCGGTTCCGCCTGTAACTAATATCATAAAACAAATATAAGCAAAAGCAGGGCCTAAACCGTACCCTTATGTATTTAATACCTGTATTTACAAGATGATTTTAGTTAAGAATTAGTATTTTTGCCTCCGGATTTAAATAACTGATATGAAAAATTTTGTAGCCGAATTACAATGGAGGGGCATGGTGCACGACATGATGCCCGGAACAGAAGAACAACTCCTTAAAGAGATGACTACGGCCTATATCGGGTTTGACCCGACATCTGACAGCCTGCACATAGGCAGCCTTGTGCCTATTATCATATTGGTTCATTTATATCGCAGCGGTCATAAACCCATTGCTCTTATTGGCGGTGCTACCGGTATGATTGGCGATCCATCAGGTAAAAGCGATGAACGTAACCTGCTGGATGAAGAAGCGCTGAACAAAAATGTGGAAGGTATTAAAGCAGTGCTTTCTAAATTTCTTGATTTTGATTCGACAGAAAAGAATGCTCCGGTTTTGGTAAATAACTACGACTGGATGAAGGAATTTTCTTTTATAACCTTTGCCCGTGATGTAGGTAAACGTATTACGGTAAACTATATGATGGCGAAAGATTCGGTTAAAAAACGCCTTAGCGGTGAAGCCGGAAGTGGTATGTCTTTTACCGAATTTACCTACCAGTTGATACAGGGGTATGATTTTTACCACCTGCACAAAAACAATGGCGCTAAGTTACAACTGGGCGGTAGTGACCAGTGGGGTAATATTACCACCGGTACCGAACTTATCCGCCGGATGAATGATGCAGAAGAGAAAAAAGAAGCTTTTGCCATGACCTGCCCGTTGATTACTAAGGCAGACGGCTCTAAATTCGGTAAATCTGAAGGAGGTAATGTGTGGCTAACGGCCGATAAAACCTCGGTATACAAATTTTACCAGTTTTGGCTGAATACTACCGATGAAGATGCGGAGAAGTATATTAAAATATTTACCTTTTTAGATGAACCTACGGTTACAGCCCTGATTGCTGAACATAAAGAGGCTCCCCACCAGCGTGCTTTACAGAAAAAACTTGCTGAAGAGGTTACCATTTTTGTACACAGCCGCGAAGACTATGAAAATGCCGTAAAGGCTTCTAACATACTATTTGGCAACTCTAATGCAGAGGACCTGAAACAGTTGGACAGCGCTACTTTTTTAGAGGTGTTTGACGGTGTGCCACAGGCTGAGGTTACCAAAGCCGATATTGAAGATGGATTGGGAATTGTAGATGCCCTTAGTGGCAAAGGCGGCTTTTTAGCTTCTAACAGCGAAGCGAGAAGGGCACTCAAAGAAAATGCCATATCTGTAAACCGCGAAAAGGTTAAGGAAGATTATAATATTACAGCAACAGACCTTATTAACGGGCAGTTTGTACTGCTACAAAAAGGCAAAAAGAATTATTATATACTTAATGTGCAGTAAAAATGTACAAAAAGCGAAACGGCTGCCAATTGGCAGCCGTTTTTTGTTTATTACTTCATGGGGGTACCACGCATCCGTTCAAAATTTTTATAGGCATTGTCTACCTTTTCTTTAGGGGTGGTTTCAAACTCTTTTGCGGTAACTTTATATACGGTTTGTAAAGAATCCAGTGTTTTGTGCAGCTGCTTTTGCAGCGCGGCATATTTCGGGTCACTGTAAATGTTATGTTGCTCTTCGGGGTCTTCTTTCAGGTCATACATTTCCCAGCTGTCTATGTCGTCATAAAAATGCATAAGTTTGTAGCGTTTGGTGCGCACGCCATAATGCCTTTTTACCATGTGGAAGGCTGGGAAATCATAATAATGGTAATATACCGCATTACGAAAATCATCGTCTTTCATGGTTTTATCCAGCAATGGCTTAAACGATTTACCCTGCATATCTGCCGGTACCGGCACACCCACATAATCAAGGAATGTTGCGGCAAAATCAAGGTTTTGTGTTAGTGCGTTAACTTTCATTCCTTTTTCAATTTTACCGGGATACTGAATCATTAACGGCATTTTCATACTAATGTCATACATAAAACGCTTGTCAAACCAGCCATTTTCACCGGTATAAAAGCCTTGGTCTGATGTGTAAACCACAATGGTGTTATCAGTTAGGCCGTTGGCGTCAAGATAATCTAAAATACGGCCCACACTCTCGTCTACAGAGGCAATGGTTGCCATATATTCCTGCATATAGCGTTGGTATTTGTATTCTGCAAGTGCTTTACCATGCAGGTTCATACGGTGAAAAGCATCGTTTTTTGGGCGGTAGGCCTCGTTCCATATTTTGCGCTGCTCCGGTGTCATCCTGTCAAAATCATCTGTCCACGGGTTTGCAGCAAGCTCATCTGTGCCTTCGGCCTTACTTAGTTTCAGGTCGTGCCCCTCGTACATGTCCTCATAAATAGTCATTAACTGCTGCTGGGCTGCCAATTGCCCTTCATGCTTACTGAAATAGGTATCAGGCAACGGAAAAGTAATGCTATCGTACAAATGCAGATTTTTAAGGTGAGGCATCCAGTTGCGGTGCGGTGCCTTGTGGTGCACCATCATAAAGAACGGCTTACCTTTTTTGCTGTTTTCCTTTAGCCACGCCAGGCTTTTATCAGTAATTATATCGGTAGCATAACCTTCTACACGGGTGGTATCGCCATCTTTTATAAAGTCCGGGTTATAGTATTTGCCCTGGTCATCTAAAATATCGGCATAATCAAAACCGGTTGGCGAGCCGGAAATGTGCCATTTACCAATTATTGCAGTTTGGTAGCCGGCCTGTTGCAGGTATTTGGGCAGGGTAGGCTGGTTGCCGTCAAATTTTTCACCATTCATCCGGAAACCGTTTACGTGGCTGAATTTCCCCGTAAGCACTGTAGCACGGCTTGGCCCGCAAAGCGAGTTGGTACAGAAGTTATTAATAAAGAGCGCGCCATTTTTGGCAATACGGTCAATATTTGGTGTAGGCGCCAGTTTACTTATGGGGTGCCCATAAGCGCTTATGGCCTGCAAGGCATGGTCATCGGCCATGATGTAAATAATGTTCGGTTGGCTTGGCGGTGTAGTTTGTGCTATTTGTTTTTCTTCTTTTTTACCGCATGACACCAAAGCGAGTGCCGTGGCAAGCATAAGTAGTTTTTGCATGATAAAATGTAGTTCGGTTTTGCGTAAATGTACTACTATACAACAAAAAAGAAAACGTTGTAGCTACATCACGGCTACATCAAATTACATCACCATAAGGTTGCAACCCCTTATATCGCTGTTGTCAAAACGGCCTAATACTTCAAAAGTGTGATTGGGGTATTTTTTGCCAAGATCTTGTGTGGCAATAAAACTGCATGAATTTACATTGGCAAGATCAATTACATTTACTCCCCCGGTTTTGCCGTACCCTATATAAGTAAGTGCGTCTTCAGGATCGCGTACCAGAATATCCATCCAGGGCGGACATTCAAAAATACCATCGCCAAGCGAATAGGCCTGACTAAGCAGCTCTGTCATACCGTATTCTGAATGTATTTTGCTAACCCCAAAGCCATTGCACAATACATCATGTAATTCTTCGCGAATCATTTCCCTGCGTTTGCCTTTCATACCCCCGGTTTCCATAATGATAGTATTTTTCAGGGCGAATTTTTGTTTTTCAACCAGGTCGAGCAGCGCATAAGTTACGCCTATAAGTAATACATTCTGGCCTGATTTATCTAACGTTACGAGCTTTTGCGCAAGTTCATTATAATTGTGCAGGTAAAAGCCGCTATCAGGGTTATTGGAACTTTTAATAAGGTCGTCTACCATGTAGATTAATGACGAGCCTTCACGCTCCAGATAGGAGGGGAGTAGCGCCAGTACGGCATAATCTTCTATATTTCCATAAAATTGCGAAAATGCCTGGCGGAAACTCTGTTCATAAAAACTAAGGTCGGTTACAAGGTGTCTGCTGGTTATGGTTCCTGTTGTGCCGCTACTGGTAAATGTTTCTGCCACCGGACCGGCACTGCTTAGTACTTGGTGACTTTTAAAAAATTGTATGGGCAAAAAGGGTATATCCTCAAGGGCTTTTACATTTTGTGCATTTTTGTGCAGCAAATCACAAAACTCCCTGTAAATGCTGTTGTTTTCATACTGAAAGCGGAACACTTTTAAAGCCGCTTTATGAAACTCTTTTTTAGAGGATATAGTAAATATGTCTGACGTTGCAATCAATCCCGGATGTTTTGGCAAAATTACAAATAAAAAAGCACCGCGCCGGCGGTGCTTTAAAGTATATTTTTTGTTGTAACTTATTTTACAATAAGCTTGCGTGTAGCTGTTTTGCCACCTTCGGTAATTTTTACAATGTATACACCGGCATTAAGGGCAGATGCGTTAACAGTGCCTGTAGTTACCGTGTTTAGTACCTGTTTGCCTACAATATCATATATAGCAACTGTTTTTTCTGCATTGTTAGCAGAGGCAATGTTAAGCACGTTACCGTTTAATGGGTTAGGGTACATTGTAAGGCCTGAAATTTCATTGTTTTTAGTACCTGCAACGCTATTATCTACAAATGATAAATCATCATAGTAAATGTATCCGCCTTCGGCACCCGGAGCTTCGCGGTACGTACGCACCTGATACCTGAAGTGTGTAGCTGAGGCAGGAGCGGTGATTGTAATTACTTTGTTTACCCACTCAGCACTGTTTGTAGAGTATGAAAGGGTTTGATCATCATAACGTAATATTTGTGCATCATCGCTTAATGAATTATAATCTTCACCTACGTGTTGCATCCATGACGACCAAATTCTGGTTTTTGCCGTGTCTGAATTGTCAAGGTACCAATAGCTTATAGTGTATGAGTGCCCCGGAGTTACTTCTATTAAATAATCATATTCAATATATTGAGTAGAAGTTTGTGACTCATGCCTAAGTGAGCTGCCACCAGCTGTGTGTACTATTGTGTTTTCCTGAGTAACAAAATTATTTATGCTTGGAGAACCTGATGTACCGGTGTAAGGAGAAAAATTTTCAGGCTGGCCTTCTGTCCATGTTTCAAAGTCACCATTTTCAACCAAATTTGTCTGAGCGTTCATAGCCGTTGCACTTAATGCTGCTACAGCTAATAGAGAGTAAATTTTTTTCATATTGAAATTTTTATTAGGGTGTAAAAGTATAAAAAGTTATAATGACAGTTGTGTATTTTATGTTTCTAAATTGTTAGGTAATAGTACAAAAAAAGCACCGGCATAGCGGTGCTTTTAAAATATAGTGTTGATGTAAGTTTTATTTTACAACAAGTTTGCGTGTTGCAGTTTTACCATTTTCGGTAATTTTTACAATGTATACACCAGCATTAAGGCTTGAAGCATTAACTGTACCTGTTGTAACAGTGTTTATAACCTGTTTGCCTACAATATCATAAATAGCTACTGTTTTTTCTGCGTTAGCTGCAGAGGTAACATTTAATATATTGCCATTAAGTGGGTTAGGGAATAATTTAAGACCTTTAATGTTGAAATTTTGTGTAGCAGTGGTTTCTTCAGGGCTGTATGTGCCAAATGGTACAAGTGTTGAAAAAGCAGCTCCATCCTGGCAAAGGCCTTCTCCGTCAAGTGCACTAACACCTCCAAATGTCCAGTCAGTAGCATCAAAGTTAGCACCGGCTGCCTCTGTACCATTAACTCTATAAGCCCAAGAATCCAGGTGCTCCCAAGCTGTATCTGTACCGTCAACTCCTTCTTCACCATATTGGTCAACAACAGTCATGTCAGCAGTAACAATTATTCTAACCCTGTCATCACCGTTAATGTTTAAAGGTTGTGGCTCACCAGAACCGCTTGTGGTATATAATACGTGAGATTGAGGTATATCAGCAAACTCAGTGTAAAAAACGGTGTTATCATCAGCATTTACTACATAAATATAGTCATCTGTAACCGTTCCGAAAGACTCAAGGCTTAAAGTGTTACCCCATGTAGTGTTGGCGTTTGTTTGATTTTCTATTGAGTATTGAGAAAAATCTACAGTTCCATCAGCATATATTTCTATTGCTTTAGGATTACCGCCGGTACAATCACCATCAAGCATACCTGTAATGATTGGGGTTTGAGCAAATGTAAAGCCAGAAGTTAAGGCTAAACTTAAAATGTAAAGTTTTTTCATATTTGTTGATTTTATACGTTTTTATTCTCAACAAATATACTACTTATAGAATTTTTATAAAACTGTATTTGAGTAAAATTAAGGTAATTTTATTGAAAGGTTAACAATAACAAGGCTATCTTACAATGAGTTTGCGTGTAGCACTGGCATCACCTTCTTTAATTTTTATGATGTAAACACCTGCCGTAAGGTCTGAAATATTGAGTTCTTTTCCGCTAAGGGTTGCCATAAGCACCCTTTTACCAAGTACATCAAATATTTCTACTTCTTTGGTTTGGGCAAGTTTTGAAGTTATAAACACCCTGCCCGAATTTACAGGATTCGGGTAAATGTTCAGGCCCTCTATAGCTTCAGTAGCTACAGGTGAGGCTGTGTATTTTGTTTCCTGTGCCGAAATACCGGCAGAAAACAAAAAGAACATTAAGATAATATAAAAGTAATTTTTATTCATTCTGGTGTTTATGAGTGTAAATATAAAAAATTATTTCAAATACTGTACCAAATGTTAAAATAAAAAATAAAAATAAAGGGGCTGTCTCAAAAGGGACAGCTCCTTTTTTTTATAATCAATTCTGATTTCTCTTTATTTACTGATTTATATGTAT